>NZ_LWHB01000082.1 GCF_001889065.1 Suttonella ornithocola | reverse complement strand
ATTTTTAATCCAGCTATAGACGGTGAATTTGCTGATCTTGTAGCGCTTTGCAACAGCGCGCCAAGTTTCTCCATTAGCAATATCGTTAAGAATTTTCTGTCGGAATTGGCTACAGTAGGTCATAGGATATGCTCAGTTTATTTTTGATAATTCTACTACAAGTTGTTCTTTATATCTGCTTTGGATGGATTGGATTATAAGTGATTTGACTATAATACTATAACTATTCTAGTAGCCTTTCACTATAGATAAATTTCAATTTTTCAAATTGTAAAAACATATTAAAATTATAGTGTTATTTTTCTACTAGTAGTAAAAATTCACGTAAAACGGAATTTTGCAAAGGTCTCATATCATTAGTAATGAAGATGATATCTTCTCCAAATATTTGGTAGGATAGGTTGCTTTTTTTGCCCCCAAAAACCTAATTTGTGTTTTTTAGCAAATTTTTCTGCATTCTTTATATTTTTTTTCTGTATTTTTATAACGATAGGCAAATGCCCAACCTGTCTTAACCATTTTTAAATTAATATTTTCATGGTTTTGATTGTAAAGAATTCCCAATTGCCGTTTATATTTATCTATACCTGTAGGTTGTAGATAGAATTTATTAGGTAAATATTTTTGTAGCGCTAATGTAGATTGTTTTCCCCATGGGTATTGTAAACTTTCTGGTGCATCAATACCCTGCAATCTAATGTGTAAATGACGTTTATCGCAGATAGCAATCACGGTATCTCCATCAATTACTTTTTGTAAAAAACAAGTAGTTTTTGATTCTCTTTTAGAGAAAGGATATGATTTTTTTGAGTAAGAAGTAGGCGGGTAGAGAATAGTGAAGATAATAATAATTAGTCCGCTATAACTCCAAACAGGGATGCTACTCTGAAAATTAAGAAATAATTTCTGGAAAAGCTTGAATGGAAATAAAAACAACGCCCAATATGGGCGTTGTGCGTTTTTGTTGGTGTTTTTCATTTTATTAGTCTTTTAGACTTTCATCAACACGTTCTCTGAGTTCTTTTCCGGCTCTAAAGTAGGGAATAGACTTCGCAGGAACTTCTACAGATTCACCTGTTTTAGGATTGCGTCCTGTACGTGCTTCACGGTAATGTAATGAAAAGCTACCAAATCCACGAATTTCAGCACGATCGCCTTTTTCTAAGCTTTGGCAAATTTTTTCGATAATCAGCTTTACTGATTCTTCAACATCTTGAGCACGCAATTCAGGATAGCGCATACTCAAACGCTCAATAAGTTCAGACTTGGTCATGCGTATTCCTTAAAAGAAAAGTATTTTTGCGACTACAAATCAATGTAGCCACAAATCATAATTAAAAGATGTTTGTAAAAATTAATCTTCAGAGTTTTCTAATTCTTTGAAGATATCTCCAAGAGAGGTACTTGCTTGGTTATCTTTACGAGTATAGTCTTGGATAACGGCTTTTTCTTCAGCAACATCTTTTGCTCTAACTGAAAGTGTGATATTTTTGTGCTTACGATCTACGTTGATAATTTTAGCTTCAACTTCATCGCCGACGTTATAAAGTTTTGTTAAATCTTCTACACGTTCAATAGCAGCCTCAGAAGCTTTAAGTGTACCAGTAACGCCTTCAGCTAACTCAATAGTTGCTTGACGCTCATCAACTTCAATGACTTTACCGCTAACAGTTGCGCCACGAGCATTTGTAGAAGTAAATTGTGCAAAGTTATCTTGTGAAAGCTGTTTTACACCGAGTGAAATACGTTCACGTTCTGCATCGATTGCTAAGATAATAGCTTCTACTTCTTGACCTTTTTGGTATTCACGAACGGCTTCTTCACCGTTGTCATCCCATGAAAGATCAGAAAGGTGTACTAAACCATCAATACCGCCATCTAAGCCGATGAAGATACCAAAGTCAGTAATAGATTTGATTTGACCTTTAACGTGATCGCCTTTATTGAAGTGTTTGCCAAATTCTTCCCATGGGTTAGCTTGACATTGTTTCATACCTAATGAAATACGACGACGTTCTGGATCAATTTCAAGAATCATTACATCGACTTCTTGACCAACCGCAACAAACTTGCGTGGGTTAACGTTTTTATTTGTCCAATCCATTTCAGAAACGTGGACTAAACCTTCAACACCGTCTTCAATTTCAACGAAAGCACCGTAATCAGCGATGTTGGTTACTTTTCCATGAAGTTTGGTATCTGCTGGATAGCGTTCTGCAATATCGCCCCAAGGATCAGCACCGAGTTGTTTCAAGCCAAGAGAGACTCTTGCACGATCGCGGTCGAATTTTAGAACTTTAACTTCTACTTCATCGCCAATATTAACGACTTCAGATGGGTATTTGATACGTTTCCATGCCATATCAGTGATATGTAATAGACCATCAACACCACCCAAATCCAAGAACGCACCGTAGTCTGTGAGGTTTTTAACCACTGCTTTAACCACATCACCTTCTTGAAGGTTTTTCAATACTTCTTCGCGTTCTTCTTTGTATTCTTTCTCTAGAACAGCGCGACGAGAGATAACGATATTGTTGCGTTTTTGATCGAGTTTAATGATTTTGAACTCAATTTCTTTCCCTTCGATTAATCCAGGATCTTTAACTGGACGAACGTCAACAAGTGAGCCTGGTAAAAAGGCTTTAACGCCTTCAACATCAACGGTAAATCCGCCTTTTACGCGACTAGATACGATACCAGTAACGGTTTCTTCGTCGTTAAATTTTTTCTCTAAGATTTCCCAAGTGCGGATACGTTGGGCTTTTTCGTGAGAAATTTGTGTTTCGCCATAGCCGTTTTCTAAGGCTTCGAGCGCAACTTCAACTTTATCGCCTTCTTTAACAGTAAGTTCACCTTTTTCATTGGTAAACTCAGATAGAGGAATAAATCCTTCTGATTTTAATCCGGCGTTTAATACAACAAAGTCTTTACCAATCTCCACGACTTCGGCTTCAATAATGGCACCGGGTTTAAGTTCGGTCGTTTCAATACTTTTTTCAAAAAGGTCTGCAAATGATTCTGACATGGATAATCTCTAAGATCCGTTCAAGTTAAAAAAATGGGCTACAAATAAATTTTTAATTTGTTGTAGCACCTCGTCAACCGATAATTCAGTTGTATCAATGACTACCGCGTCCGAAGCTGGTATAAGTGGGGCAGTCTTTCGATTGCGGTCACGCTCATCACGCTCAGCAATCTCTTTTTCAAGGGTGGCTAGGTTAACATTTTCTCCTTTCGCTTTCAACTGCTTATAGCGTCGTTGTGCACGAACTTTGCTATCTGCATCTAAGAATATTTTTAGTGACGCTTCGGGGAATACAACGCTGCCCATATCTCGTCCGTCGGCAATTAAAGGAGAGTTTTTAGCAAATTCTCGTTGGAGAGTCAGTAGCGTAGCACGAATTTCAGGTTTGGCGGCTAATAGAGAGGCTTGTTTTCCTGTGATTTCTGTTCGTAGTTGTTTGTCAACATTTTTTCCATTTAGAAAAGTGGAAATTCCTTCGTCTTGAGTTATAAATTGAATAGCCATATTAGCGATTGCCGTTATTTGTTGTTCAATATCAGCTTCTAATAATTCTTTATCTTGAAGCTGTAGTACAGCGAGGCGATAGAGCGCACCTGAGTCTAGGTATTGCCAACCATATTCTTTAGCTAGACGAAAAGCGACCGTTCCTTTTCCGACGCCACTCGGACCGTCAATGGTAAGAATTTTACGCATTTTGTGCCTCTATCTGCATTCCGATATGATTGGTTAGGGTTTGAAAATTAGGGAAAGAAGTTGCGACATTTGCACAATCTAAAATTCCGATAGGGGCAGATGAGCGTAAGGCGGCAATGGCAAAGCTCATGGCGATACGATGATCACCATGGCTATTGATTGTGCCACCAGAAAACTCCCCTCCAGTGATGTGAATGCTATCTTGAGTAGTTTCACAATCAATATTTAAAATTTTGAGACCTGCTTCCATTGCAGCTAGACGGTCGCTTTCTTTGACACGCAATTCTGCTAAATCATTAGCGGTCGTTTCGCCTTGCGCGCATGCAGCTGCGATAAATAGAATTGGAAATTCATCGATAGCAATTGGAACAAGCGCTTCTGGGATATGGATGCCTTTTAATGATGAGGCGTGTACGATTAAATCTGCAACGGGCTCACCACCTGCTTCACGAATATTTTCTAATTGAATATTCCCGCCCATTTGCTGAAGGATATCGATGACGGCTGCTCGGGTTGGATTGATACCAACGTTTTGGATACGAAGGCTACCTTCTTTAGCAATTAAAGCTGCAACGATAAAGAAAGCGGCGGAAGAAATATCGCCGGGAACCATAACATTGCAAGCTTTAAGTGATTGCCCGCCGACAATGCTTAATGTATTTTTTTCTTGCGTAATCTGAACGCCAAAGCCTCGTAACATTCGTTCACTATGGTCACGACTTACTCCGCATTCATGAATATGAGTTTCTCCTTTTGCATATAGACCAGCTAAGAGCAAACAGGATTTCAGTTGTGCGCTAGCAACAGACATTTGAAAGTCGATACCTTTTAAAGGTTTTCCATGAATGACTAATGGCGCCGTTCCGGTTTCGCTGGTTTGAATATCTGCACCCATTTGAGTCAAGGGTTGTGTAACTCGGCGCATGGGACGTTTCATGAGTGATTGGTCGCCAATCAAGGTACTTGAGAAATTTTGTCCTGCTAAAACACCTGCCATCAGACGCATACTGGTGCCGCTATTACCAACGTCTAGCGCTTGTTTGGGCGCTTGTAGTCCGTATAAGCCTTGTCCTTTTATGGTTACTTTACCTTCGCCATGGTGAGTAATGGGGACTCCCATTGCTTGAAATGCGCGTAGCGTTGCTAAACAATCTTCGCCTTCTAGAAAACCGCTGACTTCTGTAGTGCCTTCAGCCAAAGCCCCCAACATAATAGAGCGGTGTGAGATGGATTTATCGCCGGGGACAGAAATATCGCCCTCTATTTTCTGGCAAGGATGACTGTGCCAAGTAATTGTCATGATTGTTGTTCCTTTTGATAATGGGTGTCGCGTGCGCGTTTGGCACGAGAAAAAATCGTTTCAATATCGTCGCCATTTCCTTCTGCTAATAATGTTTCGAACGCTTCAATTCTGCGACGATATTGCGTTAATAAGCGGCGTAATACGTTTGGATTATGGACACAAATATCACGCCACATGACTGGAGAGCTAGAAGCAATCCGTGTGAAGTCTCGGAAACCGCCAGCGGCGTAAGTGAATATTTCTTCGTGATGGAGATCTTGATCAAGCATATCTACCAGCAGATAGGCAAGCACATGAGGTAGGTGACTAGTTGCGCCTAAAATCTCATCATGTGCGTCAATAGAAAGATAACTGATTAGCGCGCCAGCTGCATGCCAAATACGGCTAACAATCCCTAAGGCGCGATTATCTGTATTATCTAGTGTCGTAAGAATGACCTTATGGCGTTGGAATAAGGTGGCATCGGCAGCAGCAACGCCACTTTTTTCTCGTCCCGCAATTGGATGCGCAGGGACAAAATTATCAGGAATATCGCCAAAGGCTTGGCGGATAGCATCTAATACAGAGCCTTTAGTTGAGCCAACATCTGTAATGACAACGGTTTCTTTTAAAGAAATTTGTGCTAATGATTGGCAGACGGTATATAAGGCATCTACTGGGGTAGATAAAACAATAATATCGGCTTCTGATAAATCTTCCCAATCTACAGCGCGATCAATAACGCCAAGCGCTAAAGCTTCAGCTAGAGCAGCTTTAGAAGCATCAATTGCAAGAATTTCATCAACAATGTTTGCGCGTCTTAATGCTAGCGCTAAAGAGCCACCAATTAGACCAATACCAATAAATGCAACTTTGCCAAGTGATGAGTGAGTGAGCAAAATATGTCCTTAATTAAGATAATGCATGAGATGAAAAATAATAGGTATTTCTATTCTGCCGCTTTTGGATAGCTTCCCAATACGCGGAAAAGGCTTGCCGTTTGCCGAATTTCGGCAAATAAGGTCTGCATTTCTGGCTGGCTTTGATGACCTTCTAAGTCAATAAAGAATATGTATTCCCACATTCCTCGTCGGCTGGGGCGTGATTCTATTCTCGTCATATTTACACCGTGACGTTCAATCGGTTCAAGCAATTTATAGAGCAACCCGGGACGATTATGTGCGGAAACTAAAATACTGGTTTTATCCGAGCCACTCGCATCAATGTATTGATTACCAATGACGAGAAAACGCGTGGTATTGTTGCTGTCATCTTCTATATGGCTATATCGGACAGGAATATCGTATAAATCGGCTGCCATTTTGCCAGCAATCGCTGCGGTATTTGTATCTTGTGCAGCGCGTTTGGCGGCTTCGGCATTACTGGCGACAACAATTAATTCCACATGAGGTAAGTGTTCGGCAATCCAACGTCGGCATTGGGCAAGCGATTGACTGTGTGAGTAAATGGTCTGTATGTCGGAAAGTTGCGTAGCTTTGCTTAATAGGTTTTGTGCGATTTTCAGCTGCACTTCTCCGCAAATATTGAGTGGCGAAAGAGCAAGGGTATCTAGCGTGTGGGTAACCATACCTTCGGTAGAGTTTTCAACAGGAACAATTCCATACTGACATTCCCCTGTTTCAACGGCTTTAAAGACATCTGCAATGCTACGCATAGGCTGAGTATCCACGGAATGCCCAAATTGTTTAAGTGCGGCTGCTTGAGTAAAGGTCCCTTCAGGACCTAAGTAAGCAATGTTTAAGGGTAACTCTAATGCAAGGCAAGCGGACATGATTTCTCTAAATAGTCGCGCCACTTCGTTATCCGGTAAAGGACCTTGGTTAAGCGATTTTAAGCGTTCCAATACTTGGCGTTCGCGTTCTGGACGATAAAAGACGATATTAGTATGTCCGCTTTCTGCTTTCTTCACTTCCCCAACTTGTTGCGCACAGCGAGCGCGTTCGGAAAGTTTGGTAAGAATTTCGGCATCAAGCGTGTCGATTTGTTGACGGAGTTCAGCTAAAGATTTCATGGTGTTTTTTTGATGATTTGACAGGTTGGATTATCGTTAGTACTTTGGGTTTGACATTTATTCACAGTGAGTTTCTTATCTGCCAATGCTTTTAATAATTCTTGTGCATGGTTATCGTTTGGATAATGTTTTAAATACTGTTTAAGGTATTTTTGTGCCTTTTGAGGCTGATTTTCAGAGAACGCGACAATTGCTAAGCCAAAATTAGCACTTTTTTGACCGTGCTTGAGTGCTTTTTCTAGCCATTTTTTCCCTTCGGTAAGATTTCCACTGTTTGCGAAAAAAACGCCATATTCTTCTTCTAATGCAGGAGTTGATTGTTGCTGAAGCAAGCGTTGGTAATAATGTTCTGCTGCGTTCCATGCATGAGGGATATCTAAATTATGAGCTACTGTAGAAATGCGTGCCAAATTTAAAATTATCCATTGTTTTTGCTCAGCATCAAATGCATTTTGCTGAGTTTCAAAGACAGTGGTTAGCAGCTTGTTGAGTACTATCGCATCTTTTTTAGCGGTCGCTTTATCTTGTTCATTATCAAACTGTGGTGGATAACCTTTTGCATGTTGCCATAGTTGATCAATCGCTTCAAAAATCGGGTCAAGGGTTATCAACACTTGACCGTTATTTTGAGATTGCTTGATGGTTTCAAATTCAAAGGCGCGATAAGGCTCAGTATGAACCAGTATTGATAAAGGAAATAAAACCGCTAAGAGAAAAGTGCGCTTCATTATTATTCCTCATTTGATGGTTCTTCTTCACTTTCTTCCGATACGATTTTCGCAACCGCAATAAGTTTTTCCGCGTCGCTAGTGCGAATTAAGCGAACGCCTTGCGTATTACGTCTGCTCACTGAAATTTCTGAAACACGCGTACGGACTAAAGTGCCGTTATTGGTAACTAACATGATTTGCTCGTCTTCGGAAACTTGTACGGCATAAACGGCATCGCCGTTACGTTCGCTACAAGCAATAGAAATAATGCCTTTACCGCCACGCCCTTTGGTTGGATAGTCTTCGGCGGGAGTGCGTTTCCCGTAACCATTTTCGGTAATGGTGAGAATATCGCCTTGCGTTTGCACGACGCATAATGCGATAACGCGTTGTCCATTTTCTAACGTCATACCTTTGACGCCTGTTGCGCCACGGCTCACGCTACGGATTTTTTGTTCTTCAAAACGCACAGCTTTACCTGCGTTTGAGAATAGCATGATATCTCGACTGCCGTCAGTAATAGCGACATCTACCAATTCATCGTCCTCAGATAGATTGATGGCAATAATGCCACTTGCACGAGGGCGAGAATATTCGGCTAATGGTGTTTTTTTCACCGTCCCACCTTTAGTAGCGAAAAAGAGATATTGGTCTTCGGGATATTCACGAGTGGTTAAAATTGCATTTAAGCGTTCATCTTTTTCAAAAGGTAGCAGGTTGATGATAGGCTTGCCTTTTGCATTACGTCCTGCTTGCGGCAATTCATAGACTTTT
Organism: Suttonella ornithocola; assembly: GCF_001889065.1. Classification (GTDB taxonomy): domain Bacteria; phylum Pseudomonadota; class Gammaproteobacteria; order Cardiobacteriales; family Cardiobacteriaceae; genus Suttonella_A; species Suttonella_A ornithocola. The sequence continues at coordinate 3,493 of NZ_LWHB01000082.1, read as the reverse complement.
AACCAATAAACTTTACCTTTATTAGAGAAGCACAACATGGTGTCATGCGTATTGGCGACAAATAATTGTTCAACAAAGTCTTCATCTTTAACGGCAGTAACGCTACGTCCTTTTCCGCCGCGTTTTTGGGCCTCATAATCACTGAGTGGTTGCGCTTTAATGTAGCCTTCGTGTGAAAGGGTAATGACTCGATCTTCTTCGGCAATTAAGTCTTCTAATGATAGATTTAAGTGCTGATCAAGAATTTGGGTGCGACGCTCGTCATTAAATTGCGCTTTAATTTCTAATAACTCTTCACGGATGACTTCAATTAAGCGCTCAGGGATTTGTAAGATATCTAAAAAGCTTTCGATATCTTTAATAATGGATTGAAACTCTTCAATAATTTTATCTTGCTCCAAACCAGTTAAGCGGTGTAAACGTAAATCTAAAATCGCTTGTGCTTGCTCTGGTGAGAGGAAATATTGTCCATCAATTAAACCATATTCACGGCTTAAACTGTCTGGACGAGAATTTTCTGCGCCCGCACGTGCAAGCATATCCACCACTTGTCCCGGCTGCCAAGCGCGGGCAAGTAAAGCCGCTTTTGCTTCAGATGGACCTACAGATTCCCGAATTAGCTGAATAACTTCATCAATATTGGCAAGGGCAATGGATAAACCTTCTAAAATGTGTGCGCGTTCGCGGGCTTTACGTAATTCATAAATGGTACGACGTGTCACCACTTCACGGCGATGTGAAATAAAAATGTTCAAACATTCGCGTAAGTTGAGAATTTTAGGTTGTCCGCCAATTAAAGCAACCATGTTAATGCCAAAGACGGTTTGTAGCTGAGTAAGTTGGAATAAATTATTGAGAATGACTTCAGCAACTTCGCCGCGACGCAGCTCAATCACCATCCGGATACCGTCTTTATCCGACTCATCGCGCAGTGCAGTAATTCCTTCAATTTTCTTTTCTTTAACCAAATCACTGATTTTTGTTAGCAAGTTGGCTTTGTTTACTTGATAGGGCAGTTCATCCACAATGATTGACTGTTTGCCATTATGCTCGTCGGTTTCAATATGCGTTTTTGCACGAATATAAACTCGACCTCTACCCGTTTCGTAAGCCTCTTTAATACCTTTACTACCATTGATCAATGCTCCAGTTGGAAAATCAGGTCCCGGTAAAAAGCGCATGAGTTCTGACGTATTTGCTTCTGGATGATCCATTAAATGTAAACAAGCATCTAAGGTTTCTCCTAAATTATGTGGTGGAATATTGGTCGCCATCCCAACGGCAATTCCCGTTCCGCCATTGACCAATAAATTAGGAATGCGCGTTGGTAGTACTGTTGGCTCAGTTTGAGAGCCGTCATAATTTGGCACAAAATCGACGGTTTCTTTTTCAATGTCAGTCAGTAAGCTATGTGCAATTTTTGCCATTCGCGCTTCGGTATAACGGTGTGCAGCTGGAGGGTCACCATCAATTGAACCAAAGTTTCCCTGTCCATCAATAAGTGGATAGCGTAAAGAAAAAGGTTGTGCCATACGCACCAATGTATCGTAAATCGCGCTGTCACCATGAGGATGGTAGCTCCCCATCACATCCCCAATTACTCGAGCAGATTTGACATATTTCTTATTCCAAGCGTTCCCATTTTTATTCATAGAAAATAATACCCGACGATGCACTGGCTTCAAGCCATCGCGTGCATCAGGCAAGGCGCGACCAATGATTACGCTCATTGCATAATCTAGATAGGAATTGCGCATTTCATCTACTAGACTAACAGGAAGAATTTCTCGGGCAAAATCGCTCATTAGCTGTTCCTTCTTTAGCGATAAATAGCCGTGACCGGCATAAATTAAAATTGTTATTTTATCATGTTCTGCTAAAGGTTCGTGAATGTGTCATTTTTACCACATATAAATAGGATTATCGTTGCATTTTTAATACTTTCTCTTTGCATTTTTACTACAAACCGCTTATTATGCGCATTGGATGGGTATCACCCGATATCCGTGCATCAGAACGGCACAAACAACAGGTGTTGTCTGCCACGCTAAACAACGAACTTGCAAGTTTTGTTATTTGGGAGAATACAATGAAACTGAAAAAACTACTTGCGGTTGCTGTACTTGCTTCATTTGCAAGCTATGCTTCTGCACAAACTCAATTGGAAGATTTAACTTCCAATGCCGGCGGCGAACAAATTTTAGTTAAAAACAACTTTGGCGAATGTGTCACTGTTCAAGCCAACCGTAATCTTACTGGCTGTGGCGCACAAGAGCCGGCTGTCCAAGTTGAGCGCGTATTAGAATCACAAGTCATCACTTTGTCTGCTGATACTTATTTTAATTTTGACAAATATAACCTTAAGCCCGAAGGTAAAGCTGCTATTCAACAATTAGCACAGCAATTAAATGCTCGTGGTGCTGATGTTCAAAAAATTGTTGTAGTTGGTAATACTGACTCAATTGGTACAGAAGCTTATAACCAAAAACTTTCTGAGCGTCGTGCAGCAACTGTAGCAAATTATTTAATTGAAAATGGTGTTCCAGCGCAAATCATCCAAGCTTATGGTGACGGTGAAAATAACCCAGTCGCTTCTAATAAAACTGCTGAAGGTCGTGCGCTTAACCGTCGTGTAGTCATTACGGTTGACGGTATAGTTGAGCGCCCAGTGAAACAAGAAGTTATTGTTGCACCTGCTCAATAATCACATATTTTAACTATATGCCTAATCCAGCCCCGCAAATGCGGGGTTTATTTTTACGGGTGCTTTTTAAATTTTACAATTAGCTAACATATCGTCTTTCTTTTGATAAAGAGAACCTTGCACTGAAAAAGCACCTAATAAAGTGGAAAAGATATTATCTTGCCCATAAGGAGTCGTATTTTTTTGGCAATCAAATAGTAGCTTTGGATTATCACTCCAAATCATCATTGGAATAGTGGTTTGCTCTTTAGGCGCAAAAGCATAAGGAGTTCCGTGAAGATAAAGCCCATTTTCTCCCAACGATTCCCCATGATCAGATAAATAAAATAAAGTCGCTTTTGTGTTTGTTTGCTTTTTAAGCATTGAGATAACCTCTGATAAAAGCTTATCCGTATATCTAATAGTATTATCATAGGTATTTACTAAAGCCTCATGCGTGCAATTTTCAATATCACTTTGCGCACAAGTCGGTTGGAAAAAGGCTTCACTTTCTGGATAACGCTTATAGTAGGTTGGACCATGACTTCCCATTAAATGTAGAACAATTAAAGTGTCTTTATCAATAGGAGTGGTATCAAGATAGTGAGAGAGCTCTTTGACAAGAATTTCATCATAGCAACTTCCATCGTGGCATAAGGGAGAAGATGTCTTGTTCGGAAAATTCTGAACATTTGTCATACGATCGCAAGTGCCTTGACAGCCACTATCATTATCTAACCATAGAATGCTTACCCCAGTTTTTTGAAGGATATCAAGAATGTTACTTTGATTTAGCGCTTCTTTACGTTC
>NZ_LWHB01000081.1 GCF_001889065.1 Suttonella ornithocola | reverse complement strand
TGTGAACTCGTGCCGACTCTTTGCGATACACAGCTCCAAATCATCAAACAAGATAAAGATTTTTACGACTGGATAAAAGAACCATTTAATGAAGAATTACCCGAATTTAAAGGCGTAGAAGAACGCAAAGGCATAGAGCAAAAACGTACCGTAGATTTTGGCAGTGCCTCATGCCCAACACCTATCGAGATTAATACCATCTTAGCAGGTAATTTACGTCTATCATTCCAACCATGGTGCGACTTTGCCGCCATGATTAAATACTTAGTTCTTGCAGCTGCTTATCTGCTCGCAATCCGTATCAACTTGGGGGTAATCCGTGGCTAAATTATTATCTGTTGTCCTTGTTTGGGTTCTGTCATCGGTGATTTTCCGTATACTCGCTGCGCTCGGTATCGGTTTCTTTACTTATAAAGGCGTAGTTAATTTAGTTGATGAAGGTATTGCCCGCTTGCAGCCTTTGTTATCTCAATTGCCTGCTGCTGTCCTTGATTTATTAGCCATTGCTGGCGTACCTGAGGGCTTATCTATCATTGTGAGTGCATTAGCAACCGCTGCTGCCTTCCATGCTGCAAAAGTATTTGTAGGAGTTGTAACATGATAACGCTGATGACCGCCGTACCTGGTTCAGGTAAAACCCTATACGCTATCAGCCTCATTGATGAAGCCAATAAATCAGGTCGGGCTGTGTATCAAAACATCGACGGCTTAAAACCTGAAATGTTTGATAATCCCAGCATCATCTTTGATGCGCCTGCCGACTGGCGTGATACGCCTGACGGCTCGCTGGTAATTTATGACGAATGCCAACAACCACACCTTTACCCAGCAAATGCTAAACGTGGCTTAGTTGAGGATGAGCGCCTTACGGCAATGGAAACTCATCGTCATACAGGGCATGACCTCGTATTCATTACGCAAGCCCCTACATTCGTGCATCATCATGTACGCAAACTGGCTGGACAGCACATACACTTCTACCGCGCAAGGGGAATACACGGCGCCATGCGCTATGAATGGTCGCACGTCTGCGACAGCCCGAACGATCGCAAAGAACAACAACGCGCTGACAGCGTCATGTGGAAATTTCCCAAGCAGTATTATGAGTATTATCAAAGTGCGACCATACACACGCACAAGTTTCGGATGCCTGCAAAGCTGAAATTACTGCTATGCTTCCTCGTGCCAGCCTTGGTATATCTTGGCTACAGATTCATGTACTTCAGCATGATAAAGCCATCCGAACCAGCACTAGCAAAGGCATCAGCTGCGGAACAAGTTGCATCAACACCGACACTGCAAACAGAGCAACAAGCAAACGTACCAAATTCGCCGTATAACTGGACGAACACGCCAGAAACTGTGCCAGTTATGGGCTGTGCTGCAAATCGTAAAATAAACAGATGTATGTGCTTTGGTGCGAACGGTGTTACATTACATATGCCTCATGCTCAGTGTTTGACCGTTATTAACAGTCCGCTGCCCAGAGGTATAACAGTTAAACAACAAAGTTATTGAGAGGATTTATGAATTATAAGAAAGCAAAGTATATTTTAGCCATTTCGGACTTTATTCCTTTAGCGAAAGAAATTCATCACAAAAATATTAAAGTTATGGAAAATATTTTGGCTATAGAGGATATTATTGATACGAAAGAAGGTATTAGTAAAAAAGAGGAGCTTATTTCAGAGTATGAAAAAGATGTATCAAGTTTGATTTTTGATAACAAAAATTTATTCCCATTTCTTATTGATTATTTAGAAAACATTCACCAAATTTACGGTAGTCGCTTAGAGCGAAATTTATGGGCATTTGGGGGCTGGTTTTGCGGCAGTTTTGCCGCGATGTTGCTAATTAAGTATGTATTTCACTGACCCGCAAGGGTAGTTTATTCCATCCCCTTCTGTAGAAAAGACCCTGTTTTTTTGCGCTTGTCAAGGGCGTTTGAGCATAGCGAAAACGGCGCAGCTTCCCTTGACAAGCACAGCAAAAAATAAAGGGTATGATTTACAGAAGGGGAGGAATAATAACAATTTAATTTTTGCCTGCATCAATCATGTTCTGCATGAAGCATGACTTCGAACTATAGATTTGATGATGCAGGCATTTTTAATCCCTACAGTATCTTGGCGCAGGACGCCGTATTCATAAGGTTACCCTCATGATTTATATTGGTTTAGACATTTCAAAATATAGCATAGACGTTTGCGAACTTAATGGCGATAGCGCTAAAAGCTATCAGCTTGACAATAGTCCAGCGGGGTATAATGAACTAATAAACAGGTTGAATAATCTATCTGATAAAATCCATGTGTGTTGTGAATATACAGGTATCTACTATTACGCGATAGCTAATGCGCTATACCAAGCGAATATTACTATCAGCGTTGTTAACGCATACAGCATAAAATCCTATGCCCGACTAACTCTAAGTCGTACCAAAACAGATAAACAAGACGCCAAACTGATTGCGCAATATTGTAAAATTAACCAGCCTGAACCATGGCAACCGCCAAAAGAGCAAGCGCAAATGCTCAAAAACTTAACAAGACGACTAGAACAATTGACAAAACTGCGCACTATGGAACTCAACCGCCAAAAAGTTGCTGAAACTTGCGTATCTGAATCTATCGAAATCATATTGAGCGCATTAAACCAAGAAATTAATCGAATAGAACAGCAACTGCAAAACTATATCAGCCAATCCGCAGAACTTAATAACCAACAACAGCGACTTACTACAATTATAGGCATTGGTAAAAAAACAGCTAACGTGCTTTTATCGGTACTATGCGAAATTGAGCGGTTCCCCAGCTATAATCATCTTGTGAGTTACCTAGGCTTATCGCCCATCATCGTTGAATCTGGGAGCAGTGTGCGGAGCAAAAGCCGAATATCTAAGATGGGCGATAAATTTGTTCGGAAAAGTCTGTATTTACCAGCATTAACAGCGTGTAAAAGGTCAAAATTATTTAAGCCATGGTTTGAATATCACCAGTCTAGAGGTAAACATCCTAAGCAAATATACGTCATGATGATGCGTAAATTAGTCATTTATGCTTATCATGTTATAAAGCACGATACCTATTTTGACCCAAGTAAGATTCAATTTCATAAAAATAATATTATTTAAAATCAAATGGATAAAAATTATTATTTTTTGATACTTGCGTTAAAACACAGTATCTATATTGAGCAAACGCCAAAAAGCGCGCTTGATCCCAATAATATTTTAGATGCGGAAGGCATTCGTAAAATCACGGAATTAACCGCCAAACAAAATATTCAAACCAATATGTTTGAGCGCGACGAAGAGTTAGCGATTAAAAAGAAAAATGTGGAAACGCGCGAAGCGATGTTGGAGTTAGAACGTCAACAAGCAGATGCTGAAGCCAAACAAGCGCGAGAAGTGGCGAGCTTACGGGCGCGTGAGGAAGCAGAAACGCGTAAAGTACAAGAAGAACGTCGTAAAGGGGAAATGGCGTTTATTTTGAGTGAACAAGAACTTTCGGTACAACGTGAAAATCAGCAGCGAGAAGTAGAAGTTGCCGCACAAAATCGTCAGCGGGCAGTAGCGATTGAAATTGAGAAAGTGAACCGTGCGCGTGAGTTAGAAATTGTGGCACGCGAACGCGATGTGCAATTACAACGCATTGAAGCAGAGAAAGCGATTGAGCAACAAAAACAAGAAATTGCTAATGTGATTCGGGAACGTATTGCGGTTGATAAAACGGTGGCGATTGAGGAAGAGCGTATCAATGAAGTTCGCCAAGTTTCTGAAGCCGAGCGCGCAAAACAAGTGCGTATTTTAGAAGCTGAAGCGGAAGCCGAAGAACGCAAAGTCCATGCGGTTAAACAAGCAGAAGCTGATGAGCTGGCTTCTAAGCATCGCGCAATAGAAGTCACCACAATGGCTCAAGCCAATTTAGAAGCCGCTGTCAAAAATGCCGATGCGAAGAAGAAAATGGCAGAAGGGATTCAAGCAGAGCGTGCAGCTTATGGTTTAGCAGAAGCGCGTATTCGTGAAGCTAACGCGATTGCCGAAGAAAAAGAAGGCATGGCACAGGCAAATGTTATTCGCGCTAAAGGCGAGGCTTCCGCTTTGGCAGAAGAAAAAGAGGGTATGGCACAAGCAGGCGTGATTCGTGCAAAAGGGGAGGCAAGTGCAGAAGTGACTCGCTTACAAGGTAATGCCGAAGCAGAAAGCACACTTGCCCGATTTAAAGCAGAAGCAAGTGGTTTAATTGAGAAATTTGAAGCGATGAATACGATGACAGATGAATCTCGCGGTCATGAAGAGTATCGAATGAACCTTGATACGCGTTTACGCGAAACTTTAGCTGCGATTGAGGCGGGTAAAGCAGTTTCTCAAGAAAATGCAAAAATCCTCGCCTTGGCATTGGAAAAAGCAAAAATCGATATTGTTGGCGGTGAGCAACATTTCTTTGATACTTTTGCAAAATCCTTGTCTTTAGGTAAAGCCATTGATGGTTTATCGGATAAAAGCGAGATTGTGAGTAGTTTGTTGAGCCGCTTTTTAACCAATAATGAAGCGAAAAGGACTTCGCAAAACAAGCAAAATAATCCGCCATCGCCGCCGAATTTGCTTTCATAAAACAAATCGTGCAACTCACCAACGTGTTATGAACAATAAAAATAATGCGTTGGTTGGGTTTTCCCATCATGACGAATAAACGAGAACTGCACCATGACCGATGCTAATCAAACGCCACAAACGGCTGAAAGCGCCGCAGAGCAAACCGTTAATCAAGCCGTTTCTGAAAGCAATGCCTATACCCTCATTCGTCAGCGCTTAATTGAGCAGAGCAATACGCTGATTGCGCAAACGCAAGCACTTAACCAAGCGCGTGAGCAAAGCTTTGGGCTAAGTGAAATGCACGTTGATGGGCGCATTCGAGTACGTACAGAAAATAATTGTATCGCTCGCGACATGGTGCAAATTGGTGAACATTTGCTATTTGGCTATAACGTCTTTATCGGTTTGAAACCAGAAACAAAGGTTAGCGATGTTTTTAGCTTAATTCATGTTGAGGATACAGAAACTGGACAAGCAAGCGCAGAGCCCTTGCCGTTAGAGGGAACGTTTTTAGATGAGGCGCGTTTTAAAAGCGATTTTGAAGAGCTGTATCGCTATTATAAACAGACTAGCCTGACCGAACTCACCCATAAAGACGGTAAACTATTAGCTGCTTTCCAAATTGGAGAACGTCGTGAAGATATCCGTGTTTTTCGTTGGCAAACCGATGCCAATGGTGTACCCGTTGAATACATTGATAATCGTGGAGAGCGTGATATTGAGATGCCGCCACGTCATGATTTTGCGTGGCATTCTGTGGGGCGTGAACAGCTAAGCGAAGGCAGTAATCCGCATTTAAACGTCAATAACATGTTATTCGTACGTGCGCAAAATGGAGAATTAGGCATTTATTGTGAAGACAATACCCCGCAAGGCAAACTATTGCTCAGTGAAACTTTAAAAGAGCGCACGCAATCGTTAAATGATATTGACATCCAATATGGCGAACGCGCAGGCTTTTTGCTCTTAAAAATCACGCCCTATCGCGAAGACGCGCGTTATTACTACTACAATTTACTCACTGGCATACTGACCCGAGAAGACCTCATTGGCGCTTCTTGCGTGGCACTACCAGAAGACCATGGCATTATTTTCCCTGGTGGTTATACTTTACAAAGTGGCGAACAAAAGCGCTTTGATGCCCGTCCGCATATGCGTATTAAAAAACACATTCGCTCACCCAACGGCGAAGATTTCCTCTATATTTTCTACAATCCTGATAAAGGCATCTTTGGGTTATACGCTTACAATCTCATCAATAAAACCCTACAAAATCCCATTTATGGGCATGGTTACGCGCTCGCAGCCAATGGACGCTTAACACTCTTTACCGCTGAAGAAAGCCCGACGCGTACCCATCCCATGCAAATCTGGCAGACGCCTTATTACAGCGATGAATATGCCGATACCCGTCCCATAGACGATAATCCGTTAAGCCATATTGGCAATCCAGAACTAGTCCGTGGGATTTCAGACTTATATAGCATTAGTCGCTTGATTGATAAACAGACGGTTAGCATGACCATTTACGAGCATTTGCGCCAAAGTATTATTGCGGTAAGTGACCATCATTATTGGCTAACAGACCCAGCAACTTGCCAACATCCTGCAATAGCGCCGTTAAAAGCAACATTAGATAGCTTATACCAAACCAGTGAAGCCATTATTGATGAATTCGAGAAAATCGAAACCATTCGACAGCAAAGCGAGCAAGCGCTCAATGATGCTGCGCAAGCACAACAGAACCTACTGCGCACCATTCACACGCGCAGTCATGACCATATTGGACAATACGCGCTAAGCCTAAGTGAAATTCGTCATGCACAAGGAAAACTGATTACCCTTGGTGAACGTCGTTACATTGACCAAGAAAAACTGGCGCAACTCAACCAAACCTTACAAACTGAGCAACAAAGCTTTGCAAGCAAAGCAGCACAGCATCTTGCCGATAATAATGCCTTTGCGCCTTTCATTGCAGATATAGAGGCGGCTAGCAAACAAATTGAAGGCGCTAATGCGGTGAGCTTACTTGCCCCCATTCAAGCACAACTTGGCGAAACCGCGACCCAGCTTGATGAAATCAGCAAACTTGCGCAAACATTAGACATTACCGATGCCAACGAACGCACTCGCATTATTGATAACCTTACCCAAATATACGCGAATCTCAATCAACAACGCGCCCGCTTGCGACAGAAAAAACAAAATCTTGGAGAAAGCGAAAATGCCGCACAATTTGCCGCACAAATTAACCTACTGGCACAAAGCACGGGCAATGCGCTTAATGAAGCGGACACACCTGAAGCCTGCGATAGCGCCCTAAGCCGTTTACTCATTCAATTAGAAAGCCTAGAAAGCCTAGAAAGCCAATTTGGTGAGCAAGACGCCTACCTCAGCGCTATTTTTGAAAAACGCGAAGATATCCAAAGCACTTTTGAAGCACGTCGGCAGCAGCTACTTGATGCGCGGCAACGCAAAGCGCAACAACAAAGCGATGCTGCTGAGCGTTTACTGGAAACTATTAGCAAACGCTTACAAACCTTTACCGACGAAGACAGCTTAAACAGCTACCTTGCCAGCGATGCACTCATCCACAAATGCCGCGACATCATGGCAAAACTGCGCGACATTCACGAAATCATCCGCGCAGACGATATCGAAGCCAAACTCAAAGCGCTACAAGCGCAAGCCATTCGTAGCTTACGCGATAAAACCGAACTTTATGATGGCGATAGCATTCGCTTAGGGCCTCGCCATCGCTTTAGCGTGAACCAACAAGCACCAGAATTAACGCTAATGCCGCGGGGAGAACATCTCACCTTGCATATTAGCGGCACGCAATACTTTGAACCCTTAGAGCATCCAGAACTCGACGCGCTACGCCCTTATTGGGAAATGAACAGCCCTGCTGAAAGCGCTAACCTATATCGTAGTGAATATTTGGCTTACCAACTGATTGCGCAAGCGCAAGCACAACAAAACGAATTAAACCTAGACCGTTTAGCACAACTGGCACAAGACCCAGAGGCACTACAACAACGCATCAAACAATATGCCGCGACCCATTACGAAGAAAACTACGAAACTGGTATTCATGACCACGATAGCGCGCAAATCCTACAAACCCTGTTACCGATAATCAGTCAAGCTGGCAATCTCAGCTATGCACCGCAATCGCGCGCTTTAGCGATGCTCTATTGGGCAGAAAACAGCGATAGCGCGATTGCTGACCAAGCGCGTGCCGCTGATACCATTGTCGATGCCTTACAGCAAACCCACGCCAAAGAGGCGCTCATTGCTGAACTCATTCCTCAATTGCAGGCGTATGCAGATAAACATAAAATTACAATCAATTCTGCTGAAACAAACGCGAGTGCGAGCTTTTTAGCAGCCGTTTTAGGGGAAGCAAAAGGCGATATAGATATCACCTTCCCACTGAGTAAATATGCTCAACAGTTACGCACTGAACTACCGCAAAACCTCAGCGAAGAACAATGGCGCGACCTACAACAAACCCTAAGCACTCGTAGCATTGCCGCGCGCTATCATCTGGCAAGCCAATGGTTACAAGCCTTATGCGCACAAAAACAACAAGACACGCATTACTTAAACGAAGCCGCTGCCGCGCTTGCCGTTTCAGGCAGCCTCTATCTTGCGCCGAGCGCAGCTGATTTGCGCTATCAAACCGCGCCCCTATTAGGCGAACATTCCTTGCTACAAAACCAGCGATTAAGCGGTTACCTTGATGACTTTATTCAACGCAATATTCATCACCGCGATATTGACCAACCTGCTTATCACCGCTATCGAGAATTGCGTCAACAACTGCTGATTGAGGCGCGGGAACGCTTAGAAATGGACAAACTACAAGCACAGCCACTCAGCAGCTTTGTACGCAACAAACTTATCAACGAACATTATTTGCCTCTCATTGGCGATAACCTCGCCAAACAAATTGGCACGCTAGGGGAGGGGAAACGTACAGACCTAATGGGATTACTTTTGCTCATCTCGCCACCAGGTTATGGTAAAACCACCTTGATGGAATACATTGCCAACCGATTAGGCTTAATCTTCGTTAAAATCAACTGTCCCTCATTAGGACATGACGTTACCTCACTTGACCCGAGTCAAGCACCCAATAGCAGCGCCGCACAAGAACTGATGCGCTTAAACCTTGCCTTGGAAATGGGCAATAACGTCATGCTTTACCTAGACGATATTCAGCACACCAATGCCGAATTCTTACAAAAATTTATCTCATTGTGTGATGGCACGCGTCGTATTGATGGCGTGTGGCAAGGCAAAGCCAAAACCTACGACCTTCGAGGACGAAAATTCGCTATCGTGATGGCAGGAAACCCTTACACCGAAACCGGCGAGGCATTTCATATTCCGGATATGCTGGCAAACCGCGCAGACATTTACAATCTGGGTGAAATTATCGGCAATAGTGCGCAAGCCTTTGCACAAAGCTACCTAGAAAATGCGCTTACCTCGCATCAAGCCCTTGCTCCGCTTGCTTTGCGCAGTAAAGCTGACCTTGAGCAACTCATTGAACACGCAGCAGGTAAACCATTAGATAATAGCCGTTTAGACTATCCCTATAGCCAAGCAGAAATCAATGAAATCATCAGTTTGCTACAAAAAATGCAAGTTGTGCGCGATACTATCTTACGCGTAAACCGTGCTTACATTGATTCTGCCGCACAAGAAGACCGCTACCGCACAGAGCCACCGTTCCGCTTACAAGGTAGCTACCGCAATATGAACAAAATCACTGAAAAACTTTCTACCGCTCTCAGTGATAGCGAACTCGAACAACTGATTGATGACCACTACCAAAGCGAAGCACAGCTACTCAAAGACGGCAGCGAAGCCAATCTACTCAAACTTGACGAACTCCGTGGCAGACTGACTGCTGAACAAGCGCAAAGATGGACAGACATCAAAACCACTTTCCAACGCTTACAAAGCCTTGGTGGTAGCGATAACCCAATGGAAAAAATCGTTGTGCAACTGAAAAATCTGCAGACCGCGATAGAAATGGCTATTGAAAATATGGCTACTACAGCGCGAATACAGGAAGTGAAGGCACAAAATAAAGTTGATGCTATTCGAGCAGAATTGCAAAACATTGGTGAGCAACTCATTCAAAGCAGCAATCAGCAAGCTTTAGCACAAATTGCTGCGCCTTTACAGAATCTGCACACGACTTTACACACCCAAATTGCACAGCCACTCCAAAACCTACAAGAAAGCTTACAAGCCCAAATCACATCAACACAAATTAGCCAAGCGCTAGACAGTATTGCTACGCATCTAGCTCATACCGTAAAATATACGCCAAATTTAGAAAATACCTTAGTACCACTGATTAACCGCTTAGAAACGGCACTCAAACCTTTCTTTGTACAACTCAACCGTAACCTTGATGCGCATTATGCGGTTTACTACAAACTTAACCATTTAAGTGAACAGCTAGAGTCATCGGAAGGAAAAGGCAATATTCAACACAAAAAATTAAAATAGTTATAGCTGAATGAGTTTAGCTTGCATACAAACTGACGAATCACAGACAGCCAACTTCAGTACGGCAAAACGAGCTAACGCTGTATGTGAGTTAAAGACATTTAGCTATAAAGTTTAAAATAATCTTAACAAAAGAATATAAAAAATCCTAATTATTAACAAATAACCATATTAAAAACAGTGTGAGACCTTTTCAAAAAACATAAAATATAGAAATTTCAATGTTTTAAATTTTAAAAACATATTAAAATCATATTGACTCCAATGATAGAAAAGAATTGTTAGAGCTTGGTGTTTGGGTAAATTATTATAGCTAGACTCATTAATAAAATGGATTTCATAGAAAGATTGGAAAGGCAGATCAGATTTAATGTAGTATTTTAGTTATTCTTCTTCGCTCATCCTTGAAGTCCAACCATCTATAGTGCAATCATCTAAAACTCAACCCAATCCAAAGCAGATAAAAGAATAAAGTATCAATACAATCCATCCGCCATTCTTTGCGTATTTGCTTAATCCAAGCCCACATCTTTTCAATGGGATTTAAGTCTGGACTATAAGGGGGTAACCAAACTATCTCATGCCCATGCTCTTCAATGATTGCTTGAATTATCACTGCGTTTATTGAAAAGCGGACATTGTCCCATTGACAATTACACTGTTTTTAGGTAACTTCTAGG
>NZ_LWHB01000080.1 GCF_001889065.1 Suttonella ornithocola | reverse complement strand
CTGCTGTAAATGGACTTCCGTCTGACCATTTTGTATCGCGTAAATGGAAAGTGTATGTTTTGCCGTCATCTGAAACATCCCAATTTTTTGCAACACCGGGAACAAGTTCGCCCTTAGAATCTTCTGCAACTAAACCTTCAAAAAGATCGCGTTGGATGTGTGAAGAAGGAACGCCTTCGGCAATTTGTGGGTCAATGGAATGAGGTTCAGAACCGTTTCCTCGATTAAAAACCATTTCTGCTAAGCTAGTTGTGCTTATAGCTAGTAGTAATGCTGCGCTTAGAGTTTTGATTACAGTTTTAGGCATATTTTCCTCTTTGGCTTGTGTTAAGATTTTTTCAGGTTATCATAAAAAATCTTTCCCTTTAACATATGGCTCTAAAAAAATATCCATTTTTACTTGGGAATGCTTTTATTCCATTGTTTAACATAAGGAAAATTATGTGGCGTTATGTATTTAGACGGCTATTGGTGGCAATTCCGACTTTATTAGTCATCATTACTTTAGCTTTTTTTATGGTGCGTTTTGCACCGGGTGGACCTTTTGATTTGGAGCGAACCTTACCGCCTGAAATTCAAGCTAATCTCAATGCTATGTATCATTTAGATGAGCCGTTATGGCAGCAATATTTACGCTATATGGGCAGTATTTTACGCGGCGATTTTGGTCCTTCTTTTCAATATACTGATAGAACAGTTAATGAGCTTATTGGATATGGTTTCCCCGTTTCGATGAAATTAGGTTTTACTGCGATTGCTATTGCCGTAGTGGTTGGTTCTTTCCTTGGAATTATCGCAGCTATTAAGCAAAACAGTAAAATAGATTATACCGTCATGAGCGCTGCAATGACTGGTATTACTATCCCTAATTTTGTAGTTGCACCATTATTACAGCTATTTTTAGTAGTATTACCCTTCACTTGGTGGGGATTAAAAATCTTACCAAGCGGTGGTTGGGGAAATTCTTGGAAGCAAATGATATTACCTGTAATTGCCTTAGTACTTCCCCAAATCGCTTATGTATCTCGACTAATGCGTGGCTCAATGATAGAAGTATTGCGTGCAAACCATGTAAGAACTGCTAGAGCAAAAGGATTATCAGAAAAGGCTGTTATCATACGTCATTGCTTAAAACCAGCGCTTATGCCGATTGTGAGTTATTTAGGACCAGCATGTGCGGCTATGTTAACTGGCTCTGTTGTTATTGAGCAAATTTTTGGTATTCCGGGAATAGGGCGCTATTTTGTACAAGGCGCACTGAATCGTGATTACACATTAGTATTAGGTGTAGTTGTTTTTTACGGTGTATTGATTGTGTTATTTAACCTATTAGTAGATTTGGCTTATGCTTGGTTAGATCCAAAGGTGAGATTATCATGAGTGAAGAAAAATTAGACGATACAAAAACTTTGCATAACGTGCCATTAAAAGCTAAAAAAGGCGATAGCTTAATGAAGCATGCTATGAGACGCCTTTTTGCAAATAAAGCAGCAGTTGCTGCAATGATTGTTCTATTGGTATTAATCTTATTGGCTTTTTTTGGTCCACATTTAAGACCTTATGCTATTGATGAGGTTTTTTGGGATGATTTTCAAACCGCTCCTTCTTTAGAAAACGGTCATTGGTTTGGAACAGATGCTAATGGACGAGATTTATTCGTGCGCGTGTTATATGGAATGAGAATTTCATTATTAGTTGGCCTTTGTGCAACAGCAGTGAGTCTTATTATTGGTGTTGCGTATGGCGCTATCGCTGGTTATGCAGGGGGACGAACAGATAGTATTATGATGCGTGTAGTGGATGTCCTTTACTCTATGCCATTTATGTTTTTTGTAATTTTATTAATGGTATTTTTTGGGCGTAATATTTACTTAATGTTTGCTGCTATTGGGGCTGTAGAGTGGTTGACAATGGCAAGAATTGTACGCGGTCAAGCCATGAGCTTGAAGCATAAAGAATTTGTTCAAGCAGCAGAAGTATTAGGCGTTTCGCCTCTATCTATTATTCGTCGTCATATTGTTCCTAATACTTTAGGAACCGTTGTCGTTTATGTTACATTAACCATTCCTCTTGCGATATTGACAGAAAGCTTTTTAAGCTTTTTAGGCTTGGGGGTACAAGAACCTATGACTTCGTTAGGCGTTCTTATTTCTGAAGGGGCAAAACAAATGGAAAGTGCACCTTGGTTACTCATATTTCCCGCATTATTTCTAGCGATTATGTTGTTCTGTTTTAATTTTATTGGCGACGGTTTGCGTGACGCCTTTGATCCTAAGGAGCGCTAATATGTCGTTGTTGACGGTTGATAATTTAGATATTACTTTTCAAACGGCACATGGAGAAGTCAATGCTGTTCGTGGCGTTTCTTTTTCCTTAGAAAAAGGTCAAACATTGGCGTTAGTCGGAGAGTCTGGTTCAGGAAAATCAGTCACTGCAATGAGTATTGTTCGCTTATTGCCTACAAACGTTACTCATTACTCTGATGAGAGTAAAATTATTTTTGAAGAAGTAGATATACTCAAAGCGCCAGAATCTGTTTTACGCCGGTTGCGTGGAAATCGTATTGGTATGATTTTCCAAGAACCAATGACTTCTTTAAACCCCTTTATGACGATAGGGAATCAGTTAATCGAAACTGTGCTTGCACATTATCCAAAGACTTCACAGGCACAAGCACGCGAAAAAGCCGTATTGATGTTAGAACGCGTTCGTATTAAAGAGCCAGCTAAAAGATTAAAACAATATCCACATGAATTTTCTGGTGGGCAATTACAACGCATCATGATAGCAATGGCATTGATTAACGAGCCAGATTTGCTGATTGCTGATGAACCCACTACAGCACTAGATGTTACGATTCAAGCTGAAATCTTAGACTTACTTCATGATTTACAGCGTGAAATGGGGATGGCAATTATCTTTATTACTCATGATTTAGGATTGGCTGAACATTATTCAGAAACCGTTTGTGTTATGCGCTTAGGGGAGGTCGTTGAAAGAGGTAATATTAAAACAGTTTTTTCTGCGCCAGAACATCAATATACGGTTGAGCTATTAAATGCTACTCCTAATGGTTTAAAACACCCCATAGCCGAAGATGCTGTTGAATTGTTAGAGGCAAAAAATATCCGAGTGGAGTTTGTGACAGAACGCGGAATATTTGGAGGAGCAAAAGCAGTATTTACAGCAGTAGAAGATATTTCTTTTACGCTAAAAAGTGGAGAAACATTAGGCGTTGTTGGAGAATCTGGTTCAGGAAAATCTACCTTAGGAAAAGCTGTTATGCAGATGCTTGACTATAAAGGTAAAGTAATTTTTGAAAAGAAAAATTTATCTACGCTTTCACAGAAAGAGCGAAGAGATACTAAAAGTAAAATGCAAATGGTTTTTCAAGACCCTTTCGGATCACTTTCTCCACGTCTAACCATTGGCGAAATTATTGGTGAAGGACTATTGGTTCATCAAGCTGAATTATCAGGAAAAGAACGCCGTGAACGAGTAGCCACTATCTTAGAAGAAGTTGCTTTATCACCTGATATGATTAACCGCTATCCTCACGAATTTTCCGGTGGGCAACGCCAACGAATTGCTATTGCACGCGCTATAATTTTACAACCTAAATTTGTTTTGCTAGATGAGCCAACATCCGCACTGGATCGCTCTATTCAAGTAAAAATTGTAGATTTATTACGCAGTTTACAACAGAAATATCACTTGAGCTATTTATTTATTAGCCATGATTTATCAGTAGTTCGGGCAATGAGTGATAGAGTAATTGTTATGCAGAAAGGAAAAGTTATGGAGACAGGAACTGCTGAGCAGATATTCTATCAACCGCAAACAGAATATACTCAACGTTTGATTAACGCTGCTTTTGACCTTTAATATTAAAAATAATTTATTGAAAATTTAACATATAGAGGAGAATATTATGTCCCAATCAATCTTAGCATTACTTGCTTTTACGCCAATTTTATTAGCAGGTATATTATTAGTAGGCTTTCATATTAAGGCAAAATATGCAATGCCAATTGTTTTTGCAATAACGGTCATCATTGCAGACTTTGCTTGGCAAATGGACTTGCTCCGTATCGCAGCTTCAACATTACAAGGAATTGTAATTGCTATAGGTGTATTGTGGGTTGCCTTTGGCGCGATATTTTTGCTAAATACACTAAAAGAATCAGGTGCTATAGGAATAATTCGCAGTGGATTTACAAATATTAGCCCAGACAGAAGAATACAAACTATTATTATAGTTTGGCTTTTTGGTTCTTTTATCGAAGGTGCTGCTGGATATGGGGCACCAGCAGCTGTAATTTCTCCTTTATTAGTTGCTATTGGATTCCCAGCAATGGGTGCAGTTATGGTAGGAATGATGGTGCAATCAACGCCCGTTTCTTTTGGTGCTATCGGAACTCCAATTGTTATTGGAATTGATGGGGGATTAGATAAAGGGACTTTAGAACCCATTTTTGCTGCTCAAGACCTTTCATGGCGAGGTTTTTTAGAGTTAGTTACACATGACGTTGTAATGATTCATTCTATTGTTGGTGTAGTTATGCCATTATTTATGTGCGTCATGCTTACCCGCTTTTTTGGTAAAAATCGCTCATGGAAAGAGGGGCTTGGTGTAGCTCCATTCGCCATTTTTGCCGCATTAGCCATGATTCTTCCTTACTATTTTGTTGGCTATTTTATTGGACCAGAGTTTCCTTCTCTTCTTGGTGGATTGATTGGGTTAATGATTGTATTGCCTGCCGCAAAAGCGGGATTTCTAATCCCTAAAACTCCATGGAATTTTGATGTGCCTGAAAATTGGCCAACAGCTTGGTTAGGAAGTTTACAGATAAAATTGGATGATATTGGCACACCACGTCATATTCCTCTTTGGTCTGCTTGGTTGCCTTATGTATTGATGACAGCTTTATTAGTGATTACCCGAGTTTCACCAGACGCTATGGCATGGTCTAAATTTATTGATTTTAAATTTACTAATATTTTGGGGGTAGAAAAAATTAGCGCGGGATTTCAACCACTTTACATTCCGGGTGGTTTAATGATTATCGCGGCAGTTTTTGCAATGTTCTTTCATAGAATGCGTCATGATATGATACAAAGGGCAACGAAGGAGTCCATAGGTGTTTTACTAGGTGCAGGAGTTGTATTAATTTTTACCATTCCTATGGTTAGAATTATGATTAATTCAGGTGTAAATGCCGCTGATATCGTCTCTATGCCAATAATGATGGCTAGAGGAATTGCTAGTCTATTTGGCGAGGTTTATCCTTTTTTTGCCGCAACAGTTGGCGCTTTAGGGGCATTTATTGCAGGTTCTAACACAGTTTCTAATATGATGTTGAGTCAGTTCCAACTAGGAGTTGCTGAGCAAATACATGTATCAGGTACATTTATTCTTGCATTACAAGCTGTTGGAGCAGCAGCAGGGAATATGATTGCTATTCACAATGTAGTAGCCGCCTCAGCGACCGTCGGATTATTAGGAAGAGAAGGTTTAACTTTACGTAAAACCATTATTCCCACTATTTATTATTTAATTGCTTCGGGAATTATTGGATTATTAGCGATGTATGTTTTTCACATACAGGATAAAATACAATTTGTTGCCCCATAGAGAAAAATTATGGCTCTAGACTAACAGGTTATTCCTGATAGTCTAGAGCCTTATCAAATCACTATTTACAGCAATCAACCACAAATGACTGAAACTAACTCTTGCGCTGTGGGATTGAAATAAACCATCAACGATCTTGGATCTCAATGACCAATAATTTTAGACAGTTTTATCACATCTATACCAGGTAACAATGCCATTCGTGAGCACGCTTCATGACGAGAGTCATGAAAATGTAAATCTTGAATACCTGCTGCTTTAACTGCCAATCGAAAAGCCTGCACAGTGGATTCTTGGGCAAAACTAAAAACTTTTATCTCACTAAAACCAATCATTTTTTCAATCAACTCAACTGCCCGATGCGATAACGGCACATCTCGCCAATCGTTATTTTTAGTACGAGGAAGATGTACATATCCCTCTTTTAAATAAACATTATCCCAAGTCATACTAAATATAGTGCAATCAGCTAAAAAACAAAACATCCTATAGCCCTTATCTAACCATTCTAGCGGTAGATAACGTTCTGTTTTTTAGCTGATTTGACTATATTTCTCCTGCACGCATCCCTGTTTCTATCGCAAGTAAAAAAGCGACAGCGGCGACTTGGCAACGCAGAAAAATAGGAGAATCTTCCCGATAACGTAAGAGCATTAAAATCTGCTCAATTTCATGTGGAAAAACACGTCGCTGACGATGTGTGGGTTCAGGTGGTTTTTGAGCAGACTTGGTTGGATTACTGAGGCAATATCGCCAGCGGATGCAATGGGTGAATAACGCACTCAACATCCCAATCTCACGCAAAATCGTCGCATCTTTTACTTTCTCTTTGCGTTGACGGATAAATAGCTCAATATCATTCGGTGATACTTGGTCAACATACATTTTCCCAAGAAAACTATTGGCAAAAAAAGTAAATCGGCTCTTTTCTGATTTATGACTGCGATGCTCAGGCGTGATTTCATCCAAATATAGTGCAATCATCTAAAACCCAACCCAATCCAAAGCAGATAAAAGCATAAAGTATCAATACAATCCATCCGCCATTCTTTGCGTATTTGCTTAATCCAAGCCCACATCTTTTCAATAGGATTTAAGTCTGGACTATAAGGGGGTAACCAAAGTATCTCATGCCCATGCTCTTCAATGATTGCTTGAATATCACTGCGTTTATGAAAAGCGGCATTGTCCATGACAATTACACTGTTTT
>NZ_LWHB01000008.1 GCF_001889065.1 Suttonella ornithocola | reverse complement strand
MCAGCTATAGACGGTGAATTTGCTGATCTTGTAGCGCTTTGCAACAGCGCGCCAAGTTTCTCCATTAGCAATATCGTTAAGAATTTTCTGTCGGAATTGGCTGCAGTAGGTCATAGGATATGCTCAGTTTGTTTTTGATAATTCTACTACAAGTTGTTCTTTATATCTGCTTTGGATAGATTGGATTATAAGTGATTTTACTATACTATCAAGCAATTAAGTATGGTGCATGTGGATTTCTTTGCAAGCCTTTTAATGAGGAAGATTTAGTGGCAGCTGTAACTAAGGTTATTAATGTTGCGTAATTTTTTCTCCAATTGATAAGAGCCGCGAGTTGCGGCTCTTATTTTTTATTAGTAAAAAAGATTTTGGTTATTCAACGTTTTGATCTCGGTCATGCTCAAAGTCGCCCCACATCGCATTTAGGATTGAAAGGCAAACCGCAAATCCTAATCCTAATATCCAAGCAAAATACCACATGATTTTTCTCCTTTTAGTAGGCGCTGTGTTCGTTTTCTCTAATATATTCTTTAGTCACTTTACCACGCATGATACGGAACGCCCATGCGGTATAAATTAAGACTATCGGCATGAGAATAACAGAAGCAATTAGCATCACCAATAGACTATGTTGTCCAGAAGTGCTGTCCCAAATGGTTAAGGAGGTGTTAGGTAAAGTAGATGAAGGAAGCAAGAATGGGAACATACTTGCGCCTGCAGTTGAGATAATTGCTAGAACAGTGGCAGACGAGCAAAGAAAGGCAATAAATGTTTTACCTTTATTGGTAAAAATCCAAGCGCCAATAATACCTAAGTAAGCCAATATCGGTAAGGTAATAATCAAAGGATAATGACGATAGTTTGCTAACCATGCCCCTGTTTCTGTTATGACGGTTTTATTGAGAGGATTACTGGCACCAGCAGTATCAATGGCGCTAGTAATTAAATAGCCTTTTATACCAAATGCAATCCAAATACCGGCGAGCGCAAATAAGATGCCTGTTAGCAGTCCACTAATTTTAATCACCGGTAAGCAGCGATTGTGGATTTCTCCAATGGTCCGATGGCTTAAATATACGGCACCATGAAAAATAATCATGGTGATAGATAGTAAGCCACATAGCAAAGCAAAAGGGTTTAGCAATGCCCAAAATGAACCGGTGTAATAAGAGCGTAAATCGCCGTCTAAGTAAAAAGGCACTCCTAATAGTACGTTTCCAATGGCCACGCCAAATAAGATAGGTGGGAAAAAAGACCCAATAAATAGTCCCCAATCCCAGGCAAAGCGCCATTTATGCTCTGGCATTAAGCTACGATATTTAAAGGCAACAGGGCGGAAGAAAAGTGCCCATAAGACTGCCATCATCGCCCAATAAAACCCTGAAAATGCTGTGGCATAAACCATAGGAATGGCTGCAAATAAAGCACCACCAGCGGTAATAAACCATACTTGGTTTCCTTCCCAGTGCGCACTAACGGTATTGATGATGACTCTACGTTCTTCATCGGTTTTTCCTAAAAATGGCAGCAAGCTACCAATGCCCATATCATGACCATCCATAATGGCAAATCCGACAAGCAGAAAAACCATTATGAGCCACCAAATAAATCGCAGTGTTCCATAATCAAGCAATTCCATGGCTATCTCCTTTCATTTTTTCTAAGGCATAACGTCCTGTTCCTAAGCTAGAAGGTCCAAGTTTGGCATAGCGAATCATCAAAAACATTTCGATGACGAGCAAAATAGTATAGAAGGTAATAAAGCCGGCTAATGAACCATATAAGGTTGCAGTTGATAGACTAGAGGCCGACATATTGGTCGGTAACATGCCATAAACTGTCCAAGGTTGGCGACCATATTCAGCAACAAACCAGCCGCATTCAATGGCAATCCATGGTAAAGGAAGGCTAAACAATGCTGCACGCAATAACCATTTTTGATGATGAAAAGTACCTTTAACTGAAAACCAGAAACTAGCAATAAATAATGCGAGCATAAGGAAACCGCAACCGACCATGAAGCGGAAGCTCCAAAATATGGGAGCGACTTTAGGAACAGAGTGACGTGCGACGGTTTTGATTTCTTCTTCGGTTGCATTAGTAATGTCATTACCTGTTCGAGATTTAAATAGGAATCCAAACCCTAAATCTTCCTCATATTCTCTAAAGACTTTTAACGCTTCGGTATTATGTTTATCTTTTTGTAGGATTTCTAGGGCTTGCATCGCTTTTAGACCATTGCGAATGCGTTCTTCATTTTCTGCAATGATTTCTCTAATGCCGGGAATGGGGGTGTCTAGGGAGCGTGTACCAATAATGCCCATTACCCACGGAATTTCGATTGCCCATTCATTTTTCATTTCTTTTTCATTTGGCCAAGCGATAAGGTTAAAAGAAGCAGGAGGCGGTTCAGTCTCCCACATAGCCTCTATGGCTGCCATTTTGGTTTGCTGTGCTTTAGAAATGGAATAGCCAGATTCATCGCCAAGGACAATTACTGAGCAAATAGAGGCTAATCCAAAAGCAGCTGCAATTCGAAAGGATTTTTTGGCGAAATCGATATCACGTTTGCGTAGCAGATACCAAGAAGAAATGGCAAGAACAAAGACCGAGCCACAAACATAACCTGCACTCACGGTATGAACAAATTTGTTTTGTGCTTCTGGATTAAAAAAGACGGCTGAAAAATTAGACAGTTCCATCCGCATGGTTTCAAAATTGAAGGTTGCGCCAACGGGATGCTGCATCCAACCATTTGCAATCAATATCCATAAACCAGAGAGATTTGTGGCAAGCGCAAGGAAAATGGTAACAAAAAAATGTTGGCGTTTAGAGAGGCGATTCCAACCAAGGAAGAATAACCCAATGAGAGTTGCCTCGAGGAAAAAAGCCATTAAGCCTTCAATGGCTAGTGGTGCGCCAAAAATATCACCGACGTAGTGAGAATAATATGCCCAGTTGGTTCCAAATTGGAATTCCATCGTGATACCAGTGGTAACGCCAAGCGCAAAGTTAATACCGAAGAGTTTTCCCCAAAATTGAACCATGTCTCGATAAATAACTTTATTAGTCATTAGATAGCAAGCTTCCATAATAACCAATATCCAACACAGTCCTAAGGTGAGGGGGACAAATAGGAAGTGATATAATGCGGTAATTGCGAATTGTAGGCGCGAAAGCTCAATAACATCCATTATTCAGACTCCTTATGAAAATCGGCATGCATAGCAGGCGCAGAGAGCGCGCTCTCTGAAGTAACTTCTACTTTATGATGCGCAAAAAAGAACCACCAAATTAGGCAAATTGCAAAGAGTTTTACCACAAGAATAATCACTATTTCTTGTAGTAATGAGAGTTGTTGCCAATAAGTTCGTAAGCTACACATAACACTCCATATTGGATTAAATGTTCTTTTTATAACGTTTATCATAGTCATAAAGATGACAGTTAATTCATAGTTTACGCTTTAAAAATTTTTACACAATAGAAAAATCAAAAAAAAATTCCATAAAAAAATTAAATATTCTATGAAGTTATTAGACTTTTTAGATGAATTTATCTCTCTCTTAATAGAAATAGATAAGGGTTTTTATTCTAAAAATGGTGCTTCTTAGTATCTCGAAAAGCATTATCTTCAAGGAGGTTGTCGCGTTAAAATAATAAGATGTTTATAAAGAAGTTCTGCTTTTCTACTTATTTACGGCAATGGTTGCCTTTAAGCTGTTTTATCTGCCATCAAGCGACTTCAACGACTTTATGTGCGCAGTGTGATGCAAACTTAACAGTTGCACCGATACATTGTCGCTGCTGTTTACAGGTTTTGCAGGAAGAAAACGCCATGTGTGGACGATGTTTGCAAGAAAAGCCTTTTTTAGATGGTCTTTATGTTTCAATGACGTTTGATGATTTTTCTAGAAAAATTATTTTGCAAGGGAAGTATGCTAATGATAGGGTGGCGTTAGATTGGATGGGGCGGTCGATAGCGACATTGGCATTGCCGTCGGTGGATGAGATTGTGCCTATGCCAATATCTTCAAAGCGATTGGCGCATAGAGGATTTAATCAAACGCATTTTTTAACGCGTTCTTTAAAAAAAGTGCGATATTATCCTGTTAATCGCTATTTATTAACAAAGCTAGAGCGTTTTCCACAATCTACATTACCTAGAAAATCCAGAAAACAGAATATTCAAGGAGCTTTTGTTGTCAATCAAAAGCCACCAGCTCGTCTTTTGCTGATAGGATGATGTTGCGACAACGGGAGCAACTTTATATGAAGCAGCAAAAGCTTTAAAAAAGGCAGGTGCGCAGAAAGTATATGCCGCTGTGTTTGCTGGTGTATTTTAATAATTATCTAATATAAAAGGAGTTTTTAATGCAGGATTTTTTGCCTGTCTTGGCATTTGTAGGAGCCTATGTCATCACGAAATGGATGGGGTATCCTGAGCAAGCCATGTTTGTGGCAACTGCCGTGATTATGGTGGTTACTTTATTACAAATTTTATGGATGCGTTTATCAGGAAAAATCATTGAGAAAAGACATTGGCTTACTTTAGCGGTTGTCTGGATTTTTGGAGGCATAACGCTGATTGTGCATGATGAGTTATTTATTAAGCTGAAACCGACGGTTTTAAATGTTGCTATTGCGGCTGTCTTTCTAGGGTCTCAATTTGTCGGAAAAGAAAATTTAACGAAGAAAATGTTACACGCTGCCTTTGATATGCCCGAAAGGTTATGGGTGCGCTTGAATATTGCATGGGTCATCTTCTTTTTATTAGAAGGGGGATTAAATATTATCGTTGCGCTTAAATTCTCCAATGATGTGTATGTTTCATTTAAGTTTTGGGGATTGATGGTACTAACGTTTTTGTTTATGGCGACACAGTTTTGGGTATTAAGAAAGTATTTACGTAAGGATTTGTCATGACACTGAATGTCCGTGCAAGAGAGATAGAATATCGTTTACAAGAAGCGTTTCAACCAACGTATTTAGAGATTCAGGATGATTCCGCTCAGCATATTGGTCATGCTTCTGCGGGAGGCGCGGGGCATTTTTCTGTCAAAATTATTTCCTCAAGTTTTGAGGGATTATCTCGTTTAGCTCGACACAGAGCGGTTTTTGCGGCGGTAGAAAGTTTATTAGGCACAGAAGTTCATGCGTTGTCAGTGATTGCACGAACGCCTGAGGAGGAATTATGAGGATTTTACTGTTATTTGCACATCCTGCCTTACATTTATCGCGTGTTCACGCACGCTTAATCCCGCTTGCCAAAAGTGCCGAACATGTCACTTTTCATGATTTATATGCGGAATATCCTGATGATTTTATTTTTGCTAAAAAAGAGCAAGCTTTATTAGATAAGCATGATGTGGTGCTGATGCAGTTTCCTTTTTTTTGGTTTTCAACGCCGGGAATTTTGAAAAATTGGCAAGATATTGTTTTAGAGTATGGCTATGCTTTTGGTGAGGGCGGAAAAGCGCTTAAAGGAAAGTATTTTGGCGTGATTACCTCAACAGGAGGGAGAGATTATATTTTCCAACGTGGACAAGGTTTTCGCTTTGCGGTGCGCGATTATTTAATGCCCTTAGAAAGCATGGCGAATTTATGTGGTATGAAGTATTTACCGCCTTTTGTTATTCATGATAGCCGACGGATTGATGAGGAAAAACTTGATTTATACGCGAGAAATTATCGTTTTTATTTAGATACTTTGCCGTCAGTTAAAAAGCATTATGGGGCATGGAAGCGAGCAGTTAATGTTAATAGCGTTTTGTTCGTGGGGAGTGCTAACGAGGAGGATAGCGATGACTGATTTGCTCCTTAAAATTACTATTTTTTTATTGGCAGCCATTATGGTAGTTCCATTGGCGAAGTTTTTGCGCTTAGGCTCAGTATTAGGCTATTTAGTCGCAGGCGTGATTATTGGTCCTTTTGTCTTAGGTTTTTTAGGCAGCAGTGAGCAAAGTTCTTTGCAACACGTTTCGGAGTTTGGCGTAGTAATGATGCTGTTCTTAATCGGGCTAGAATTAAAACCGTCATTTCTATGGAAGCTCCGTGTACCTATTTTAGGAATGGGCGGCTTGCAAATACTGCTGACAACTATTGCAATAGCAGGAATTGCAATTTTGTTTGATCAGCGTTGGCGACCTGCTTTAGCCATTGGGATGATTTTAGCGCTTTCTTCTACCGCCATTATTATTCAGACTTTAAGCGAAAAAGGGCTTTTGGGAACAAAGGCCGGACGTTCGGCTTTTTCAGTTTTACTGTTCCAAGATATCTCTGTTATCCCAATTTTAGCAATTTTGCCGTTATTAGCATTTTTTAGCATAGATGCTACGGGACACGGAGAAGGTAGTCCTATTGGAGAATGGTTATTACATCAACCGGGGTATGTACGGTTCTCAGCTATTTTGGGAGCAGTGGCGATTATTGTTGTAGTTGGGCGATTTCTTTCTGAACGTCTTTTCCGCTTGATTGCAGCAACAGGTATTCGCGATATTTTTACGGCAGTAGCGCTTTTTATTGTTGTGGGTGTTGCTTTGATGATGGAATCGGTAGGTTTATCTGCCGCATTAGGGACGTTCTTAGCAGGAGTTATGTTAGCGGATTCGGAGTATCGACATGAAATAGAACTTTCTATTGAGCCTTTTAAAGGATTATTGCTCGGACTATTTTTTATGTCTGTTGGTTCCAGTATTGATTTTAAATTGCTCATTGATAACCCTACGCGCGTAGCCATATTGGTTGTCTTATTGATAGTTGTAAAGTTTATTGTGCTGTTTTCGCTGGCAAAAATGTTTCAACATAAAAACATGCAAGCTTTATTATTTGCTTGTGTAATGGCGCAAGGCGGAGAGTTTGCCTTTGTATTATTTTCATTTGCAGAAAATAACTATATTTTGCCACGCGCAACGGCAACGCTGCTAACGTTGGTCGTCACGCTTTCTATGCTCATTACGCCTTTATTGATGATTCTTTATGATTTGCTGGCGAAAAAAGTTGCTAAATACAATATGCGTCGTAGCAATGAAGAAATGGATGATATTCATGAAAGTAATCCTGTTATTATTGCGGGTTACGGGCGATTTAATCAAATCATTGGGCGTTTATTGCGCGCAAATGGCTATGAATGTACGGTGTTAGACAATAATCCAAATGTTATTGCTACACTGAAGCGGTTTGGACAAAAAGTTTATTATGGCGATGCAACTCGTCCAGATTTGTTACAAGCGGCGGGGGCACAAAACGCAAAATTACTAGTGATTGGATTGCGTGATCCTGAGCAAAGTACGTTGATGATAGAAATGGTGCGTAAATATTTTCCGCATTTGAAGATTATTGCTCGTGCCAGTGACCGTTTAAATGCATATAAACTCATGGAATTAAAAGTTGACCACTTTCAGCGAGAAATGTTTTTATCTGCTTTAGAGTTAGGCGAAAAAACTTTAATTGAACTAGGGCAACATCCTCATACAGCGCATCGTCAAGCCAGAATCTTTAAAGAGCATGATGAAAAAATGTTATTAGAGCTCTATCAAGCGTGGAAAGAAGATCCACATTTGGAACAAGGACAACAACCAGGTGAGCAATATATTTCTAAAACACGTGCAATGTCAGAATCGTTTGCAGCAGTGTTAAGAAATGACCGTATTGCTAATGCGTTAATGGTTGAACACGACCATGCGTGGGAATCTGCGCCAACAGAAACAGAATTGATGGAGCGCGCTATTCAAGAAGAAATGTTAGCAGAGCGTGCTAGAGTAGAAGTGGAAAAAATGGTAGCAGCAGCTCAAATTGTACAAGTTGCCGCGAGTATTGAAAAAGCAACAGAAGCGGCTCAAAAAAATGAATCTTTTTGTGAAGAACAGAAAGATACGGGATCTATATAGCAGGACTCTAAAAAATACATACAGTACTTGAAGATAGGATGCTGTTTTCAAGGTAGATATTGAGTTAACGTTGTATGTATTTTTTGGGAAGTTGGCTATAACTGAGAGACAAAGGCAAAAAGAGGAAAAGTAATGCCAAGATGGATATTTATCTTATTAGTTGTTTTATTTTATCAAATACTTTTATGGGGGGTTACTTATAGTTTGCGTTGGGTACTTGGGCTAAATAGCTTTAAATGGCAAACTCTTACATTATTTATATTAGCTAATGGACTATTAGTGATTGCAATGATGCGTATTTATCATGGCAGTATAGCGGTATTTGCAAGTATCTTAGCATTATTGTGGATTTGGACAATAGTCGCTTTAGTGATAGCTATTTTATGGTTGATACTTGGACATAAAGCAGAAGTAACTTTACGAATCTTATTACCAGTTGGATTTCTTGGATTAGTTTTATGGGGATGGTTTAATGCGTATTCACCCGTTGTGCGATATTTTAACATTCATATAGATAAGCCAGTTAGCCCTTTTAAAGTCATGGTTGCCAGTGATTTACATTTAGGCAAACAAGTTGGCATAAAGGCACTGGATAAATTAGCAGCACTGGCTGAAAGAGAAAAACCAGATATTATTTTATTACCGGGTGATATTATCAATGATACCGCTGCACCTTATCTGGCTAAAAATATGTTTACGCATCTTGGTAAGTTGAAAGCAACTCATGGTGTTTATGCGACCCTAGGTAATCATGAGTTTTATGGCAATGCTAAAGAAAATGCAGATGCTATTCGCTTATCAGGAATTAAATTACTTAGAAATGAGAGTGTTGAAGTCTCTAAAAAGTTTATTGTGATTGGCAGAGATGATGATCATGCGGAGCATCGACCGCCTTTGGAAAAATTGATACCAAAAAATACACAATTACCCATTTTAGTTATGGATCATCGACCAACAGAAATAGAAGAGGCATCTCATCTACCGATTGATATTCAAGTATCAGGGCATACGCATAAAGGACAAATTTTCCCTGCAAATTTTATTACCAAACTTGTTTATTTATTAGACTATGGTTATAAAAATATCAATGATCGTCATTTCTTTGTTACCAGTGGATATGGTTTCTGGGGTATTCCATTACGATTAGGTTCTCGTGCTGAGATTTTTATTATCAATGTCAATTAAGTTTTAATACAAGATTTTCTAATAGCAATAAAATAAAAAATAAATTGAAGGTAATTTGTTTTTAATTAGTTGGCAAATACTTTTAAAATTTGATTGGTTATAATCATCAATATCGAGAAATCGATTATACAATACAGTTTTAAAAGGAGAAAATATATGAATTGGGATGAAATCCAAGGTAAATGGACACAATTTAAAGGTCATGTGAAACAAAAGTGGGGAGAACTCACTGATGATGATTTAGATGTTATCGACGGTAAAAAAGACGTTCTCGTTGGTAAACTTCAAGAGCGTTATGGTATTACCAAAGAAGAAGCAGAAAAAGCTGCAGATGATTTTGATATTTAAAAATATTTTAATCAATTAAAAAGCCGACTAATGTCGGCTTTTTAATTTTACATTTTTTAAGCTTTATTAAGACTGACGTTATCATCTGCATTTTTAATTGCAGAAACAAAAGCCGAATCATCAAAATTATCTTCGTGGGTCACAACAATTTTATCTTGCATGACATTTACCCATTTGACTCCTGAAATGGCTGAACCTGCATCTTTAAGAGCAGTGGTATTGTCTGCGGTAATTCCTGTAGCATTGAAAAGTGTTTGTGCCATATGTAAGCTCCTTGTTGGCAAAAATTAGTAGTTACTCTACTATTTCGTATTATAAAGGATGAATAGCTTATTTGAGATATGATATTTTTTTATATCAAAATGATAAATAACCTAGATTATTACTAGCGCTCACGCAAAGCTTGCTTCATTCGAGTAATTGGCTTGACAAGGTAAGTAAATACACTTTTCGTACCTGTTTTAATATCTACTGTTGCAACCATTCCCGGAATAATTGGTAATTCTTTTCCATTTTTATCGGTGAGTTGATTACCATGCGTTTCTACCAAAACACGATAGTATGATTGATTAGCATCAAGATTTAGCTGACTATGGCGACGTTCGTCTGAAAGCGTATCAGGAGAAATTAAAATCACTTTTCCTTCTAGTCCGCCATAAATAGAATAATCATAGGCGCTGATTTTTACTACAGCTTCTTGTCCCGGACGAATAAAAGCGACATCTTGTGGACGAATATAGGCTTGAACTAATAGCTTATCACCAATAGGAACGATTTCCATGATGGGTTCACCAGCGTTAATTACACCACCAACGGTATTGATTTTAATATTATTGACAATACCATTTACGGGGGCACGAATGATAGAACGTGCTACAGGGTCTGCATTTCTTGCAACATTTTCCTTAGCTTGTGCTAGCTCTGCTGCGGTACGCACCAGATTATCATTGGCCTCTGTCTTATAATGGTTTTCAGTTTCAGCTATTTTTAAAGCAAGTTCAGAAGATTGTTGTTGCATACGTAAAAGTTCAATTTCTGAAGAAACACCTCGTTTAACCATTGCTGATGTCCGACGAATTTGCTCGTCCAAAATACGTTTAGATTGTCTTAATCCGCTGAGACTTTCATCTAGTGCTTTCTTTTTGGCGTTATAAGCAGTTACTTCACGTTTACGAAGTTCTGGTGTAACACCTTCTGGAAATTCTAACGGTGTTCCGTATGCTTCCGCTTTATAGCGTGCTAGCATCGCTTCTAAGTTAATCATTTTGGCACGACTTTCACCAAGAATTGCTGAGCTTCTTGTATCATCGATGGTTGCTAAAACTTGTCCTTTTTTGACTTCTTCACCTTCTTTAACATTTAGTGTTTTTAATATCCCGCCATCTAAGCTCTGTATGACTTGTTGGCGTGAACTAGGAATAATTGAACCTTGTCCTACGGTCACTTCTTCTAATGTACTGTTATAAGCCCAGATTAAAAAACTAAGGCTTAAAGTAAATAATAAAATGACTCCCCACCACATTCCCCGATGCTTTTCTTCCTGCATAGCGGCATTAAGGTCGTTGACTAATTTTAAGTCCCTTTTACTAAGTTGTTCTTTTCTTGCCATGATATCAACCTTTATAAATTTTCAGAGGGCGTTGGACGTGTAGGTCGTAAAGCAACTGTTGGTTTATGTGACTGAGAACTAGGCTGTCCACTTAGTCGTTCTAAAACGGCTTTTTTCGGTCCGTCCATGACAATTTTTCCTTGTTCCATCACAATAATTCGATCAATTAAGGCTAAAATTTGAGGACGGTGTGTAACAACTATCATCGTTTTATCACCAATCCAATCTTTTAAGGCAGATAAAACTTGTTGCTCTGTATTTTGATCTAATCCATTCGTTGGTTCATCTAATAAAACAACAGAAGGGGATTTTAAAGTCATACGTGCAAGCGCAACGATTTGACGTTGTCCGCCAGATAAGCCTGCGCCGTCTTCCCCGATTGGCATATCTAATCCCATGGGATGATTCTGCACAATGCGCTCTAATCCGAATCTTCTTAGGGCATTAATTAAAACTTCATCGCTAAAAAAGCCATCGGCACGTGCCATATCCATATTATCGCGCAAACTGCCTAAGAATAATCTAGGCGCTTGTCCGAGTAGCGCGACATTATGACGAAGAAAATAAGGATCAATTTGGCGAATATCAACATCATCAAGCGCAATCATACCTTTTTCTTGTTCATATAAGCCTGACATGAGTTTTAATAAGGTTGACTTACCGCTACCAATACGACCAAGAATAGCCACTTTTTCGCCACTTTTAATATTAAGTGATAGATTATCAATAACTTTTCGGCTATCTTTTCCATAAGCAAAATCACAATTTTCTATGGTATATCGTCCTTGAACATGGTCAAGAATAATATATTGACGATCTGGGTGACGCTCAATAGGACGCTCTGCAATTCCATTAACGCCTTTTAAAGCAACTCTAGCTTGTTGAAAACGAACCGCTAATCCTGCAATTTGGGCAATAGGGGCAAGTGCGCGACCAGAGAGAATCACACAAGCAATCAATGCTCCCATACTAATTCTATTTTCAGGCACTTGTGCATGAATGAGATAAGTTCCCACTAAGACTAATGCAACCGTATTAAGCTGTTGCATTCCTGTTGCAAAGCTAGTGACGAGCATGCTGTAATCTTTGGTTTTAATACTAGAAGCAGCAGTTTTTGCTGTGTAATGGTCCCATTTTTTCTGCGCCCAACTAAAAGCATTATTGGCTTTTAAGGTTTCGACCCCCTCAATGGCTTCAACAGCTAAGCCTTGACGTTGAGAGGATTCACGCATAGATTCATTGATAGATTTTGCCAAAGGAATTTGTGCAAACAATCCGACAATGACGACCAAAGGCATAATAGATAACGGAATAAAAGCCAAAGGTCCTGCAATGGTAAACATCACAAAGATGAAAAGGAAAAAGAAAGGTAAATCAACGAAAGATAATAGACTGGCTGAGGTCATAAAATCCCGAACAGATTCAAAATCACGTAAATTATTTGCATAAGAACCTGATGAGATAGGTTTATCTTTCATTTTTAGCTGTAAGACACGTCTAAATAGAGCAGAAGAAATAATTAAATCAGCTTTTTTTCCTGCAATATCTGTTAAGTGTCCACGAATAAGTTTAGCAATAAATTCAAAAATAATGGCTAAAACAACTCCAATACTTAATGCCCATAGTGTGTCATAAGCTTTATTTGGAATTACTCGATTATAAACATTCATTACATATAACGAACTAACAAGTGCTAAAAAGTTAATGACAAAAGTGGTAATAATCACTTGATAGTAATAACGACGGAAACGCCAAATGACTTTCCAGAACCAACCTTTAGGTAAGTGATATTCAGGTAGTTCAGAGCGCGTATCTGCCTGAGCTTTTGGTTTCACATGCCAAATATAGCCTAGATATTGCTCTTCCAAATCAGATAAAGAAATTTCTCTCGGACCGACCTCATTAACTTCGATAAGTGCTGTTTGAGCATTTAGATTGATTTGCTTTAAAATAGCCGCTTGCTCATTTTTCAAGAGAATGACAGCAGGCAGAGTGAGATTGTGAATTCTTTTAAGAGGGGTTTTTTGAAGTTTATTATCAAAGCCTTGATGTGTTAATTCTTCAGAAAGAACTTTATAGTCAAAATCTCCGTGCGCATCGCGCGGTGTTAGACTTGCCAAGGTGATTGCAGAAACAGGAGTTCCATATATTCTAGTCAGTAAACTTAAGTGATCCAGCAGTGCTTGCATATGCTTTCCCTTGCGTTATTGTTTTTTTACTGCTGAGGCAGCAGACGGTTGTTGGATAATAATTAGATCGCCATTTTGATCGACACTAACAAAATTTTGTTTAGTTTCAGTTTCTTTACTTACATCGTATGATGTTAAAATCAAAGGTTCAGGAGGATAAAAAGTGGCTGTAGGAGATTTTTGTGTATTAGAACGATAAAGCTCTGGCATTTGTGCCCAGCGAGAAAGTCCACCTACGGCAGATAAATATTCTAATTTAGCGAGCATTAGTTGATATTGTGCAGAGACCTTACTCATTTTGGCACCTGCAAGTTCTCCATAAGCATCTACAACATTTAATAAAGTTCGCGTGGCAATTTTAAATTGATCTTCGTAATCAACGACAACTTGTTGTAAAGCGGCAATTTGTCTATCGGCAATATCAATTTGTGCACGATTTTTTTGCATATCAATAATTGCAAGTTCAGCTTGTTGTTTTAAGTTATCAACTAGCTGATCCATCTGCGCTTTTGCTGCGGAAATTCGATATTGTTGTTCTGTAATAGCAGGGGCTTTTTTACGATCAAAAACATCTATCGACATGGTGAGATAAACAGCGGCGTCCTTTCTATCGGCTTGCGCTTGTACATCAATACTAGGATAGCGTGCACGTTTAGCAATTTCTAAGTTAGCTTGATTCCGTTGTAATTCTTTTTCTTGCGCAAGATAGCTGCTGTTTTTAGTCAAACGTTCATCTGTGAGAGGATATTGTTCAAGTAAATCTTGAGCAGAAAGTTTTGTAAAAGGATCAGTTAATTCAGCGGCGCCAACAGCAGGTTGAACATAGCGAGCAATTTTTCTTAAGCTTAATCCTAAAGTTCTTTCATAACTAACAATGGATTCTTGGACTTTAACCAATCGTGCTTCTGCTTGTGTAAGCTCAGAGCGACGACCAGGATCGTATTGATTGATAATTTTTAATTGAGAAACAATATGGTTATGTAGCGCTAAATTATCTTTTGCAGCTTCTAATTGCATTTTTGCATAGAGTGCTTCTAGATAGTAGCCAGCTAATTTATAAGCCCATTCATCTGATTTTTCATTGAGCTTATAGCCATAATATTGCTCTTCTACTTCTCCGCGTTTAATATCGGCACTAATTTTACCAAAATCATATAATGTCCAATTTGCTTTTAAACCAGGAGTAAATTGATGACTATTACTCATGGTGTTTATCATGGGTTGATTTGCTGTCGCTTGTACAGTTGGATAACGAGCGGCTCTAGAACAAGCTAGAGCCG
>NZ_LWHB01000079.1 GCF_001889065.1 Suttonella ornithocola | reverse complement strand
TATATTTTTTATTTGAAATTGTTTTAATGTAAAAATATATTAATTAATTATTCTATAGTTATAGTTATAGTTATACTGAGCTTTCATTCAACCAACAATATAAAGGAAAAAAATGAAGTACGGTATTACTAAAGAAACGATTAAGCAATTACAACAATTAAAGCAATATCCAAGTTTAACGATTACATTGCCGACTCATCGGACTTCCCCAGATAATGAAAAAGATGCGATTCGTTTGAAAAATTTTGTTAGTGAAGCGCAAACGCGCTTAGAAGAAACATTTGGAAAAAGAGAAAGCGCAACTTTGCTTGAAAAGCTAAATGAACAAGTTGAGGCAATTGATCATCAATATAATGAAGATGGTTTAGTGATTTGTATTAGTGAAGAATATGCGGAAACATATCGTTTGCCTTATCGCTTGCCTGAGAGAGTTGCAATTGATGATAATTTTTATACACGTGATTTAGTTTATGCGCTGAATAGAGATAAGGTTTATTTCTTATTAAAGTTAGATGCGGAAGATACAAATTTATATCTCGGCCGTCGTGAGCATCTTTATCAAGTAACCGATTACGGTTTTCCTTTTGCTATTGATGGTGGAGCGCCTGGCGCGAATATTGGTAAAGATGAAACTCAAGCCTATAGAGATGAAATGGGCAAGATGTTAAAAGAAGTTAGCTCTGTGTTGACTAAACTCGAACAACAATATGATTTATCATTAGTAGTTGTTGGTATTGAGCGTAATTTAGGCTATTGGAATGAAACGGTTGGCAGTAAGCACAATGTTTTATTAACCATTGACGGTGGTTATACCAAGCATTCAGCACATGAGTTGGGTGAGTTGTTATGGCCACAAATTGAAAAGGCTTTTGATGAAAAACGTGCTGAAGTTTTCGAAGCAATAAGCGTGGCAAAAGGAAATAGTCAATTAGTTAGTGGGCTAGATGAGTGTTGGCAAGCTTCTTTAGATGGTCGTGTAGATACGTTGGTGGTGGAAACGGATTTAAGTATTCCAGCCGAAGTCAGTGAAGATGGCAGACAGTTGACAGTCTTAGCGTCTTCTAAAGTGGAAGGGGAACGCGCATTTTCAGATATTATTGATGAAATGATAGAGAATGTTTTGGCTGCTGATGGGCAAGTGGTATTTGTTGATAAGGATGATTTAAAAGAGGAACAAAAAAGTTATCCTTTAGTTGCTATCACACGTTATTAAGTTGAAGTATTAGCGCTAGCCAAGTGGTTAGCGCTAAGCCTTTTGAGGATTGAGTTTGCGCTATTTAGCGCATTTATTTTGTTTGAATGGGCAGGGTAATGATGATAGCAGCGCCTTTGAGGGTTTTGCTATGCCCTGCTTGTATGCTTCCTTGATGCTCTGTGATGATTTTTTTAACAATGGCTAAACCCAGTCCTGTTCCTTTGGTTTTGTTGGTGACATAAGGTTCAAATGGATCTTGTTTTAAATCAGCAAAGCCAGAGCCATTATCTTCAATGGTAAAGGTAATGGTTTTGCCATTGCTTTCAGTTTGCCAGAGGATATGAGTGGTTTCATTATCTGGCGTGGCTTCTATGGCGTTTTTTGTTAGGTTGTGAATCACTTGTCGGAGCTGAATTGGGTCAGCACACATTTCTGGTAACGGTTCTTTCAGTTGTAGTGTGAGTTCAATATCGGGATAGAGTTCAGCAATGTCTTTTAATAGGTGGTTGAAGTCGATGGCTTTTTGTCTGAGTTCTAAAGGTTTAGCGTATTGACTAAAGTCGCTCACCATTTGCTGCATGGCATCCACTTGATTGATAATAGTGGTTGTGGCTCTTTGTAGAATATGTTGGTCGCTTTCTTCGGAAAGTTTGTCACTAAGTTTTCTTTGTAAGCGTTCGCCTTGTAAGCGAATAGGGGTTAAGGGGTTTTTTATTTCATGTGCTAAACGTCTTGCGACTTCTTCCCACGCAGAATTTCTTTGGTTTTGCTGAAACTCAGTAACATCCTCAAAAACAATAACTTGTCCGCCGCGATTTTTATGGTTTTGTCTTGGCAAGCGGCTACCATGACAAATAAGGATTTTTCTTTGTCCAAATTGGCTAAGCGTGACTTCACAACGCCATTTCGTTTTCTGGATATGAGATGAAAGGGCTTGCATTAGTTCTTCATAACTGTCTTCGGGTGTTTTTTGGTTTTGTGGCGGACGTCGCCCTAAATGGCGATTCATTGATGTATCCAAGATGAGGATAGCAGCCTGATTTAGGGTTTGTAGTTTGCCGTGCCAATCAAGAGTAAGAACACCAGCGGTAATGTTTTCTAAGATAGTGGCAAGAAAGGTATTTTGTTCGGTGAGTTGATTTTGTATGTGGTTATTCATGCTTTCTGCGTCGCGCAAGGTGAGTAGCATGGCGTTAAAGTTATCTCCTAGCGTGCCTAAATCGTTTTCAGGTAAATCTGTGACTGGGGTGGAAAAGTCACCTTCGGTTACTTTTTTGGTGGCGTCGATGAGTTGTCTAACAGGACGAGTCATGGATTCGCCAAATAAGGCACTAATCCAAAGTGCGGTTAGAATGGTAAGTGCTAGGATAAAACTAAGAACAAAGAGTAAGCTTGTCGTGATATGCGGTTGTAAGAAGCGATAGGATTGATATTGACGATAGCTTTCTCTTACGCTATTTGCAAGGGAGTTAAAGGCGTCTGGCATTGGATAGTTAGCTTGCAAATAGTAAGGTTCTCGGTTGTGTTTATCAATATCAGCCAGCACTTTGATGGTATA
Organism: Suttonella ornithocola; assembly: GCF_001889065.1. Lineage (GTDB taxonomy): Bacteria > Pseudomonadota > Gammaproteobacteria > Cardiobacteriales > Cardiobacteriaceae > Suttonella_A > Suttonella_A ornithocola. Next base: position 9,667 of record NZ_LWHB01000079.1, on the reverse strand, counting down.
GCGGTTATCGTCTGTTTCGTATTCAAAGTAGTCTTGTCCTTCGCGTGTACGAAGAAGCGCAGCAGGGGAGGGAGGGGTAACGTTCATAACGTTTAGGTTATTGTTTGCAAAAGCCACAAGATTGCCTTGATGGTCAAATACCGCAAGTTCATTAGCGCCTGAACGGCGTCGTAATCGCTCAATATCGCTAATCAGATCGGCATAGTTCATGTCTGTCATGGTATCAGCGAGGCTTTGAGTTTGGTTTAAGGCTTGTCTTGCTCTTAGTGTAATTGAGGTTCTTGCCAACTGTAAGCTGTCTTCTAGGGCATCGGAAACTTGGCTATTAAAGGTTTTGCCGAGGTCGTAGGAAAGGAATTGCCATGCAAATGCGCCAATAATTCCCACTGGAATAATGGTGGTAATGAGCATGCGTAAGGCAAAGCTTAAGGAAAGTCGAGCGCCACTTTTGTGTTTTCGAATACGATAAAAGAGGCTAAAGATCTGCCAGATGGTGATAATTAATAAAACAGCTAGCCCAATAGCAATGGTAATAAGCATTTTGGTATAGCTAGGGTCTGCCATTTCTGGATGAGTTGCTGCTTGGCTGAGGTGATAGAGTGCATAAAGGGTTGCGCTGACTCCCAGTGTGCCAAAAAGGATAAAGGCAATAATTCGGTTAAAGGTTATTTTGAAGGTATTTGCGGACATAGCCACCAGCCACTATTGATATGCCAACTGTCAGAGAGAAGCGCGCTGAGTCGAAGTGAGAAAGGAAGTCGATCGGTTGCTAAGCTAAATCGAGCGCGAATATGGTTAGAAGATGTACCAGAAAAATGAAAGTCTTTGAGTGTTCCTAATTCGGCAAGCGCATCTTCAAGGTTTTGGTAACTGAGCTTTTGATCTTGTTCATCCGTAATACGATAGGAAAAGGTGAGATGGTTGTAGCTTAGCCTGCGCAAGATATTAAAGGTTTGCGGTTTTGAAAACCATTTGGGTGCGCGTGCTTCAATTTGGTAGCGAAAATATAAGGGAATACCGCTTTTTATCGCTTCGATGGGGTTGGCTTCTAGTACTATTCGTGTTTTTAGCGTTAGAAGCCATTGATTATCCCCAAGTTGACAGCTTCCTTTTTCGATTTCAGCATCAGCGATACCGAGCTGTGTCAGGATAAGCAAGATGAATAAGCGGTATTTCATGATTGCTTGTGTAATAGGGCGTAAAAGAAGCCGTCTCCGTATGCGTCGGGTAGGCGCAATAGTCCATGCCCAGTATCTTCGCTATAGGGAACGTCAATCGGGGATAGTTGTGCTTGTGGTTCGGTGAGTAAGAATTGTTCGATAAGCTGCTGGTTTTCACGCGGTAAAATGGAACAAGTGGTATAAAGGAGTCGTCCACCGGGTTTCAAGGTTTGCCATAGCTGGCGTAATAATCGCATTTGTGTTTTAGGCAGTTGTTTTAAATCTGCTGCTGTGCGTAAAAAAGCAATATCTGGATGTCGGCGGAGAATACCGCTACCACTACATGGCGCATCGAGTAAAATGGCATCAAACGGTTGTTTGTTCCACCAAGTTTTTAGTTCGCTAGCATCGGCGCGAATAAGGTTTGCTTTTAGCTGTAGGCGATTAAGGTTTTCTTCTACGCGGGATAGACGTTCTGCTTTGTTATCTAAAGCAGTTAAATAGGCTTCTGGTGCAAGTTCTAGTAAATGTCCTGTTTTTCCACCGGGAGCTGCGCAGGCATCTAAAATGCGTTCACCATTTTTGGGTGCTAATAAACTAGCAGCTTGCTGGGCAGCAGCGTCTTGAACGCTAATTTGTCCTTCTATAAATCCCGGGATATCGTTGACTTCTCTGCCGTGATGTAAGGTTACTGCTTGAGGATGTAGTAGATTGGGATAGCCGAGTTCGGAATGTTGCTGAAGCCATTGTTCGCGATTATCGCGAATGCGGATGGTTAAAGGGGGTTGTTGGAGATTGGCGGTTGCGAGTTCGTTTGCCCGCATTTTGTATGCGCTGGCTAACCATATAGGGAGGTTTTGAATGCGGTATTGGTTGAGCTTTTCTAAGCAGTTTTCGCGTTCTCGTTGGACGCGTCGAAGGATGGCATTGATGAGTCCTTTCGCATTGCCGACTCGATTTTTTGCCGCAAGAGAAACGGTTTCGTTAATAACACCATGATCGCCTAAGTCCATCCGTAGTAATTGGTAAATACCAAGGTTAAGTAAAATGCCTACTTGCGGTTGCTCAGCACTTAATGGGCTTTTTAATAAGCGATTGCGCAGGCTAACGAGCGCAGGATATTCGCGTAAGGCTCCATATACCAATGCTTGATATAAAGCGCGGTCCGCTGAGCGAACTTTAGCTTTGGTTGGTGCCAGTAAGGTATTAAGGCTTTCTTGTTCTAATATAACGGCGTAAAGGGTATTGAGGGCGGCTTGGCGTGCGTTCATAGAAATTGTTGTCCGGTTAAGTCGCGACTATTTTTGAGCTGAGCCGCCGTAGTGATGGTTTTGCTAGGAAATTGAAGTTGAATAAGGCGAACGGTTCCTTCTTTGGTCGCAACATCAATGCCTTCAGCATGATGAGAAATAACAGTGCCTGAAGGAGCTTGCGCGGTTTCTGATAAGGCTATCGCTTGATGAATGCGAATGGTTTCGCCGTTGAGTTGGGTGTGCGCGACGGGATAGCCTGAGAAAGCGCGAATTTTACGCACGATGGTATAAGCGTCTTCTTGCCAGTTAATGGCAGCTTCTTGTTTGGTAAGTTTGTGTGCGTAAGTAATGCCTGTGGTGGGTTGAGGGGTTGGGCGTTGTTGTTCTGAGAGAACTAATGGCAAGGCTTCTAAAAGTGCTTCTGATCCTAGTTGCATCAATGTGTCGTGTAATTCTTGCGCGGTGGTGGTGTCGGTAATAGGAGTGCGTTTTTCTAGCCATACCGCACCAGTATCTAGTCCAGCATCCATTTGCATAATGCCAACTCCGCTTTCTGTGTCGCCCGCTTCAATGGCGCGTTGAATAGGCGCTGCGCCCCGCCAACGCGGCAGTAGGGAAGCATGAATGTTTAAGCATCCTAAGCGCGGAATGTCTAAAAACCATTGGGGCAGTAGAAGTCCATAAGCGGCAACAATAATTAAATCAGGTTGCGCAAAATCTGGAAAAGGATTTTCTGTGAGTTTGCTTGGTTGTTCTACGGGTAGTTGGTGATTGAGTGCTACTTGTTTCACAGCGCTCATTTGTATTTTGCGTCCGCGTCCAGCAGGACGATCAGGTTGGGTTAAAACGCCAGCGATATGATATTGTTGATTTTCAATAAGTGTCGTTAGCGCATGTGCGGCAAAAAGCGGTGTGCCCGCAAACCAAAGTGTCGGCTTAGTCATGATGTTTCAGAGATTTAGCTAGTTTTTTTTCGAGACGTTCGCGTTTTAGGCGAGAAAGATGGTCAATAAAGAGTACACCATTTAAATGATCAATTTCGTGCTGAATACAAACGCCAAGTAAGCCAGTTGCTTCGCGTTCTTGAGGCTCACCATGAATATCTCGATATTTGACTCGAATTTCAGCAGGTCGAACGACGGTGGCATATTGTCCAGGTAACGATAAACATCCTTCTTCATGTTCAGCCAATTCTTCTGAAACTTCGGTGATTTCTGGATTGATAAGGATTAATTTATCATGTGGATGGGGAATTTTTTCATCCGTCTCTTTTTCCTGTTCATGGCGCGATATTCTAGGTACATCCATCACAACAATTCGCTCATGGATATTCACTTGTGTCGCAGCTAAGCCAATGCCATGGGCATGGTACATGGTGGAAAACATGGTATCGACGATAGCAGATAAGCGTTCACCAAATTGTTTTACTTCAGTCGCTTTTTGGCGAAGACGTTTATCTGGATGAATAAGAATGGTGTAATCAGTCATATTTGCTCCAACAACCATTTAAGGATGTTTTTTCTTAAATTATGGTAGGAAAATTGTTTTATTACGGCTATTATACGCAATACGACTATTTAGGTTAAATCAAACGGACTGAAACGCGAGGAGTGTAAGGTGTTAAAAAGCCGTATAAATGGATTATTGGTAGGAATGTCGGTAGCTGCCATTATTGCAGGATGTAGCTCGCCGAAAGATCCTTTCTTAAATCGGATGGAGCGTCCGACAGAGCAATGCCTAGCAGAGGGTATTACAACGGGTGACGCGCAACAAGCGTTTGGTGATCGTCAGGTGCTACGTTATGTGGTTAAAAAAGGCGATACGTTATGGGATATTTCTAAGCGCTTTTTAGTATTGCCTTGGTATTGGAAACAATTATGGTATGACAATCCTCAAGTGCGTAATCCGCATCTTATCTATCCGGGAGATGTCTTATCTGTGGTGACTTTAAATGGTGAGCGTAGAATTACCATTACGGAAGCCAATAGCCGTTATCATGGCGCCAATACAGGTCGCTATACCAAAAATGGTTTACCTATTTATAAATATAAGCCAGGCTACAGAGAGTATTCTCTAACAGATGGTCCAATTACTTTTGCCTATGGCGCAATTGCCCCATTCTTATTGCATACAGAAGTTTTCTCAGCTGAGCAAGTTAAAGGATTGCCGAAAATTTTTGGAAATGCGGGTGATTACTTAACCTTGACAGATCAACAAGAAATTTATACTAAACATTTACCTGAAGAGCAAAAAGATTACCGAGTTTATCGGGTAGGACAACAGTTATTAGATTATAGTTTATTAAAAGCTCAAGGTGGTTCACGTCGCTTTGAGAAACCGCCTGTATTAGGCTATCAAATGGACTATGTGGGGCAAGTTAGTGTCATAGGAGATGATATTTCAAGCGATTTAACAAAACTCAAGCCCGTAGAAGTCGCTCAAGTGATGCAAGAAGGGGATGTGCTAGTTCCACTTAATGCGCATGAAGAGTTAGATTACTTTCCAAAACTTCCTTCACCACAATGTAACCGTGGTTATATGTTGAGTAATACTAATACACAAACGTTGATGGTAAAAGAATTTGATACCGTTATTACCAGCTTTGGGGAAGATAATCAGGCAGAAGTCGGGGATATTTGGAAAATTGTTCGCCCGGGACCAATGAGAAATATTGATGGTCAAGTGGTGAAAATTCCAGCAAAAGAATTAGGCTATTTAATGATTATAAAAGTCTATCCGCGTTATAGCTTAGGTTTTGTATTGGAATCTACACAAAATATTGACTTGACGGATTCACTTGTACGACCTTAATGGAAGAAAGAGTAAAAACTTGGTGTCGATTTAATCGAATATCCGGTTTAGGTATTAAGTCAGGTATGGAAATTCTGGCGACCTTTGGGTCGCCAGAAGCTTTTTTTGCGGCAAGCGATGCGGATGTTCGTAAGTGCTTAACACAAATTGATGAAAAGCATTGGCAACAGTGGCGAAAGCACGCAAAAGAAGTCGATATTACATTAGATATTGAGTGGTTAGAAAAAGCAGAGAATCGCCATATCATTACCATTGATGATGCACGTTATCCGCCGTTATTAAAAGAAATTTCCGACCCTCCACTATTGCTGTATGTAATGGGAGAGGTTGAGCTATTAAATTTTCCTCAATTGGGTATTGTAGGAAGTCGGCAATCTACGCAGGGAGGAGAGCAGTTTTGTGCGTCTATTTGCGCGAATATTGTTGAAAAAGGCATTGTGATTACCAGTGGAATGGCATTAGGGATAGATGGAGCAGCTCATCGTGGCGCATTGGCCGCAGGGGGAAAAACACTAGCGGTTGTAGGAACGGGATTAGATCGTGTGTATCCTGCGCGTCATAGAGAATTAGCGTATCAAATTGTTGAAAATGGTGCGATTGTTTCAGAGTTTCCTATTGGGACAGGGGTTAGACAACATCATTTTCCTCGCCGTAATAGGATAATCAGTGGATTATCTTTAGGTGTTTTAGTCGTCGAGGCTTCTATCCAAAGTGGCTCTTTAATTACCGCAAAACAAGCCGCAGAACAAGGGCGAGAGGTATTCGCTGTTCCGGGTTCTGTTTTTAATCCGCTGAGTAAAGGTTGTCATGCGCTTATTAGGGAAGGGGCTAAATTAACAGAGTCAGCGGAAGACATTTTAGAGGAGTTGTTGCCTTTGGCGTTAGCTGGACAAGCGCTTTTAAATACGGCAAATGACGTAGAAAATGTAAATATAAAATCTGTTAAAGATTCATCATTGCCTATTGAAGCTGAAAGTGATTTGACTCCTGAACAGGTACAGTTATTATCAGCAATGGGCTATGACCCTTGCCGTGTGGATGATTTGCTTGAACGCTTAAATTTGACGATTGCCGAAATTTCCGCCATGCTGTTAATGCTTGAGCTGGATGGCCGAGTACAATCTTTGCCCGGCGGGCGCTTTCAGCGTTTGAATTAGAAGAGGGTGTAATGCGCGAATCTGTGATTGATATTTTATGCTATTTATTTGATGATGTTTTACCTGAGCAAGCGGGAGAATTGCCTAATTTGGCGGAAATGACAGGGTATCTACAAGCAGCTGGATTTGAGCGGGAAGATATTGGGCGAGCGATAGAGTGGTTTTATGCCTTTGGTGAATTAAAAGGACCAGCAATTCTCTCTAAATCCTCTTCTCTTCGTGTCTTTTCCACGCAAGAAAAAGCGTATTTAAACGCAGATTGCCAAAATTTTTTATATGGTTTATTACGTTTAGGGCTTATCAATGCCAGTTTAATGGAAGTCATTATTGAGCGAGCACTAGCGCTTGAGGAACCTTTAGATATTGAAACATTACGGTGGGTTGCTTTAATGGTTACCATGAACGCACAAGAGGAATTATCAGCGACGCAAAATGCTTGTTTAGAGCAATGGTTGGTGGCTGATGAGGTAGGGACACTGCAATAGACGAGGCACTATGAGTAAACATTTAATCGTTGTAGAGTCGCCAGCAAAGGCGAAAACCTTACATAAATATTTAGGCAAAGATTATGAAGTATTAGCTTCATACGGACATGTGAGAGATTTAGTGCCAAAAAATGGTGCAGTTGAGCCCGATAATAATTTCGCAATGAATTATGAAGTTATTGAGCGAAATGCCAAACATGTTAATAACATTGTTAAAGCATTAAAAAATGCAGATGATTTATTGCTAGCAACTGACCCTGACCGTGAAGGTGAGGCAATTTCATGGCATCTTTATGAATTATTAAAAGAACAAGGCGCTTTGACGGATAAACCTGTGCATAGAGTCGTGTTCCACGAGATTACCAAAAGGGCCATTTTAAATGCAGTGGAAACGCCTCGACAAATTGCAATGGACTTAGTAAATGCTCAACAAGCAAGAAGAGCATTAGACTACTTGGTTGGCTTTAATCTCTCTCCGCTTCTTTGGCGAAAAGTACAGCCGGGCTTATCAGCAGGTCGAGTACAGTCACCAGCGCTTAGAATGATTGTGGAGCGTGAAAGAGAAATTGAAGCTTTTAAAACACAAGAATATTGGAAAATTTTTGCGGATAGTCATCATCAGGAACAAGCATTTAAAGCCAATCTATCGGTTTATGCCGGTGAAAAAGTTGAACAGTTTAGTTTTACAGAAGAAGAACAAGTTAATAAGGTCATTTCTGAGCTAAAAAAACTTGCTAATGGAACGCTTACAGTTGCAGAGGTTATTGCGAAAGATCGTAAACGTAACCCAGCAGCGCCTTTTATTACTTCTACGCTTCAACAAGAAGCTGCCCGTAAATTACGTTTTACCGCTCAGAGAACCATGCGAGTCGCACAACGCTTATATGAAGAAGGATACATCACTTATATGCGTACAGACTCAGTAAATTTAGCGCAAGAAGCGATAGTGGCAATTCGAGAATGGGTAGAAGAACAGTATGGTAAAACTTATTTGCCCAAAACACCTAGAAGCTATACAACCAAATCTAAAAATGCTCAGGAGGCACATGAGGCTATCCGTCCAACTGATATAAAATTAGATAGCAATGCATTACCAGCGGATATGACAGTTGATGAAAGAAAACTGTATGATTTAATTCGCAAGCGTGCTTTAGCATCACAAATGGCATCAGCAGTGATGGAACAAGTCAGTGTGGTATTACATGCTGGAAGCGAAGCCTATCAATTTCGTGCCACTGGCTCAACGATTAAGTTTCCTGGTTTTATGAGCGTCTATTTAGAAGATCAGGACGATACTAGCAATGAGGAAGATGAAGGGCTATTGCCTGCTATGAAAGTAGGAGAAAAAGTTGCGTTAAAAGACATTTTAGGAACGCAACATTTTACCGCTCCGCCGCCTCGTTATTCTGAAGCAAGTCTAATTAAAGCATTAGAAGAAAAAGGCATTGGTCGCCCTTCTACTTATGCGAGTATTATTTCAACATTGCTCAATAGAGAATACGTTGAACTAGATGCGCGTCGCTTTATCCCAACCAGTATTGGAAAAGTCGTCAATGACTTTCTCACCAATCATTTTGAGCGTTACGTTGATTATGATTTTACCGCCAATTTAGAAGATGATTTAGATGCGGTTTCACGCGGAGAGCAGGAATGGAAGCCACTACTAGGAAGTTTCTGGCAAAATTTCAGTGAAAAAATTGAAGAAAAGAAAGATATTTCTCGCGAAGAAGTTATGCAAGCAAGAGAGTTAGGACAAGACTCTAAAAGCGGAAAACCAATTAGCGTTCGATTTGGTCGATTTGGACCCTTTGTGCAAAGAGGAAGTAAAGATGATGAAGATAAGCCAGACTTTGCCAGTATTCCGCCAGAGTGGGATTTTGAAAAAATCACATTGGAGCAAGCATTAGAGTTATTTAAATTACCAAGAACTTTAGGTCAAAACGAAGAAGATGGAGAAATTGTCACAAATATTGGAAGATTTGGTCCTTATATCCGTTTTGGCAAGAAATTCGTTTCCTTACCAAAAGAGGAAAATCCTTTTACGGTAACGCTTGAGCGAGCACTAGAACTCATTGCAGAAAAGAAAGAAGCTGACCGACAAAAATATATCAAAGAGATAAAAAATCAAGATGAGATATTACAAGTTTTAAATGGTCGCTTTGGTCCTTATGTAACAAATGGTAGTATTAACGCTTCGATACCAAAGAAAATGGACCCACAGACGTTGACTTTGCCAGAAGCTTTGGAGCTTCTTGAAAAAGCCCAAGAGAGAAAAGCGAAACGAGGAAGTAAAAAAACGGCGAGTAATTCGACGAAAAAAACGACTTCGAAAGCCAAATCTACTGAAGCAAAGAAGAAAACCTCTGCGGGAAAAACAACTCGCCGGACTAGCACCCGCAAAACGGCAAATAAAAGTGATAAAAAGAGCGCAAAATGATTGATGACTTAGATGATTTACGCCATGGTTTTGGTTTTTTAATGCACGATACAACGCGTTTAATGAATCGTTACTATGATAGACGAGTGCGTATTTATGGTATTACGCGTACGCAATGGACATTATTAACTTATCTTTCGCGTTATGAAGGAGTTAGCCAAACAAAATTAGCTGAATATATGGACTTAGCACCTATGACGTTAACGCGGCAGATTGATAAACTAGAGCAAGATGGTTTGCTTGATCGTCGTCAAGATCCAAAAGATAGACGAACGAATTTGATTTTTTTGACGGAAAAAAGTCAACCGCTTATGAATCACATGCATGAAATTGCGGTAGAAGCTAAGGAGGCTGCACTGAAATT
>NZ_LWHB01000078.1 GCF_001889065.1 Suttonella ornithocola | reverse complement strand
CACGGTTGTGGGATGCGCCAAAACCAAAGATTTCATATAGGTAGGGGTTGAGGACGTTGATATAGTCTTCACTGGTTTCAAATTCGTTTGATGAACGGTTAGAGAGTTCACAAAGGCTGTCTTTGTCAAAGACAAAGGTTAATTGGTCAATGAAGGCTTTTTGTCCATCTGTTGGTTGGCGGAATAACTGTTCAACCAGTTTGCCGTTACGAATTACCGGCAACGCTACACGGTGGCTTACAAATTCCTCAGCCCTGAAGGATGGGAGGTTATTGGCTTCACCCCCTGTTAGCGTGGGGGTGTCGCCCCAACGTTCTTTATGCTGACGCTCAAACAGCGCACGCGCATCAGCAACGGCGCGCTTCGCTGCTCCGCCTGTTGCTTGATGCGCTGCGTTCGCTTTGGTTGTTGGTTGATGAGTGGCTAACATAATAAAACCCCGATAAGTCAATCTTTCGGGGTTCAAGGCTGATAAATCTGAATGCTCAAGATACTGTTATGATTCCCCGATGGGGATAACATATAAGCTAAATGGGTTTAGCTTGCATACAAATTGGCGAACCACAGACAGCTAAACCTCAGTACGGCAAAACGAGCTAGCGCTGTATGCGAGTTAAAGATATTTTAGCTATATTGTGGTACTTAATACTTTAAAACTAATGCAACCAACTGCTTTAAATAATTGTTATCTTCCATAAATAAAATATGCCTTTCTCTCAATTCCTCATCCGACAGTGTTTGCAAATGCGGTGCATCTTTTTTGTTGGTGATAGATAAAATAAAACTGTTTAGAGTAATATCAATTGCACAATCTTTTTCTAATTTTTTAATCTCATTGGCTAGACCAAACTTAGGGTCATTCAAGCTCATATTGCGAATGCCTTTAGGGTCAATAAAAGTGAGCCATTGTTTATCCGTTTCTTTATCCGCCACCCAGAGTAAAAAGTCAGGATAAAAATTGCCTGCCAAAGCAAATCCCAGTCCTTTGGCTTTATTGGCGGCATTTCTAAGCAGATAAATGTCCTTATCGCCAATCCATTCTTGCAATTTACCGTTATCATATGCTTGTTGCAAATCATGCACAAAACGAATTTCACTATCTTCGTTCATTGCCAAAGGCTGCATTTTTACAGGCAGACTATCGTCTTTGAGAATGGTCATTATCGGATAATACAAATGCGGTTCAAAGCAAATAGCGGTAATATTGTTGTCGTTTGTTTTGTTCCATTGTTGAGCTTTGGCAAATTGTGCTGCTTCGATAAAGCCTTTTAATTGCTGTAATTTTTGCTCATATACTTTGCCATCATCGGTATTGTCGATTTTAAATTGGTACTCGTCCTGCATAGAGCCATTTTTCTCGTCCACCCAAGTCGTTTCATAAAATTGCCCTTCATACGCCGCTTTCAAACGTTGATAAAACGCATCGGTATATAAACAAAGCAGTTGGATTAACAGGCTTTGCTGATACAGCACATCGGAAAATTGTTTCACCGCCAATGCGGATGCAGGAATATAGAGTGTATACCAGTCGTTTTTTTGGGCAAATTGGCGTAAGCGGTGTTTGTCCAAAGCCAAATTCGACCATGTTCGTTTAAGCTTATAATCCAGTAATTGCAGATAAATTGCGTCCCAGTCAAATAAATCAAATAGAGAAGCATTCAAGCGATTTTTTTCGCGCTGATTGATTGGCTTGGCGTAGTGCTTTTTTTCTGGCTATCAATGGCTTCAATTTGCGGATAACAATCTAAATCCACCTGAATGGGCTTAATTTTCCCTTGATATTTCTCTGGAATTTCATAAAGCATCACCATTTCTTGGCGTTTAAACCCGAGTTTTTGATTGTCTTTATAGCCATCTTTGAGACGTAAAGTTTTGAGTTTGACGTTCTGCGGTAAATTTGGCTGCACTTTAAAATTCACCGTCAATATTTCATCAGGCGGAGTAATGCCTTCTTCTTTCAGGTAGCCTTTAAATTGCTCCATATAGCCTGCGTTGATACCGAAAATATTGAGCATTTCTAATTTTTCTAAATGAATGCCTTTCGGTCTTTCTTCAGGCAAGCTACGTTTCAGCGAAAAGCCATAACCTTTTAAACGTACACCGCGTCCAAATAGCTGAATAATCTGACTGCCTTCGCTTCTACCCATGTTCATCAAGCCCATGGTGGATACACGCCAGCTGCTCCAGCCTTCGGTAAATTTTTTAGAGCCAATCAAAATGTTAATCTTACTGGTGTTGTGATTAATCTGTTGAAACAAGCCGTCTGAAAAATCATCCGTTGTGCTGTCAAAGTCTTTCTCGGTTTCGGTCGTTTTATAAAAGCCTGCTGCATCGCCAATGTTAATCACACCAAAAGCTGGATAATTGCCGACGCTAAGCGACAATTCACCATCGGCTTTTTTTAAATGCGTGAGCGTTAAGCGTCCGCGGCTTGAGGCATTGAATAAGCGTTTTAAAATGTCATCGTAGAGTGCCTGTTCTTTACCGCAAAACTCCATCAATGACGTAAACCGCTGCTTGAAAATATTATTGCCGTTCTTATCAGGCAAACGTGTATTGTCCGCCAATAAATCCGCCAACCAACTTTGAATTTTGCTCGGATGGTTAAGAAAAAATGCCAAAAACTGCAAGATTTTTTGAATATCGCTGTCTTCTTTCGACACGGTATTGCCGACAAACACCCATAGCGGTTTTTTAATGTTCCACGCCTCAAGCCTGCTTTGATGCGTTTCAAACAAATACAGCTGTTGATAAAAGCTCAGCAAACACGCAGTTAAATAGAGCTGATGGTGCGGTTCATAATATTCATCACGCAAATTTAAAATCAGGCTTTCCTTACCATAGCCATCTTCATAGAAAAACTTATAGGAATAATCGAATAACACCGCTTTGGCATAGACTTCCAACATTGCCGTTTGTCGTGCCTGCTGTATTTCTAATTTAGACAATTGTACAGCAGATTGTTCGGCATCACTGCATTTTGACCATGTTTTGCCCCAACGAGATTTGGCTTTGTTTTTACGCATTTCCAACATTTGCTCTTGTGCCGTTTTGCTGCCTGCCACAGCTTGCCCAAAGGTGGCAGAATATTCAAACGCAAAGCCTTGATCGATTAGTTTTTCCCGCCGTGCCATCCATTCCGTGCCTGATGTACCGCGATGCCCCTCATCCACCAGCACCAGATTATTGCCCGCAAACGCCTCCACCGCGACCGTTTTATCGCCGTGTTTATCTGCCAGCTTGTTTACATCAATAATTTCAATTTTTTCACGGAACAACTCGCCGCTATTTTTATCAAAAAGACTGGCAGAAAAGCCTGATAATACAAGCTCGGACAAATGCTGCCTGCTTAAACCTTCATTCGGCGTAAGCACAATAATCTTGTCATAACCGCCTTGTGCATACTGTTGATATTGCAAAATATTGACGTGCATCAGCAAAGTTTTGCCACTGCCTGTGGCATTCCAAAAGGCAATTTTATTCAAATCACTGACTTGATACGGTAAAAAATCATAAGGCTCGCCCTCTTGCTGATACGCCTTTAACGCCTCATTTAACGCCATGACTAACGCATCAAAGCGATTAAAATACCAATCCAAATAAATCTCGGTAAACAGCAGCGACAAATACTGGAAATATTTCATCTCAAGCGTATGCCCCTCGATTTGGTTACGCTTGTCGGTGATTTTTTGCCAATGCTGCACAATATTTAAATCATAACGGCGTAAATCTTGTTCATTCAGCCATTCTGTCAAAAATACACGATTATTGAGCTGTTCAAAAAATTTGCTCTGCCCATCATCCGCCAATCCCAAAAAACGATCATCATCCAAGCGTTCTTTAAAAACCTTAAGATTTTTTTGCCCGAACAAAGACAACAACCAGCGGTTTAAAATCAAATGCTGATGAAAACTCGGCTTAGTTTGCATTGGTTTCTTTGCCATTACACATTCTCCTCAGCAAACATTAGGCTTAAAAACGTAGGTTCAATCGGGCGTAACTTCAACGTTTTAGTCGCCGTGTCATTATCACCTTGCCAAATGGTGGCGATATGATGATCACCATTCACATACACCACATCGTATTGACTGCTTTGCGGCTGAATATTCAATTTATCAAAATGTTTCTGCAAGGCTTTCGCATCCACCTTTTCCACATCCCGCCAAAAAACTAAGCAACGCTCACCGCTGGGCAACACGCCTTCCACCGTCACAAAATGCTGTTTTTCCCGCTGGTCATTGATATGATGCACCTGCAAGCCCAAGAGATAATTAAAGGTTTCCACCAAATCCACTGTGCAAGGCTGATACGCCCCTGCCGAATCGGTGGCGATATTCAGCCGATACGCAAAAGGACGTCTGAAATCATCGGTATTCAGTAGCGAATCTTTGCTCTGTGTATCTAACATATAATGCAACAGATAATCTTCCCGCACGCTTTCAGGTAGCCCTGAAAGCAAATCTTGTTGCCCTTTGAGCACCAAATTATTCAGCGTATCTTCATAGCTTTCGAGCTTGAGCACTTTCACGATTTGCGACACGCCGTTATAGCCTTTTTCTTTATCCGCGACAGGTTTGCCGTTTTTCCAGTTTTCGCTGTAAATGACTTTTTCAATGCGTGGCTTGAGCACGGTATTAAAGTATTCGCCTTGCTCCACCAGAATATATTTGCGTTTGCCGTTATCTTCACGGTTTAAATTAATTACCGCATGAGCCGTTGTGCCAGAGCCCGCGAAGTAGTCGAGGATTACTTCATTAAATTTAGTGCAAAGTGTCAACGTATCTTTCACTAATGCTATGGATTTTGGAAAACTAAACTCCTTTCTTCCAAAGATGTTTTCTAATAATTTTGTTCCATAATGATACGCATGATATTCTTTTTTGTTCCAATGAGTTTTTATGACCTGATTTTCTCTTAGTTTTTCATAAATAACTATTTTATTGCCTTCTTTTATTACTTCTATATTTCCTTTTTTATGATATTCCATAAAGGTATCGGGTTTTGTTTTCCATGTTCTTTCTACTTGGTTGTCTGTAATAGGAAAAACGGCGGTCGAATTTTCAAATGGAACTATATCAATATGAGATAAGTCATTAGATACATAAATTGGATAATAAAATTCTGGCTTGGCTTCTCGCAAAGCATATTTTCCATCTGTTAATCTAATGAAATTTTTCCGCTTATACAATCCTTGCTCATCAGATAAATCAAAGGATTGCTTTTGCTCTTTATCTAAAATCACGTTATAAAAATCGGCTTGCGATTTGTTTTTTGCGTAAACTAACATGTACTCTATTGATGTCCCGAAGAATTTTTCTTGATTTCTTCCTTCAGGTTTGTGAATAACGCTAACATTGCTAATAAAATTAGATTCTCCAAAAATATTATTAGCCATTTGGTTAAGTCTAAATAGTTCTAAGTCATCAATGGCAATAAAGCAAAATGAATCACCTCGCTGTAATTCTTTTGACAATAGAAGTCCTCTTTCTATTAGAGATAACCAAGATGAATGCTTATATCCATTTTTATATAAAATAGCACTAGAATCAGTATTATACGGCGGATCAATATAAATACATTTCACCTGCTCACGATAGCGGGCTTGCAATAAATTCAAGGCTTGGAAATTGTCGGCATGAATGAGCAAACCGTCAGTAATGTCATCAAGCGGTTGGGCGTCAGAAATTTGTGAGAGTAAGGCTGCCTGAAAACTGGGCGGATAAAGCGAAGTATCTATTACTAAATGCCGATGCTCTTTTGCAAAAGCCGTAAATTTAGCCATATTTGTGGGAATATTTTCTAACGCAAAAAGCTGCTGCCATGCGTCATGTTGTTTATGATTTTGGCAAATATCTTGATAGAATGCTTCAGGCACATTGTCCAGCGTAATGAGCCAATGCGTTTGGGCAACAAATTTTTTCTTAAGCCAAAGTTTTTTCTGAAAGTTTTCCAGCTGTGCTAAAAAATCAATCAACTCATGGGCAATGCTGCGGAGCGTTTGGATTTGGCGTAAATGGTGCTCAATATGGGCAAAGCTATCTGCTTCTTGAATATTATCCAAGTGCATCACTTCATTTTTGATATAGAAATCCAATTCACGACGTAAAAATCCACCCAAATCTTTGTGAATAAAATAATCAGCGGTGTTTTTTTGTGTATAGTCGTTTAAATGTTTTTCCAACAGGGTGCGGTTTGGATTTTTATCCGTTGGTGCTTTTTGCCAAACGGCTTGCCACTCAGCAGGTAAATCGGATTTTAAAATTGCTAAAGCAGTTTGATTGTTATTTTCTTGTTTGTCTTTTTTATCCGCCAGCTGATATTCAAAATGAATTTGCAGCTGCTGCCCATTGTTATTAATGATAAACGGCAAGATTTCTTCTTCATAAATCTCGCCTTCCTCATCTTCTTTTTCAATCGTGCGTGCGGTTACAAGGGTAAAAACGCGTTTGCCATCATTGTCTTTGCGGTTGTCTTTAGCAGTATCGGCAGCAATTAGGCGGAAGAATACTTCGCGACCGTCGTCAAGTGTGAAGCGGTAGTTGCTGAAGTTTTCACCCGATTTGGTGTAATACTGATCTTTATTCGCCCAGTAGAGCATTACTTCTTCACCGTTATAGGGAATGGCGTAGGTGTCGCCTTTATAACGCCGTTGGCTGATAAAATCGCCATCTTCGTAATACCGCGAAAAAAAAGTTAATAAATGGGAAAAAACCGCTGCTTCACTGTTGGCACTGCCTTTTTGGGCTGCTTGAATTTTTTCGTTGATTTCTTGGTATTTTGGTGATGCTTCAGGAGAAACGCCCGCTTCAGATAGCGTTGTTTTTAATTTTTCCAATGCTTGCTCTAAAGCCTGGACTTCATCTTGATTTGCCGTGGAAAAAGCGGCTGTGACTTTTTCAGGTAGCGTATAAGTCAGATACCGCTCAATCTCTTGCGAGCGGCTGTTTAATATACGGTAAATCCCAAAATCTAAATCTGCCCGATCGATTTGGAAAATTTCTTTGAGTTTTTGAGTGAGTTCGGTGAGTGCGGTCATAAAAGTCCTTAGCTTTTAATTAAAATAATTAATAAATTATTACCTCAATTATTTAAATAATTTCGATAAAAAATTAATTTTGTTTGATTGCCAATACTGTATAGGATTTTCAAATCCCCATAAAAAATATCGTCCATCATACTGATGAACATTTCTATTTTTTAAGATAAAGTTAAGATTGCTTA
Source organism: Suttonella ornithocola (assembly GCF_001889065.1). Classification (GTDB taxonomy): domain Bacteria; phylum Pseudomonadota; class Gammaproteobacteria; order Cardiobacteriales; family Cardiobacteriaceae; genus Suttonella_A; species Suttonella_A ornithocola. Next base: position 12,452 of record NZ_LWHB01000078.1, on the reverse strand, counting down.
TAACCTTTTTGAAATAATATTTTTCTGATAGGTGGAATATTTTGTTAGTCTTAACCAAATTATGCTTATCTAAAGGGATGAAACATAACTCTCCATTGCTTTCACTGTGATTTTCATAAGAAAAAATATCGAATCCTAAATTTTCTGCCCAATTTTTAATAATAAAGGTACTCTCTAACCATACTAACTCTATTGCTTCTCTGGCATAAAAATTTAGACTTAGTATAGTTGCTCTCTGTTTTCTTTTTAACAGTTCTCTTTGAAATAAAGAGTCATTTTGTCGTTTTTTTAATATTTCAGAAACTAATTTTTGATTAGGTTGATAATTAGGCATATTAACCCCTAAATAGGGTAAATATATTGATAAATCATTCTTTAAATTATCTATATCATTTTTACTTACATATTTGGGATCTATTAGCATAAGACCAACACTCCCAATGGGATCATCTTCCCAATAATCTACAACTCTTAAATCATTATATCTATCTAATTCATATTCTTGAATTGTAAATTGCTTTGCAAAATTAAAAAATTTAATAAGCAAGTTTTCAATTGTAATGGGTTGTATTTTTCCAGTATAAATATCATAAATAATATATTTCCCATTAGTATCATAGCCAATTCTATTTTTATCACAGAACATACTGCTAATTCGTAGCATAGAAATTAAAATCGATTGACCAAAATGTTCTAGACAAGGGTTTTTATCATGATATTTCGCTGCTTGATAAACTTTCATCTAAATAACTCTTAATAGCCTATTAGGACATACGTAGTAAAAACAATTAATTATCACATCATCTCCCACTCAATCTGAAACAATATTTTCTCTGTAACTTTCTGCTCAAGCTGTGCTTCTAATTGCTCAATCAGTTCGTTACGTTTGGCGTCGATGGCATCTTGTTTGTCATAAAGCTCACGGCGAAGTTTATTGCGTTTGCCTTCAAGTTCTCGCTGTTGTTTTTGATAATGTAGCTTTTCTTCTAAGGTTGCCGCCGTTGTCGCATTATGCCGTATTTCTTTGATTTGGTAATCCACTTCTTTAATCGCAGTTTCCAGTCCCAGTTTTAAATCATCTGCCCATTCATCCAGCTTTTGCGTTTCTTGTTCAAAGTAGCCAAGATTACGTTCGTTGATGTGTTTAAGGCTATTGTTTTTGCGTTGAGTGATGTCATGATGTAGGCGTTCATCATATGGGCGGATATTTGTTGCTTGGAATTGTGCTGGCAATCGCAACAGTTTTTCTGGGTCGTCTTCTAGTAGCATTTCGCCATCGTCGGTCATCGCGCTGATAAGCAGATGTTCTTCTGTTTGCTTGAGTGCGGTAACGGTGAGTAATACGGCGGTGAGTTGTCCGCTTTTGCCAAAATAGGGTGCTGATGGTGTTGCCGTATGCGTGATAATTGAAAGTTAATCTGCCTTCGGGGCATTGGCTGTTTTTGGCTTGGGCAATGAGCTGTTGTGCCAGTGGATGCTGGATGCGGTAAAGGTGGCTGTTGCCGCTTCGGCGAGGGAGTTCGTATCGCCCTAGTGAGATGTCGCCGTGAATGTTTTCAGGTAGCCTTTTGAGGATAAAGCCTGTGTTGTCAAAATCGGCGTGGTCTTTGAGTAGGCTTTGGGTGAGCTGCATGAGCATTTGTTCGTATTGGCTGCGGGTGCGGTCGCTGTTTTCTTTGTTTAGCTTCAGTTTTTCTTGGACGCTTTCGTCAAAGTTTTCGAGGATTTGTTGTCGTGTGTGGTTGATGGCGGTATTGATTTCTTGTGCCAGTTCGTTTTGGAGTTGGGCAAAGGCGGTTTTGATGGCATCAGGTTCACGGCAATTGCGGTAAATAGCGGCAATGCGTCGTTCGATATCAACGCCACTGCTAATTGCTCCTAAGACTTCGTCGCTGGTGCCAAATACGCCGTTAAACAGCTGGAATTTTTCAGCGAGTAATTCATAGACGCGTTGGTCGGCTTCGTTGCTTTTATCAATAAAATTGACCACCACGACATCATGTGTCTGTCCATAGCGGTGACAACGCCCAATCCGCTGTTCGACTCGCTGTGGGTTCCATGGCAAGTCATAGTTAATGACTAGTGAGCAAAATTGTAGGTTAATACCTTCTGCTGCTGCTTCGGTGGCAATCATGATGTTGCCCTGTTCTTTGAAATATTCAAGACTACAACCGCCAACAAGGTTGGGGACTAATCGCTTTTCAAAATTCACTATGGCAATTAGTGTCAAATCAGCTAAAAAACAGAATATTTTATAGGCGCTGCCTAGCGCTTCTAGAGATAAATATGGATAATGGAAAATCAATTACTGTGAAATAGGAGTAATTATTATGTTTGAAACTAAAGAGTTAGAGAATAAACAAGATTTCGAAAAATTTTTGTATTTGATGCTATCTGACTATAATCAAAACTCTGAAAGTTGGGAGAATAATACATTAGAAAGCTTTCTAAATGCAATGGTATCATGGTTAAAAGACGCTGAAGGTTATTATGAAAATATAGAGGAACCAGAAGTTCTTACTCATCCTTCTTGGCGTTTATTTGCAGATATGCTCATAGCTGCGAGGATTTATGAGTAATTTTTAGAAAATTATTTTTGTAGATTTTTTGGGCGGATGGGTTGCTGTTTGTGCCGTTAAATAACACGATACCTTCGCCGTTATCGCCACCGTATTCGGTCTTGCTCAGCAATTCATATAAATAGTCTTGCGTTTTGCGAGATTCAGTGAAAATAATGGCTTTTTCTGCTGCACCAAGCCGCCACATTTCATTAAACGCTCGGTCTAATGCTTTTAATAAGGCGTTGCCTTTGGCATCTGCTTGGATATTTTTTGCCAGTTCGATAAAATGTCTTAATTCCTGTAATTCATTGTGAATACTTTGGTGTTCTGCTAGAGAAAGAATTTCTGGTTCTTCTTCCCATTCTTCAAGAGTGTTATCCAATGCCTCATAGTCTTCATTTAAATCCATCATATCATCTATGATTTGAGCATTTTCTAATGTAGCAGAGAGGCGTTTTGCCATCGTCTCAAGTGCACCAGCAATTGCACAGCTACTAGAAGCCAGTAATTTCCATAAAACCTTTGCCGTTTGGCGAGAGAGCTTCCATGCCACATAGAGGTTTTGGTGGGGGATAAAAAGTGACATAGCTACTTTGATTGAGAGATGAAATATCTAACAAATTTTGAAACTTTAGAACAGGCTATCTTAAAACATTCTTCCATAACCGAAAACATCCCTACAACATTGAGTCTATCTTTTCTAACAGATAAACTATCTTCAAGTGAATATATTTCTAAGGATAATAATGCAAACCATACTTATCACTCTACTCATCGCCCCTTTTATTTTTTACTTACTCGTTAGTTTTCTGATTTACCACAAAGGTAAAGTTCCTGCACGACTGAATTTTATTCAAGAAAACGAAGCAGATTTACTCGCCCGCAATAGTGAACGCTTTGTGCGCTATCATCAAGAAATGTTAGGGTTAGGTTTTCAAACAGCGGGCGCATTCTCTGCCGATGCAATTGATAATATTCATAATGAACTGCTGATTTATCATCATCCAGATTATTTTGCGGTAGGCATGGTCGTCAGTATTCAACAGACACAAATAAATGAAGTATGGGAATATGCTGACTTTAGTGAATGCTTCACTAACGGCACACGGCTAACGGTTGGCAATCCACAAAAAGCTCCCGGTTACCCAGCAATACCATTATTTTATTGTCTTCAATTTCCAGAGCAGCAAATGCTGGCTGAGCTTTGGGCATCGCAACGACTGATAAGCCAATATTTTCATCAGACCCGCCATTCTATTGATCTACGCAAAAAAAATCCTATTGACGCAATGAATGAGCATATTGCTTTTGAAGCGGCAGCACTGCAAAAGCGTGGATATGTTCGTCAAGCAAATGCAGACGGTGAGTGCCCACTTACCTTTTGGGGCGCATTGAATATGACTTGGCGTTATTTACCTGTGCTTTCTAAACTATTGCTACGCTATCGCTGTCGAGTCTCAAAAAAATTACTGATTGAAGCCTACCAAAATCAATGAGAAATAGTTATTTAATCACTTAGCGTATTGTTTAAATACACTTACGCTAAGTGATTTTTATTGGGAAAGCCCCGTTAGCGGTTTATTTTCCCAAAATGCTTGAATGGTTTTAGCTACGTTTGCAGCATCATCCATATGTAAATGATGTCCACCTGGTAAGCGCATAATTTCAATATCTCGTGTTTCTTCATAGCGAGGAGATAAAAATTTCCACTGTCGAGCAAAACCATCTTCCCCTTCTATCACCAATACTGGTGCAGTTATTTCCCGAATAAAGCTCATCATTTGTGCTTCGCTTAATAAAGAAGGCTGCCATTGGCGCAATCGACGATCGCTTAAGAAGCGATAGCCGTCAGCCGTTAGCGATGTATTTCTTGATAACAATAGTTTTGCACTTTCTTCAAGCATCTCGCCTGCTTGCAAACGCGCTTTAACCAACGCTGAAAAATCCAGATGCGCTTTAGCAGGTCTCGCACTAACGTAATCCAAAGACAATAAGCTCTCTCGAAAACGCTTAGGTAAAGGCTCATGGTCAGAAATACTTCCGACACCATAAAGCTCTATACAAATCATTCTAGCAACTCTTTGCGGAAAGGCGCCAGCAATTAAAGTTCCAGCAGCAGCTCCCATCGAATGGCAAAGCAAATCTAATGAACCTAAGCCCAATAAATCTGCCGCCATAAGAATATCGCGCAAATAGTCGCTAAAATGGTAGCCACTTCCAAGCGGGCGATGTCCGCTATGACCATGACCCGCAAAATCTAGAGCAATAATAGAAACATCATCATTACAAAGTTTTTCCGCCAAAGGGCGAAAACTTTCTGCATTATCTAACCACCCGTGTAGTGCTAATACGCTATGCCGTCCTTCGCCATAATGAATACCGGCTAAACGGATGTGTGGCAAATCAACAATAATTTCTTTCCATTTTAGGGACATGGATTGCTAATCTCCGCATGAACAGCATTGATGGCATCAATGATGTCATTCTGTAAAATGACTTGAGAAGAAGCGATATTTTCTTTCAGCTGTTCTAATGTGGTTGCGCCAATGATGTTACTGGTTAAAAAGGCTTGTTGGTTAACAAAGGCTAAAGCCATGATTGCTAAACTCATACCTGCTTCCTCTGCAATTTGAGCGTATTTTTCAACCGCACATTCTGCTTGTGGATTTGTATAACGCTTAAATCGTTCAAATAAGGTAATACGTGCGCCCTCAGGACGCGCACCCTTTCGATATTTTCCCGTTAATGTACCAAATGCGAGTGGCGAGTAGGCTAAAAGCCCAATTTGCTCTCGCAGAGAAATTTCTGCTAAGCCAACTTCATAGCTACGATTAAGTAAATTATAAGGATTTTGAATGCTTACAACTCTTGGAAGCTCATGATATTGGGAAAGTCTTAGACACTCCATCACGCCCCAAGGCGTTTCATTAGACAACCCTATTTCTCTGACTTTTCCCGCTTGTTGTAATTCTTGTAAAGCTTCTAAGCTTTCTGCTAGAAGCGTAATGTCATCAGCATCATTGATAGCACTAATACCAAGACGCCCAAAGTTATTCACATCACGTTCTGGCCAATGTAGCTGATAGAGGTCTAAATAATCTGTTTGCAAGCGTTGTAAACTAGCATCGCAAGCTTCAAAAATTTGTTTTTTCGTAAACCGAGAACCACCGCGAATATAACTTTGATTATCATTACCTCTTGAAGGGCCCGCAATTTTACTGGCTAAAACTACCTGCTCACGACATTGTCTTTCAGCAAGCCATTTACCAATAATAGTTTCTGTACTGGCATAAGTTTCAGCACGTGGTGGCACAGGATACATTTCAGCCGTATCAATAAAATTAACACCTTGCTCAATAGCGAAATCTAGCTGACGATGCGCTTGTTCAAGCGTATTTTGCTCACCCCATGTCATTGTACCTAAGCAAATCACACTAACTTGAATATCTGTTTTTCCCAGCGGTCTAAATTGCATAAAATTTTCTTTGGTCATTCAAAAGAGAAATGCATTTTATCGGTTCTTCAAGGAAATGTCATATTCGCTTTAAGATTGATTAAACTTAGAAGCGTAAAAGAATTTCAACATATCAGAAATGCAAAAAGCTCGGAAAACCGAGCTTTTAAATATTGTGACATAACCGTTTAGGCCGTTCTTACCATATGCCCTTGAACCGTAAGGTTCAAGTGGGCGCCTCAGCGGGTCTTTGGGCTTCCCACTACGAGGTAGGCTTGCTCGCCCGACTGCGTCTGACACCCTGGCTAAATGTAATTAGGGTCAAGGGGTCTAAGGAAACACGCACCCAACAGCCATGCCATGGCTCTTAATATAGAGCAAAGTGTATCAGAAGTAAATAGCGTTTTTCATAAAAAGGTAGTGGTTTGAAAAGCATGCTGGAATATTATCAAATAATCCAATGGCAGTTAAATATTTTAAATATCAATATATTAAAAGAAGTATTTTTTGTAAGAGTATGTTTAGCATACTTTTCAAACCACTACCCATAAAAAAACCCCAGTAAAACTGGGGCAAATCATCATGAGGCAATGTGACAGAGTACATGACTGCTCCGTCGAATTTAATGATAATCAATCTTATTATTTATATCAAGTAAAATTGATTTTCTTTTATTTTATTTTTTTTAACCAGTTGAAGATAAATATATTTTTAATAATAAAACTTATCATTATAGTTAACCAATAACATTTTGGTTTTTCATTAAGTGGCTTTCCTTACTTTTTATTGAGATTTATTGATCAGGGATTTGCGTATAATTTTCTTTTTATCGCTTTTGGATCATTAAATGCCATATAAGTCTTCTACAGAAAAAGGTTTTTCTATTAAATCTCTATTGATTTTTATTCTCTTAATTGCTCTGGGGGCTGGCACTTGGTATCTCTATCAAGCGCAAACACAAGATAAAGATAATACACAAAAGTTCATTACAGAAAATGTTCGACGAGGAAATATTGTTTATAGCGTTAATGCCAGTGGCATGATTTATCCTAAAAAAATTGTGAAAGTTGGTGCGCAAGTGACGGGAGAAATTTCTAAACTCACTGTCCAAGTGGGTGATGAAGTCAAAGAGGGGGATTTAATTGCCGAAATAGATGCGAGAACACAAGAAAATGCAAAACAAACTGCTGTTGCGCAATTAGCCAGTCATCAAGCGGCATTAAAAACGGCTAAAGCAAATTTAGCAACCGCACAACAAGCCTATGCTCGCGCCAATAAGCTCTATCAAAAAGGCGCTGGCACGCAGGCTGAACAGCAAAGTTCTTATAATGATTTTATCCGCGCACAGAATGCTGTTAAAGAAGCTGAAGCAAATATTCGTCAAAGCCAATTAACGATTGAAAATGCCAATGTCAATTTAGGTTACACAAAAGTGAATGCACCTATTTCTGGAACCGTTATTGCCGTTGCGGTAGAAGAAGGACAAAGTGAAAACGCCGCACAATCAAGCCCTACTTTAGTGACTTTAGCACAGACGGATGTAATGACGATAAAAGCTGAAATTGCCGAGGCAGATATTGCTGTGATGCGTGTTGGATTACCTGTTAGTTTTACTTTATTAGGTAAAAATAGCGAAACCTATCATGCAAATTTAGCGCGTATTGACCCAGCCCCGAAAGAGATTTCTGATAATAACACTTTAACGGCTAATACAGCGATTTATTATTATGGTCATATTGATATTCCTAATGCTAATCATAAATTGCGCTATGGGATGACAGCTAATATTTCTATTGAAGTGGCAAAAGCTGAAAATGTGCTACTTATTCCAATGACTGCTATTCAAACCAATAACAATCAATCTTCTGTTACCGTTTTAGTCAATGGACAACCACAAACCCGCCCTATTACTGTTGGTTTAGAAGATGGCGTAAATGCGGAAGTTAAAAATGGATTAAATGAAGGCGAAATAGTAGTTATTAGTAGTGAAGGGAATAACGACAATCCATTTGGGAAACGCAGAGGGTTTTTCTAATGGATACACCGCTCATTCAAACAAAAAATTTAATTAAACGCTATGGCAAGGGCGAAACAGAAGCCACGATTTTACATGGATTAAATATTGAGATTTATGCTGGGGAAATGGTTGCAATTATTGGGCAATCAGGTTCAGGGAAATCGACTTTAATGAATATTTTAGGCTGCTTAGATCGACCAACAGAGGGAGAATATTGGATTGACGGTAAAAATACGCAATTACTTTCTAACCGAGAACGTGCACGGTTACGTCGTGAGCATATTGGCTTTATTTTTCAAAGATATCATTTACTCGCAGATTTACGTGCACGCGAGAATGTGGCTATACCTGCGGTATATGCAAGCATTGATCGGCTCGCTCGGCTACAAAGAGCTGATGCCCTACTCTCTCGTTTAGGTCTTAGTGAACGGATAAATTATAAACCCAGTCAGCTATCAGGTGGTCAGCAGCAGCGGGTATCTATTGCCAGAGCGCTAATGAATGGTGGACGAATTATTTTTGCTGATGAACCTACTGGCGCACTAGACAGCGAATCTGGCAAAGAAGTGATGCGCATTTTACGAGAATTACATGCAGACGGCCATACGATTATATTGGTTACCCATGACCCCAATATTGCCGCCAGCGCCGATAGAGTGATTGAGCTAAAAGATGGAGTTATTTTATCTGATACGCAGCAAACGCCACGTTCTATCAACCCACCTACCCCTAAACAACCCGCTAAAGGAACCGATACTTTAGGATTAAAAGCCCTTGCCAATGCTTTTCATATGGCTATTCGTGCAATTTTAGGGCATAAACTAAGGGCTTTTTTAACGATGCTTGGCATTATTATTGGAGTCGCATCAGTTGTCAGTATGGTTGCTTTAGGACAAGGTTCGCAACAAAAAGTATTGGCACAAATTAGCGATTTAGGCTCAAATACCATTCAAGTTTTTCCCGGTAAGTTTGGGGAACGACGCGCCGCTCGTATTCGAACATTAACTGCATCAGATGCAAATATTCTTTCTGAGCAAAGTTTTATTGATAGTGCAACGCCTAGTATCAATACCTCTGGCACTTTACGTATTGGCGATAAAGCGTTGAATACTTCCATTACAGGTATGGGTCAACAGTATTTTCAGGTACAAAATATCCCAATTACGCAAGGGCGCATACTTAGCGCAGCTGATATTACTCATCATGCAGCTGTAGGATATTTAGATGAAAATGGCGCACATCAATTATTTCCTCATCAAAACCCTTTAGGAAAAGTAGTCTTGCTCAACAATATGCCGTTGACAATCATAGGAATCGTTAATGTTGATAATCAAATGCACTTTTCTAACAGTAATAATGTCAATATTTGGATGCCCTATACGTCCGTCATGAGCCGATTATTAGGACAAACCTACGTTTCAAATATTATTCTTCGAATAGCAGATAATATCGAAAGTGCTATCGCTGAAGATGCGGTCAAACGCATTTTAATTCAACGGCATGGTAAAGAAGATTTTACCCTAATCAATAATGATGCTATCCGACAAACCATTACGCAAACCACGCAAACACTTACTTTGCTCATTTCTGCGATCGCGGTTATTTCCCTGATTGTTGGCGGTATTGGTGTTATGAATATCATGCTTGTGTCTGTTACCGAACGCACACAAGAAATTGGTATTCGTATGGCAGTTGGCGCACGCCAAAGTGATATTATGCGGCAATTTCTCATCGAAGCGATTTTACTATGCTTAATTGGCGGCATCTTAGGGATTGCGCTTGCCTATGGATTAGGACAATTAGTATCTGCCATCAGCGAATTTCAAATGATTTATTCTATGTTTTCTATTATCATTGCTTTTGCTTGCTCTACCGGTATTGGTATTTTGTTCGGCTATTTGCCTGCAAAAAATGCGGCTAAATTAGATCCCGTTGAAGCGCTAAGTGGAGAATAATCATGCGTATCTTATTTATTTGTGCTTCATTAGTTACTTTAAGTGCCTGTAGCAATTTTTCTATTCCTAATGCTGAGAAGAATCTGAGCCAAAGTATCGATTTACCCAAACAATGGATAATGGCACCTTATCAAACAGCTGAAAAATCACATCAACAATGGTGGCGAAGTTTTAACAGTCAAGCACTAAACCAACTGATGACTCAGGCGCTTACAGACAACCAAAATTTACAAGCACTAATAGAAAATTGGCGACAAGCAAAATTATCGCTTGATCAACAAACACTAGCGCAAACCCCGACTTTTAGCGGAAATATTGGCACCAACTATCATCAAAATTTCTCAGATAATCAACATCAAACTAGCCATAGCGCAGGACTATCAGCAAGCTATCAACTTGACCTTTGGCAAAAATTAAAAGCCTCTACCCAAACCCAAATTTGGAATGCCAATGCCAGCGCAGAAGATTGGCTTTCTGCCAAGCTCTCTTTGGAAGGAGAAATTGCTAATGCCTATTTTACTTTGCTCTATGCTAACGAACAATTAAAGCTCAATGCACAACAACAAAGTTATCAAGAAAAAATCTATCAATTAACAATAATAAAACATCAAACGGGTGCTGCTTCTCAACTGGATATCAATAATGCAAAACAAAGCCTAAGCAACATCCAAAACAGCCGAATCTCACTAGAAGCCAATGCAAAAAAAGCACAATTCATACTAACAACCTTATTAGGACAAGCACCAACCGCCTACCTCAGCCATGAAACATTGAATCAGATATCATTAGTCAATATTCCTGCTGGATTACCTGCTAACCTATTACACCAACGTCCAGATTTACGGGCAAAAATGTATCGTTTACAGGCCAGTCTTGGCAATATCACTATCGCTGAGAGAGATTTTTATCCGACTATCAGCTTAACGGGGGGGATCAATACCAGCAGCGAACAACTCTCTCAACTATTGCGCAATCCTATTGGGACTATTGCTGCTAGCATTAGCTTACCTTTTCTTCAGCAAAGAGAAAAACAACTCGCACTAAAAACCTCACAAAGCCAATACCAAAGCGCATTAGCAGATTATCGTCAAACGCTTTATAACGCTTTACGCGATGTTGAAACTGCATTAATTTCCCTACAAGAATCCGAACTAACCGCCGAGCAGCTTCAATTACAGCATCAAGCTGCGAATAATATTGTTTATCTCACAGAAGAACGATATCGCGCTGGAGCAGATAGTCTGCAAACCCTACTAGAAGCTCAAAATAGTCGCCGCAATATAGAAAATGCTTTACTAGACACTCGTTATCAACGCTTAATCAAAAGAGTTGCTCTATATCTTGCCTTAGGCGGGGGAACACATTCATCAGATTTTAGTGATACCTTAATTATTCCTCAATAAATATCATGCAATTAGCTACAAAATAGAACGCCATTGACCGCTATAGTCAAAGGCTAATAAAAGAGTCACAGAAATTAGATTACTATTTCAGTAATAGTATGTTTGCTTACTTCATTCATCTATCTTAACACTGTAACTATTCTAGTAGCTTTTCACTATAAACTTACGATGTAATGTCCCAAAGACTCGTTTTGGCGATTGATGAGCTTGAGAAGTTTAGGTAAAAGTTTGCTTTCTGCAATCCAGTTACGATAACGGCAAAGGGTGCTGTGGTCAGGGATGTGCATTTCATCAAATCCGCAGAAGAGATAGAAGTCCAAACGGGTAACAAGGCTGTGTCAAGCTCTGAGGCTGAAAGGTGTACCATTGCCCGAGTAAGATGGCTTTAAAGGTGGGCGTTCGCTACATTCCTGACGGTATCGGAATTGTTGCAGGCTTTGGCGTATGGGATTCCAGTCAATAACGGCTTGAAGCTTGAGTAAAGGAAATCGATCTATGTGTTTGACAATGATGCTTTTGGCACTTTGTTGGAAGAAGGTTGCCATGGTTTTTTCCTCTATATTGGCTCAAGAGAAAGCTTAGTGTTTTTTTAGGGTTTTGCAAAGGTCTCATCCTGTTTTTAGCCAATTTAACTATCATGATATTCCCATTTGTTTTAATTGAAATCTCTGATTATCTGTTAGCTGCAAAACAGGAACCTTCCCCTCTCCGCCTGGAATTTCCACAATATAAGCAGGTAACGCAATACCGGAAAGCACATGTCGCAAAGATTGATAAAGCGCTATTCCTTCCGCCAAAGAAAGGCGAAAATGTTGCGTTCCCCGCGCTAAATCCAAATGATGTAAATAATAAGGTTTGATTTTTCTCTCTAAAAAAGCATTCATTAGGGATTGCAATGCTTCAACACTATCATTTACCGACTTCAACAACACCGTTTGAGATAATAGCAAACCCTTAGTCGCTAACATTGCGAGCGCATCATCTGATTTCTGACTAAATTCAGCAGAATGATTGGCGTGTATCACAAAAACCAAATTTTTCTCTGTTTCTTCTAACACCCGT
>NZ_LWHB01000077.1 GCF_001889065.1 Suttonella ornithocola | reverse complement strand
TAATAAGGTTTGATTTTTCTCTCTAAAAAAGCATTCATTAGGGATTGCAATGCTTCAACACTATCATTTACCGACTTCAACAACACCGTTTGAGATAATAGCAAACCCTTAGTCGCTAACATTGCGAGCGCATCATCTGATTTCTGACTAAATTCAGCAGAATGATTGGCGTGTATCACAAAAACCAAATTTTTCTCTGTTTCTTCTAACACCCGTATCCAGTCTTTCTTTACCATTTCTGGCGCAACAACAGGAATTCTTGTATGCACTCTAATACGTTTAATATGCGGAATATCTTTCAATGCAGCAACAAATGCCTTTAAGCGGATAGAAGAAAGCGTCATTGGATCCCCGCCACTTAAAATCACTTCCTCTATTTCAGAACGCATTGCAATATAATGATGTGCTGCTTGAATATCTTCTTGCTTCGGCTGCTCTCCTTTTCGGCCAATATGCTCTTTTCGAAAGCAAAAACGACAATAAACTGCGCACGTTGGCACAATTTTCCATAAAACACGATTGAAATACCGATGAACTAAAAAAGGTACCACAGAATGTGCATCATCACCAATAGGATCTACTAATTCATGAGTGGAAATATTAAGCTCTCTTTCATCAGGAATAAATTGATTAGCAATTGCTGGTTCTGATACAACCGTTTTCATCGTATCGGTTATCGCAAGTTGATATTCTCTTAATACTTTTAAGCGAATCTCTTTAGGTAAATGCGCTAATAACTCTGTGCTACTTAGGGACAAGGACATAAGCCGTATCTCCTCGACGATTACTAAACTGCGCTAAAATTTTGAAATGTGAAAAATCTAATGATAGAGTTCGGTGTCGATTTTGCGCATGAATAAAATAATCCTGACTTGTGAGGGCAGAATTTAAAAAAGCAGCATCATCCAATTCCATATGACTAGCATTATCTGGTAAGGGTGACTCCTCAGCATAATATAGAGCAATCGCTGAATTACTCATCACCTTACCTGCCGTAGGATGATTCGCTACCCACTCACCAGCTAACCGTTGATAAACAGGTGAAGGTCCAAATTGAATAACGCTAGCAATTGCATAAGCAACTAATAACCATCCACCAATCAATAAACGCTCAGGCGCAATGGCGCCACTACTTATTTTTTGAATAGCATAGTACGTCCCTTTTGCTCCTAACCAGAGAAATAAAAATAAAATAGGAAGGAACAATAAATCTTCAGGTACATGCCCTTGATATAATAGAGCAACAGCCGTAATTACCCAAGAAAACCCTAAGCAAAAACATGAGAATAACTGTACTCTACCTTTTAAAACTGAGGATATTTTCATTTTAACAGATAGCCATAAAATAAAAATTACGGGTAGTCCGGCAACCTTTAAAGCATTGATCGCTACTAATTGTAAAGAAAATAAAAAAGCCGTTCCTACGTCTAAATCAAAACTTCTATCACTGCTCATAAAAAGCGAAATCTCTTTAGCCATTTGCTGAAACTGCTGCCAAGTCTTATTTGCTAATTGCCAAAGTGTTTCCCACCATTCTGGAGAGAAACTAATAACTAGAGCGACAATTAAGTAATAGACCAGTAAAAATCTTACTCTTTCTGTAATACCCTGCCACCAATGCCGATATCGACCTGGCCAACACAAAAAGCATAAAGGAAAGCCTAATGCCCACAATAAAGAATAAAGCCCAAAAAACGTATTTATCCAAATAAGAGCCGCCCATCCAATAAAAGCGGTTATTAAAGACTTTTCATACCAACTTAAAAACCACCATACTGCCACTAACCATAATAATGACCATATCAATGTGCTATCAATTAAGAAACGAGAATGGTTATATTCTGGTGAAAAATTTAAGCAAAGAAATAAAACAAATAGTGTTCTTCTACCAATTCCAATTTGCTCACCCACTCTAACAAAAATCAAAGCTAGCATCATGTGAATGAAAGCCAAAGTCAAAACTACTGTCGTTTCTCCCATACTAGCAGGAATTGCTAGTAGTTTTAAAAAAACCGTATCAGGAGAATATTTAGCTAACCACAATAATTGCACAGATTGTCTTGAAAAAGTCTGCTCATAACTCAACCAAATTAACAGCGTTGTTAAAATACTGATGATACCTAGATAAAAATACCAAACTTTCCAATGAGATAAAAAAAACTTATCGAATAAATGAGCGGAATCTGATGAAGTGACAATATTTTTTTTTATCATTTTTACTCCAAGATTATTCTTGCCCATTGAAGATTATTAGGGTTGTTGATACTAATTTCAATTAGAATTCAAAACCAAAAATTCTAATTTTTTTTGGATAATCTTCTGAAAGACGTATTTTAGGTTCCAAAGCCCCTCCTAACATAAAACCGATAGGCTGAGGAAAAAATCGCTGAACATCTTCATGACTTTTTTTTGCTAACTCATGTAGCATATGCGGATGATCCGATAAAATTGCTGCTGTCTCAAATGCGCTATGTGGATCATTGGCAAAAATACAATTTTCGTGATCACGCCAACGATACCGGACACGCATTTTAACCCCCGGATCTGGCGTAATAACCAATGCGCCACAAGCCATTGCCTGAATCATCGGTAAGGGCGTTCTTTCTGGCGTTTTTGGCCAATAGATAAATAAATCCTCAGCTCTAAGAATACCCGCTAAATCCTCATTAGGCTTTAAAAAACGTAGCTGAAAAGCGCCAATTTGCCGACGATGAAAAGATTTAAGTTCATTATTAGGATCGAAAATAACACATTGTGTTTGCCCTCTAAGCTTACGATGCAACCAATAATGATCAGGATTAAAAGTAGGATAAATCCAATAAGCGTCATATCCCTTCTCTACTAACGCTTTCACCAAGCGACAATCATCGCCAATAAATCTCATCCACGGCATTACAGATAAATTTTTACGTAAATAGCGTTTCTCTTTTGCAGAATAACGCTCTCCCAAAGAAAGCACGCTAAGATGTGGAAGACGGCGTAAAAAATGACTTTGTTGATAAATTAAAGACTGCGGAAACTCTAGTAAAATTCGATCATATTGGGATAAACGAACAAAACGCGTGAAAAAGTCTTCTAAATTTTGTTGCTGCTCAATACTTAAAGATAATGCTTCACACGTTCCTATTCGCTGACGCAAGCCAGTATGGAGACGAGATGCGTAAGAAACCGGTTGTTCTTTTGACAGCCAAAGTACTTTCATTTCAAAGACTGATAATCCGTTAAAGTCATAGAAAAGCGTTTTTGTCCTTTTTTGAACTGTTCTAAACGCACTAACCGCAAAGGATTATCAGCAAAATAAATTACCGTTTGCCGATTACCGCTTGTTTGCCGATACACATGAACCGCAAAAGATTTTCCTTTTCTCGTTTCCCATGTTTGATCAGCGAGCTTTTGTACTTGATAAGTATGAATTTTATCTTCCATGACTAAAGTATACTCTGTAGGTGAATGATGATTTTCTGTATCTTTTAAAGCCTGAACCACCATTGAAAGTGAATCTAAAGGATGAAGATCTTTATCATAAGATAAAACTTTTTCTTCTCCTGCATGGTTAACATCAATTTTATCTTCTTTTGGATGAAAAATATAATTGAGTTGATAATCGCTATCGCCTTTCATTGTCCGCTGATAATTTTGTGGCAAAATTAAATCATTTTTTAATAATCCCTTAACTGTTTCTCGAATTTCACCATAACCTAACATCTGAGCTGCTAAAGAAGGACGAGCAACTGTATCAATCCGATAAGTAATATCCGTAAAAAAAGCCTCATGCATCAGCGTACCTGCGCTGACACCGCGCACACTAATATCATAACTTGCACGATAATTAGAAAGCGCAAAAGCAGCAATAGGAAATATTACTAATATTAACAAACCAAATTGTTTATAACGTACCATATAATCTATCTCCAGCATCTCCCAATCCCGGACGGATATAAGCATTTTCATCTAATCCACGATCAATAGCTGCTGTATAAACGGGTACATCGGGATGAGCCCTTTGCATTGCTGCCAAACCTTCGGGGGTTGCCAGCAAACACAAAAATCGAATATCTTTTGCACCTAACGCTTTAATTTTATGAATACTTTCAATTGCTGAAAAGCCAGTCGCTAACATCGGATCAACCACCAATGCAATTCTCGCATCCATTGCGCTAGGCAATTTACAATAATAAGCGCGCGGTCGATGAGTTTGTTCATCTCGCTCCATACCCACATAGCCCACTTTTGCCGCTGGTAAAAGCTTTAGTACACCGTCCAATAAACCATTTCCTGCTCTTAATATACTTATAATACACGCCTTTTTGCCTAATAATTCTTTAGCGGTCATTTTTTCAAGTGGCGTTTCTATTTCTACATCTGCTAAAGGCAAATCGCGCGTTGCCTCATATGCTAATATCAAGCCAATTTCTGAAGCAACTGCTCGAAATTCCATAGTAGTCGTTTCTTTTTTTCGCAACGTCGTTAATTTATGCTGAACAAGTGGATGACTAATTTCATATACAGATTGCGACATTAAACAGCTCCTTAACCATCTATCAAATTTTGTAAAGCACGTCCCGGATGCTCTGCTTTCATCAGCGACCCTCCAATCAAAAAAGTATGAATTCCCGCTTTTTGTAAAGCAACAATATCATCATGACTTGATAAACCACTCTCACTAATCAGCAAATAATCTTCGGGTAGTTGTTCGTAAAGCTTTAAAGACGTTTCCAACGAAATACTAAAATCATGTAAATTTCGATTATTCACACCAATAGCTTTTATTGGTAAAGCTAAAGCTCGATCTAATTCTTCACGATTATGTACTTCAACCAAAACATCCATTCCCAAATCATAAGCAAGACGTGTAAAAGCTACCATTTCTTGATCAGTCAAAATAGCAGCAATCAGCAAAACACAATCTGCTCCCAACGCTCTTGACTCAATCACTTGATATCGGTCAATGATAAAATCCTTTCTTAACATTGGTAAATCAACAACATTACGTACCTGACGAAAATGCAATGGACTCCCCTGAAAAAATTGTTTCTCTGTCAAAACAGACAAACAAGTTGCCTGATGCTTGGCATAAGCTAAAGCAATTTCTTTTGGTTGAAAATCCTCGCGAATAAGACCGGCACTTGGAGAAGCTTTTTTTATCTCAGCAATAACCGCAACTCTTCCGCTATCATGACGCTCACTAATCGCACGCATAAAGCCTCTAGGCTGATCAGGAGATAAATCAATATTTGCAATTAAATACTCCTCATCAATAAATTTTTTTTGTTCATCAACTTCTTTACGCTTATATGCCACGATGTCTTCGAGAATTGTCATATCTATACCTCTAGCTGGCTGATTTTAGCAATTTTAGTGAGTTGAGATAAAGCCCGCCCATCTTGGATAATTTGTTTTGCAAGCATGATTCCTTCTTGCCAGCTTTTCACTCTTCCTGCCACTTTAAAAATTGCAGCCGCATTTAAAGCCAACATATCTTCTCCTTCTTTTGGTCCCTCACTTCGAAAAATTGCTTGAATTAATGATAAACTTTCTTTTGCATTAGAAACCTTTAAACAATCATGGCATCTATGCTTAATTCCTAATTCAACGGGATCAATTTCATATTCTATAATTGTACCATCTGCGCACAGCTCACAAACAAAATTTATATCTGTAATAGCAAACTCATCTAACCCGTTTGCAGAACATACCGTTATCACACTTTGAGCGCCTAAATTTTTAGAGACTTCTGTCATAGGACGTACCCAATCTTTGGCAAAAACTCCCAATACTTGATGCTTAACACCTGCTGGATTACTTAAAGGCCCTAAAACATTAAATATTGTGCGAATACCAATTGCTCGGCGCACGGGAGCCACATGCCGCATAGCCGCATGAAAAGCAGGCGCATACATAAACCCAAACCCGCAAAGATTAACTGCATTAACGACTTGTTCTGGAGATAACTCCAGTTTTACACCAGCTTCTCTTAAAACATCCGCACTACCAGAGGCACTACTCGCCGCAATATTGCCATGCTTTGCAATTTTTACCCCGCCAGCAGAAGCAATAATAGCGCTTGCTGTTGAGCAATTAAATAATCCTACGCCATCTCCCCCTGTCCCAACTGGATCAACCATAATTTCATCACTAACCAAATAAACCTGTTTAGCCAATTGACGCATCACCTTTGCTGCCGCAGTTACCTCTTCTACCGTCTCTCCCTTCATTGCTAAAGCCGTTAAAAAAGCAGCAATCAATTCTGGCGGTTGTTCTCCTTGCATCATACTGCTAATTACTGCCTGCATTTCTTCACTAGATAAGTCCTTCCTAGCAACTAACTTTCCAATGGCAGCTTTCATTTAACTCTCCTCTTACGATAGCAGTTTATAAGCTCCTAATGATAATTCACCTAATTGCCAACTGCCAACCTGTATGCGAATTAATCTTAACGTTGGAAAACCCACAGCTGCTGTCATCCGCCGAATCTGTCGATTACGACCTTCACAAATCGTCAAACACAACCAACTAGTTGGAACCAACTTTCGAAATCTAACAGGCGGATTTCGTCGCCATAACCCCTTCGGCTCTTCTATTATTTTTGCTTGTGCAGGCAAGGTTAAACCATCTTTTAATATCACCCCCTTTGTTAATTGAGTAATTGCGCGCTCATCTATGATCCCTTCTACCTGTACCCAATACGTTTTAGGCAATTTAAATCTAGGTTCTGTGATACTAGCTTGCAATCGTCCATCATCTGTTAAAACAACCAAACCCTCACTATCTCTATCCAATCTCCCTGCTGGATACACCTTAGTAATAGGAATAAAATCTTTTAACGTTTGACGACCTTGTTCATCTGAAAATTGACATAGCACATCATAAGGCTTATTAAATAATAATAGTTTTTTGCCCGACGCTACTTGCAAATATCTCATCTTTTTTCTCACACTCATCTAAAATCCTTATAAAATATAAATGTATTTAGTATTACCAGATATAGTGCAACCAGCTAAAAAAACAGAGCATCATTTATCGCTAGAATAGACAAATTTATAGAATGTTTTGTTTTAAACTGATTTGACTAATAGCTACCCAAATGCCTCATCAACGCTACTTACTTATGCTCGAATCTTTAATTTATTTATTGATACCAATCATCTTTATCGCCTTTTTAATTCTCAATCGCCAACAATCACAACGTCAATACAAATTGATGAAACAATTTGCAGCCCACCAGCAAAGACAATTTGAAAAGCTTCAGGAATTTACCAGAAATGAACTCAATCGTCAGCAGCAAACATTGATTATGCGACAAGATTATGGCGACAGCGTTTTACGCAAAGAAATTAATGAACAATTAGTTCATCAAAACACACATCTACATCGAGAAATCTCTCAACTTACTGCTTTAACTGAAAAAAGACTAATAAACATTACCGAAAGCATTCAACAATATTTATCACAAAATACCACACACCAAAACAGCACCCTAAAAGATATCATTTCTCGACTTTCTAAAATAGACGAAGCACAGAAACGTTTAGATTCACTGGCCAATGATGTTACCGGGCTAAAAGAAATCTTAATTGATAAAAGAAGTCGTGGTGCATTTGGCGAAAGTCAACTAAAAACGCTAATTGACAATATTCTTCCCGCACAATATGTGCAATATCAATCAACACTTAGTAACGGACTTAGACCAGACTGTTTATTAAAACTGCCTGAACCCACTGGACAACTAGCAATTGATTCTAAATTTCCCTTAGAAAGCTATCGAAAACTCTATGTTAATGGCACAAGAAATTCTGCCGCCGCTCAACAATTCGCCAAAGATATCCGACACCATATCAATGATATCGCAGAAAAATACATTCTCCCACCAGAAACAGCGGCAGGAGCCATTATGTTTATTCCTGCCGAAGCAATATTTGCGGAACTACACGCAAACTTTGGAGAAATTATTGAATACGCGCACCATCGAAACGTTTGGCTAACTTCTCCTACAACATTGGTTGCCATCCTAACAACAGCTAAAACCGTGATAAAAGATGATGCAACACGAAAACAAGCGCACCTTCTACGCGAACAACTCTATCATCTTAAAAAAGAATTCCAACAATTTCAGGGAAGAATGGACAATCTTGCTAAACATATTGAACAAGCCCAAAAAGATGTTGGAGATGTGCATCGCAGCGCAAAAGCCATCACCAACCAATTTTATCAATTAGATGAACAATAATTTTAAACGCTCTTTCTTTAGTTGATAAAATTCTACGATGAAGCTTATAAACCAATATCTCTAAGTAAACAATTATATGCTCACATTCTTATCATTCTAGGATATAGGAATAACTTTTCTTCAAATATAGAAATATTCAGTCATACAATAAATTAAAAGAAATAAGCAAAGATATCTTTGCTTATTTCTACCAGATTCAAATCACCTTTATTTCGCACCTACGAACTCAGGATACGCTGACATACCGCACTCATGTAAATCCATTCCTTCATATTCAATCTGAGCATCTACCCGAATACCTATTGTTAACTTCAGCAAAAACCAAACCATTAAGCTCGTGATAAATACAAATCCTATAATTGCCGCAATTCCCGTTAACTGTGCTACGAAAACATTTTCTTGACTGAGACAAACCGCTAACAATCCCCAAATACCACAGACACCATGAACAGATATTGCACCAACTGGATCATCTAAGCGAAAGCGGTCAATCATTAATACAGACAAGACTACCAATCCCCATGCAACCCCTCCAATAAAAATTGCTTGCATCAAAGTAGGAGAATCAGGCGCAGCAGTAATCGCAACCAGTCCAGCCAAAACGCCATTACAAAGCATGGTTAAATCCATTTTCTTAAAAATAAACTGTGCGGTAATCATTGCCAAAATTCCTCCTGCTGTCGCTGCAAGCGTTGTATTCGCAAATATACGCGCAACAGCATTTGCATTTTCAACATCAGAAATTTTTAATTGAGAACCGCTATTAAATCCTAACCAACCTAGCCATAAAATCATTGTTCCAAGGGCGACTAAGGGCATATTTGCACCGGGAATGGCATGAATTTGACCATGTTTTCCATATTTTCCCATTCTTGGTCCAAGCACTAACACTCCTGCTAATGCCGCACTCGCACCACATAAATGCACAATACCAGAGCCTGCAAAATCTACGAATCCAATAGCATCTAAAAAACCACCGCCCCATTTCCAAAAACCTTGAATAGGATAAATGATTCCACACATAACAATGGCAAATATAAAAAATGCCCACAACTTCATTCGCTCAGCAATCGCGCCAGAAACAACCGACATTGCTGTAGCGACAAAGCAAACTTGAAAAAAGAAATCTGCTAAACGAGAATAATCCCCTGCCATATTTTCGGTCGCTAAATCAGCCACTGTATAATCATCCATGCTCACTAAAAAATGCCAGCCGGGGAAAACCCCACCAGCATACTGTTCACCGGGATACATCATGGCATAGCCTGATAAATAATACATTAAGCAGGCAATACAAAATAATCCGATATTTTTAATTAAAATCTCGGTCGTATTTTTTGAACGAACCAGGCCACTTTCCAACATTGCAAATCCTGCTGCCATCCACAACACTAAAGCAGCAGAAACCAATAAATAAAAGGTATTTAAAGCGTAATTCAAAGATAATATATCTGTTTGCATCATAATCTCCTCATTTTATAAAGCTGCATCATCTAGCTCGCCTGTACGAATGCGTACAACCTGAGTTAAAGGTGTTAGAAAAATCTTGCCATCTCCAACTTTATTCGTATTAGTCGCTGAAATAATTGCTTGAACAATAGAATCCACATCTTCATCATTAGCGGCAATCTCTATTTTTATCTTAGGCAGAAAATCCACAATATATTCCGCGCCTCGATAAAGCTCTGTATGACCTTTTTGTCGTCCAAACCCTTTTACTTCGCTAATGGTCATTCCTGAAACCCCAATTTCAGATAAAGCTTCTCTTACCTCATCTAATTTAAAAGGTTTAATAATGGCGGTAACTAATTGCATAATCGGCTCCTCTTGTTAACTTCATCTATCTTCTTCACGAATCATGCCAACTTAATAAAAAATATAAAACCATATTGAAAACATAAAATTAAAGAAAAAAGCCTCTTCCTTTTAACTGAATATTTGCACTAAATTAGTGCAAAAAATCTAAAAATGAACGCTCCATTACTTGCAGAACTACGGTATGATGAAAGCTGAAAAGGAGGACTTATGAATACACATATTGTTTATGTCAATGGCGAATTTTTACCTGCAAAAGAAGCCAGCGTTTCTATCTATGATCGCGGATTTCTAATGGCGGATTCTGTTTATGAAGTCAGCGCTGTTGTTAAAGGAAAACTCATCGATAACTCCGCTCACTTAAAAAGACTGGAACGCTCTTTAGGCGAGCTCAATATGCCAATGCCTTGGAGCTTTTCTGAGCTAAGCAATATTCAACGCCAAATTATTGAGAAAAACCATATCACTAATGGAGAAATTTATTTGCAAGTAACGCGGGGAACTGGCGTAAGAGATTTTTTAATCGACACCAATATGCGCCCAACATTGATCATGTTTCCCATCTTCCACGACCCTCTTGCCGCACAAAATGAGCCCGGCTTAAAAATACAAACATTGCCTGATATTCGTTGGCAACGCAGAGATATCAAAACCACTCAATTACTCGCTCAATCGCTTTGTCGCTCTATCGCTCATCATAATGGCTATGATGATGCTTGGATGGTGGATGAACACGGCTATATCACTGAAGGAACAGCAAATAATGCTTATATTGTCAAAGGCGATAGCGTATTCACTCGCCCTGCTAATCATGAAATATTAAATGGCATCACTCGCCAAGCGATGATCAAAATCATCAATCAGTTAGGACTTCGTCTCGTCGAAAAAGCCTTTACGCCACGCGAAGCGATTTTAGCAAATGAAGCCTTCATTACTTCTGCAGCCAACTGGGCAACACCAGTATTGAGTATTGATAATCATATAATCGGTGATGGCAAAGCCGGAAAAGTTACCCTTGCCTTGCGAGATAACTATTTATCCGCTTTAGAAGAACTTAGCGAATAATGCCAATTATCCGATTTTACGTCTTACCCTTAGGCGCCGATATCGAAAGGCGCCTACAAATTCTTTGTAAATTATGTGAAAAAGCACTCAACGGTGGCGAAAAAAATCTGATTATTCATTGTGAGAACCATACATTAGCAACGCTAGTTGATGAAAGGCTATGGCAATATCCGCTTACCAGCTTCTTACCTCATACGCTGAGTCACGATAGTAAGCATAGTAATGATGCGCCTATCCTTATTACCACTGCACCAGAACGAGTAACCCATGCAGATACCTTTATCAATCTTAGCTTAGATACCCAAGCCGATATTCCGCAAAACTGCCAAAGAGTCATTGAAATCGTGCAGAATACCAATGATGTATTATCTGCAACGCGCGCACGCTACAAAGCCTACCAAGCACGCGGATACACACCTGAAACCATTAAACTTTCAATGTAAAATTTAATAGCCAATCAATATAACTAAGTCTAATAGTATTTCAAGAAATACAGCTAAAACCCCTACTGTATGCTAGCAAGTTGACTATCCTCTTGAGCCAGCCTCAACCATAGTTAATTCTTCACAAAAAAGAGGGCTCTAAACTAACAGGTTATTCCTGATAGTCTAGAGTCATATATTTTAATAGGATTTATATATAGACAAAGGCTAATAAAAGAGTTACAGAAATTAGATGATTATTCCAGTAAAGTATGTGTACTTACTTTATTTATCTTAACACTGTAACTATTTTAGTAGCCTTTCACTATATAACTATTCGGTAGTAGTTTGAAAAGTATGCTAAACATACTCTTACAAAAAATACTTCTTTTAATATATTGATATTTAAAATATTTAACTGTCATTGGATTATTTGATAATATTCCAGCATACTTTTTAAACCACTACCAACTATTCTAGTAGTCTTTTACTATAGTAAGGCTCTCTAAAAAATGCATACCGTACTTGGAGATAGGATGCTGTTTTCAAGATGGATATTGAATTAGCGTTGTACGCATTTTTTGGGAAGTTGGCTATATATAGCTGAATGAGTTCAGATTGCATACAAATCAACGAGCCACAGACAGCTAACCTCAGTACGGCAAAACGCGCTAACGCTGTATGCGAGTTAGAGACATTTAGCTATAGCTATAATTTTGCGAATATACTTCAAAATATCTAGCTATCCATCATGGATCAGACAAGATTAAGCTGATAGTCAATAACTAAGAAATAAGTGATATCAGATTAAGTATAAAGTTCCATATCAATAACTCAAATATTGGATAGTGGCTTGAAAAGCATGCTAGAGCATGGATCAATAATTTTAGCAACAATAAAATATATAAATTTCAATATATTGTTAGCATACTTTTCAAACCACTACCCAATATTTTATCTCATAGCAACCATTCAATAGGTAGCCAAGAACATACCTTAACCGCTAATCGCTTAAACCATCCGCTATTAGGTTCATTGTGATAATCTAGCGTCTGCGCTTGCTCTTGGGTTTGCCAATATAAATTTCCTTTTTTATCTTGCAATACCTGATAAGCATAGGGATTGATATTATTCTGAATGCTTTGGGTAAGCTCTGTAGCCAGATTTGGGCTATCAATTAAAAATCCCATTTCTGTATTTAAGGCTGCTGAGCGAGGGTCCATATTAAAAGAGCCTACAAACAGTGTTTTATCATCAACGGCGAACGTTTTGGCATGTAAACTTGCGCCTAAACTGCCTTTTAGTAAACCATGTTGATTAGTATGAACTGTCGCATCGGGTTTTAATTCATAGAGTTTTGCACCAGCGCTAAGTAAATCTTTACGATATTTGGCATATCCAGCATGAACGGCTGCTACATCTGTGGCAGCGAGAGAGTTAGTTAGAATGGTTAAAGATTTCCCTGTTTGCGCAATTCTGCTAAAAAAATCTGTTCCTTGCTTTGCTGGCACAAAATACGGGGAAACAATAACTAATGTTTTCTCTGCCTTTGCCATTTCAGGAAAAATTGTTGCGGCAACGGTATCTTTAATCGCCACTTTTCCTAAACCTTTGGCGGGATCATCGCTAATTAAAGTTGTTTTTACCCACTCCAAAGGTAAATTCCCCATGCGCAGCGCCTCTGCAAATGAGGATTGCGCCAATGATTGTAAATAATCTTGGGTTTGCCTATCTTTTGCTGGCTGACTATCAAAGGGCTTTGAGGTTTGCGGAATGATTTTTTCTAACGGATAAGCGGATTGGCTTGCCCAATAGCGGTCAAAATCTTGTTCTACATCATCTGCTGCTTGTCCAACAGCTAAAATATCTAAATCAGCGAACATCACACCGGTGCCCGCTTCAAAATATTCATCACCAATGTTGCGCCCACCAATAATCGTTGTGATACCATCGGCGGTTAAGGATTTATTATGCATCCGACGATTAAGGCGAAAAAAATCGCTTAAATAGCCTAATGGGCGGAATTGACGCTGCATAAAGGGATTAAATAAACGAATTTCTACATTAGGATGCGTATTTAATGCCGCCAACGCTTCATCCATTCCAGCAGTATTATTATCGTCTAATAACAATCGGACACGCACTCCTCGTCCTGCTGCGCGATACAATGCTTGCATCAGTAAATTGCCTGAAATATCGTTATGCCAAATATAGTATTGAACATCTAGCGCATATTGCGCACTTTCTACTAATGCCATTCGTGCTAGAAAGGCATCTTTCCCTGCTCGTAGCGGATAAATTCCGCTCATTTTTGGATGAGATTGGATTTGTGGCAATAAATGCGCTACCAATAAGCTATCTGGCTGAATGGTCAGAGCAGAGGAATCTACCCGCCCCGTTTGTGTTGGCAAAGACCGATGCGTTGTAATGGCTGTGATGACAAGTATTACAACGATAGCTACCAGTGTTTGCAATATTCGTTTAAAAAATTTTTTCATTATTTGCCTAAAAATTCTGGTTTTACTACGCCTTCTAATGAAGTATACGGCAGAGTAATAGTCGGCATTCCTGTCGCATAAGAAGTAATTTCATAAGGCTGCCACAATAATTTAATGCCTTTTTCGGTGAAGGTAAAATTTTCTGTTAAGACAAAATTATCTAACAATCCTTCTTTATATTCGCTGTTCATAAATGCGGTTTGCGCCAATTTTTCAAAAGTCGCTTTTTGTTCTGGTAGTAAGATATCTTCTAGAGTGAGTAATTTATCGTGGTAAAAATTATAGAAAACTTCAATTCCCATACCATGCGCACCACCTAAATATTCATTTTGTTCAAGCGCCAATAATTCTACCTTTTGAAAATGGCCTAAGTATTTTGCTGCAATATTAAATCCTATTGCATCACGCCGAATCATCTCGGGATTCTCTAAGGCTTCTTGATAAAAATAGCGGGCAACTGGTGATAAATAGTCTTCTAACTCTTCATAGCTTAATGGTTCAGCTTGATTACCCAGCTTTTTATTTGGCGTAATCTCTGCTACATCGTATAGCTCGACTAAGAATTGGTTAATTTCATGATTTATCGCTTGATTGATTTATTCTTGATTACTGTCTAAATAGACAACTGAAAAATTTATCATTTGTGATAGTTCTTCTTTGATTTTTTCAGAGCAGCCATATTTCTGGCATAGATTTTCTTGCACAGAATAAAATACTGGACGAAAAGTTGATTCTGAATCTGTATTGATAATAAAGCTTCCAGCAAATACGCTTGATGCAAAAAAACACGCTAAACTTAGCGACTATCTTTTCATAAATACCTCCTTGATTGTTTAATAGATGATAAATTCTGATTAACTATCTGTTTTCCACCATAAGCTGGTCTGACTCATTGGACTAACCACTTCTGCTAATTTTGGGTCAACGGCATAATTCCCGCTTCAACTACTAGAGGATAACTGCGACAAATAGGCTCATTCCAAGTATGCGTTGATAAAGCATAAGCGCCCCAATGAATCGGCATAAATCGCTTAGGTCGCAATATCTTTGCCACTTCTGCCGTTTGCTCTGGAAATAAATGATTATCTGGCCAACGCTCGTTATATTGACCATTCTCAATAAATGCCAAATCAATGTTTGGAAACCGCTGTGCAATCTCAGCAAAATGTTTTCCAAAAGCACTATCGCCGCTGTAATAGCAAGTATTTTGTTTATCCTCAATCATCATCCCCATCCACAAACTGCGCGCATGGGAAAATAATCCTCGCCCTGAATCATGGCGCGCAGGTAAAGCCGTATAGCGAATAGATTTTTCTTCCAAACATTCCCACCAATCCAGAGCAGAAATACGCGATTTTGCAATCCCCCAACGAATAAGCGTGCGCTCAAGTCCCAAAGGCACAATAAAGCGCGTTTCTGTCTGACGAAAAAAAGTGATTGTTGCTTGCTCTAAATGGTCATAGTGATTATGACTAATTATCACCGTATCAATCTTTGGCAAATTTTCTCGGACGAGTGGCGGCGACTGAAAGCGAAACATCATTATCGGCAAAGGGCAAACACTTTTTGCAAAAACAGGGTCAATTAGCAACGTCTGCGCTCCTACTCTCAACAACAGCGATGAATGTCCTAGCCAAATCACACGCACTAGACCGTCTTCATCCGCTTGATAAAACGCTTGCCAATCGGGTGCGAGCGCAGGCAATAAACAAGGTGGACGCATTTTCTTTGGCGCAACCAACATCTGCCACAAAGCCGATAAAACATTCTGCACCCCGCGTTGTGGCTCTGGATTAAAAAAGCGGCCACTACCGCTATGATAATGGTCGCGCTTTAAATCAACAGAGGAATGTTCAGAAGTTTTCATTACCACCGTCTCTTCAGACAAATTTTCTGACATAATTCCTCCGCCATACTTAACCGCCAACAATCAGCCGCATCATCTCACCCGTGAGATAAGCGCCAATCGTCCCGATAGCATAACCTAATATGGCTAATAATACGCCCACTGGTGCTAATGACGGATGAAAAGCCGCAGCAATAACGGGCGCCGAAGCAGCTCCACCGATATTGGCTTTTGAACCCACTGCCAAGAAAAACAGCGGTGCACGAATCAATTTTGCCATAATCACCAGTAACACAATATGGAATAAAACCCATACCAAACCCACCAAAACCAAATGCCAATGGCTGAGAATTTTAGTCAAATCCATATGCATCCCAATCGCGGCAACAAGAATATAAATAAAGACCGTTCCCACCTTAGAAGCGCCAGCATTTTCATAATGACGCAATGGTGTGAAAGAAAGTCCAATACCGCCAATCGTCGCAACCACCACTAACCATAAAAAAGCACTCGATAAACTATATTCTTGCGCCCATGAAAACTGCTTGAAATAGCCACCGAGATGCGCCCCTGCTAAATGCCCTAGTCCCACGATAAAGAAAGCAATTGCTAAAATAATCATCAAATCATTCAGCGAAGGAATACGCGCATTTTCTTTTTGATAGCGCTCAATCGTATGCTTCAAATCATCAACCGCGCGCGTATCGGCTTTTAGCCAATGGTCAATCCCCTTACTATTTTTGGCTAAAAATAGCAAAGTAATCATCCAAAACTCCGCCACAATCACATCAACCACTGCCATCGTGCCGAATAAAGTATCATTGACGTGATGAAGCTCTTTCATCGAAGCCATATTAGCACCACCGCCAATCCAACTTCCCGCCAACGTTGATAAACCTTTCCAAATATCTCCAGCGACCCACTCTGGCGCAATCACATGGAATAACCAAATTGCAAATGGTCCGCCCAACATAATGCCAATTGTTGCTGTGAAAAACATCGCTAATGCTTTCCAACCTAGACCAATAATCTTCTTTAAATCAACGCTTAAAGTTAAGAGAACTAAGCTTGCTGGCAAAAGATAACGCGAGGCAATGTAGTAAATCTTATCGCCGCTTTCTGCGCTAACAACATTGGTTGTCGTTAATAATCCAGGTAAAAAATAACATAATAATAATGCGGGAATATGCCGATAAAACTTTTCCCAAAAGCCACTTTGCTTTGACGACGTATAAAAAATCAGTCCTAAGACCAACATAATCACACCAAAAGCCATGCCATCATTGGTAATCAATGCTTGATTTTCCATGCACACTCCTCCTAATTAAAAATATCGCCGGTTATTCAACCGGCGATAATTAAAACATACTTAATATTTAAATGAATAACTTTTTTATCTTATTTAAATAAAAAGCTTTCCTAACATCACACCGACAATACAGGCAACAACCACACCTACCAATCCCGGCGCCATAAAGCTATGATTAAAATAATATTTACCGATTTTAGTGGTACCCGTCACATCGAAGTTAATCGTTGCGATATCTGAAGGATAATTAAGAATAAAAAAATAACCATAAGTGGCAGGCATTAAGCCAACTAATAGCGGTGCAGGTAATCCTAATCCAATACCCACAGGTAATAGCATCACGCCCGTTGCTGCCTGACTGTTCACCACAACCGATACAATAAATAAAGCAAATGCAAACGTCCATGGATAATCTTTGACTATTTCCATGACCGCGCCTTTAAATTGTGGCATTGCGTGGGAGAAGTATGTATCACTCATCCAAGCAATCCCAAAAATTGCAATTGTTGCCACCATTCCCGATTTAAATACCACGCCATTTGGGATTTTTTGCACATCTGTTTTAGTCGCTAATAAAATCACCCCACCAAAAGCCAACATCATCATCTGAATAATTAACGTCATCGAAATAGGCTTATCTGCTTTGCGTGTTAAAGTAATTTGACTTGCTTGTGCTTCGCCTTTTTTGGTTAAAGTTACCGTTGCCGTATGCTTAGGCTGCACGCGCTCTGGAACAGTAATCGTTACCATACCCTTTTTAATACTGACCTTTGCTCCATTTGCGGTAACATTTTCATTCTCTAACGCAATCAATGGAATATTAACGCTAGTTTGCCCTACAGCAATATAGTCAAATCAGCTAAAAAACAGAACGTTATCTACCGCCAGAATGGCTAGATAAGGGCTATAGGATGTTTTGTTTTTTAGCTGATCGCACTATATCAGTTAAAATAGTCGTATCACTAGACGCCCAAGCACCTTTCTCTATATTTACTGTTCGAAAACTTGATGTTACCGCAACCACTACAATAGAAACTAATGCTAAAATAAAGAGTAAAACCGCATTACGCGCAGAGTTCGGCAATTTTTCATTTAAAGACGTGCTAGTCGTATTTAAAATTCGTTCCCGCCAAACAGGATCTTGCAGCCGACGTTGATACTCTGGATCATCTTGCAACTCTTTACCGCGTTTCAAGCTATAAAGTGATAAAGCAATCACCCCGCAGAGCGTCGCTGGAATCGTCACCGCTACAATATTGAGCAACTTAATGTGCTCAAAACCGGGTAAATTGACAATCTGCCCTAAATAATAAACTACCGCAGCAGAAATCGGACTACCGGTTATCCCTAATTGTGACGCCACAGAAGAAGCAGCCATTGGACGCTCTGGACGAATATTATTCTTAAGCGCTACATCACCAATAATTGGCATCACAGAATAAACCGCATGCCCTGTCCCCAACATTAACGTCATTGTATAAGTCACTAAAGGTCCAAGAATAGTGACTCTTTTAGGATTTTTACGCAAAATGCGCTCAGCAATTTGCAACATATATAGTGCAATCAGCTAAAAAACAGAACACCATTTACCGCCAGAAGCACTAAGGTAATGTTTATAAAACGTCCTGTTTTTTAGTTGATTTGACTATATTTCAATCCACCTGCGGCTTCTAGCACAGACGCACAGGTAACTACCGCCAAAATAATCAACATTACATTGATAGGTGGCGCTGTTGGAGGCATTCGCAAGACAAATACCTCAAACAATAGTCCAATCCCTGAAACTACGCCAAGACCGATTCCACCAAACCGGCTCCCCATATACAAAAACAGTAATAAGAGTAAAAACTCAAAGATCAACATTTAGTATTCTCCATTTTTATGAAAGCTTTTTCATAATTATAACCAAACCAGCCTCATAAATACTAAATTTTTTATATTATCTCTATTTTAAATAAATTACCGTCTTCTACTCTGAAAATTAAAAATAGCCTTTATCAATTAGACAATTGATTCGTTAAAAACATCGCATCTCCATAACTATAAAAGCGATACTGCTCTTCTACTGCATGGCGATAAATGGTGCGAATATTTTCCATTCCTGCAAATGCGCTGACTAACATCAATAAAGTAGATTCCGGCAAATGGAAATTAGTAAATAAAGCATCTACAACATTAAATCGATACCCCGGCGAAATAAACAAATTCGTATCGCCGCTACCCGCGAGTAACTGTCCATCTTGTGCCGCACTTTCCAATGCTCGAAGACTTGTCGTGCCAATCGCAATGACTCTTCCACCCCGTGCGCGACATTGCTTAACTGCCTCCACTGTCTCCTCTGGCACAGACAACCATTCCTCATGCATCACATGGGCATTTAAATCTTCCTCACGAACAGGCTGAAATGTTCCCGCACCGACATGAAGAGTGACTTCTGCTCTGGCAATACCTTTTTCTGCAATCTTCGCTAATAAATCGCCATCAAAATGTAACCCTGCTGTTGGCGCTGCTACCGCTCCTGGTGTTTTTGCATAGACTGTCTGATAACGCTCACTGTCTAATGCTTCTGCATTTCTATCCATATATGGCGGAATAGGCATCTCACCATTGATTTGCATAATCTCTTGCCATGGAATAAAACTACTCAAGGTAAACAAACCGTCTTTTTTCTCTGCAACCGTTACTACATAATCATGAATAAATAGCTCACTTCCCACCTTAGGTGATTTACTCGCGCGCAAATATGCTCGAACGTGATGTTCATCTAACGTCCGTTCAACCATAATTTCGATCTTCCCACCACTGGCTTTTGTGCCATACATTCGGGCAGGAAGAACACGCGTATTATTCATCACCAATAAATCTTCCGCGCGCAAATATTCGGCAAAATTTACTACACCACTATCTATTATCTCTACCCTATCTTTAAAAGGTGTAGCGACCAACAATCGACTATCACTGCGCTTTGCTAAAGGATAACGCGCAATAAGCGATTCCGGTAATTCATACTGATAATCAGACTTTTTTGTTTGATGATACATAATTAGCTCAATAAACGCGTTCGGATTGTGCCGTCGACCTGACGAATTTTCTCAAGCGCCACATCTGAATCAGCATGGTTTACATCCATAAGCAGCATCCCAATATTTCCTTTAGTCATCAACGCTTGCGCAGAAATATTGATATTATTTTCAGCAAACAAGCGAATAACTGCTGCTAAAACACCCGGCTGATTGCGATGAATATGTAACAAACGATGCGTATTCGCTTGCGTAGGCAAAGAAATCTCAGGGAAATTGACCGCTGAAACCGTCGTCCCCTTCAAAATAAATTTTGCAATTTTTTCAGCAACCTCCAATCCAATATTGGCTTGCGCTTCCTGCGTTGAACCACCGATATGCGGGGTTAAAATCACATTAGGCAAACCGCGTAAAGGACAATCCAACGCCTCATCATTACTTTTCGGTTCTTCCGGAAAGACATCTAACGCCGCCCCTGCCAAGTGATGACTAATCAAAGCCTCATGTAAATCCTCAATCACCACACAATGCCCACGCGCAGCATTGATAAACATCGCTCCTTCTTTCATCAATGCGAATTCTCTTTTTCCTATCATATGCTTAGTTGAAGGCAACTCAGGTACATGTAAGCTAACAACATCAGAAACTTGTAATAGTTCATCTAAACTTGAAGCAGGTTCTGCATTTCCTAATGGCAGCTTAGTTTCAATATCATAATAAACAACATGCATTCCTAAAGCTTCTGCCAAAATAGATAATTGCGCACCAATATTGCCATATCCGACAATACCTAAAGTCTTTCCGCGTGCTTCATAGGCGCCTTTCGCTTTTTTCGGCCAAGTACCTGTATGAACCATATGACTTTTATCCGTCATTCCACGCAACAAAGAAATCGTTTCGGCAATCACCAATTCTGCTACCGAACGCGTATTAGAATACGGGGCATTAAAAACTGGAATACCTAAATTTTGCGCAGCGGCTAAATCCACTTGATTGGTACCAATACAAAAACACCCTATTGCACGTAAATGTGGCGCAGCGTCTAAAACTTCTTTAGTCAAATGCGTTCTTGAACGAATCCCCACCACATCCGCCTTTGCTAATGCCTGCCGTAACGATTCTCCCTCAAGCGCCGTTGACAAAGTTTTAATTTGAGAAAACCCCTCTCGTTTTAAGCTTTCTACTGCATTTTGATGTACGCCTTCTAGTAGCAATACCCGCACATCCTGATTTGCCATACTTATCCCCTAGAAAAAATGTAAATTATAATCTTCTCTAAAAGATTTTTACACTAAAGATAAAATTTATGATCAATGCACCATCTAATAAATTTAACTGCATATATATGCCAAAAAGAAACTGCTTATTAAGGCTGTTTCTTTATTTTAATGAAAAAACTTAATCTACTAGCTATTGATAATTTCATCATTACCATCTTCAGGACGAGCAGCTTGTGGATTAACCAACATTTGAATTTTACGCGGTAAATTTAAGCCAATAGATAAAATAACAATTCCTGCGAAACCAACAGAAAGAATCGTAAGCGCACCGCCTAATGACCATTGTTTGGCAATGGCTGCGCCTAAAACTGGTCCAACAGCACCACCTAATGCACCCACGTTATAACAAAAACCTAAGCCTGCCGCACGGCGTTCTACTGGGAAATAACTAGACACCCATTTAGGCAGTAAGCCAGCGATACCCTGTCCGAACATTTGGTTAAAGAATAATAGGATAGCCACTAAAGCAACATAAGCACCGTTTTGCAAGAAAAGTGGGAACACTAAGGTTTGTGAAATAATCAATGAGATTGCATACCAACGGCGCATCCCTAAGTAATCACCCATAAAGCCAGCAATGATATAACCTGCTGCATTGCCAAGACCTGCAAAAGTAATGACATTTGCAACCGTTGACGGCGACATACCAACCCCTTTCAGATAGGTAGGTAATAAACCTTGAATTGGCCAAGTGTACATAAATGACGCAAAAATGGTAATCATAATGGCAATACCGATTACCCAGCGGTTAGGGTCAAACTGGTAAATAAAGGCGATAAAGATAGCCGCAGTTATCACGGCTAATACAGCAATTAAACCAGCAGGCAACGCTAATTCAGAGAAAATCAAGAGCAGTAGTACAGAAGCACCTACCACGCCTAATAAGTTAAGGTTACGCTTTTTGCTACTAAATAAAATGCTTAACATATCATGCGAAGCAGATTTTTTTTCTGCTTGATGTTTTGCCCAATCTTCAGCCTCTGGTAAAGCGCGTCTCATATAAATAGCGACCACAATTGGGATAATGCCGGTTAAAAACAACGCACGCCAGCCCCAGCCGGGATGCCAGCTATCTACCCATGTCACAAGATATTTATCCACTTGCGCCGCAAGAATAACACCAAATGCAAATCCTGAAAGCAAAAATCCTGATGCTTTGTTACGCATGTGCTTCGGCCAGAGTTCAATGACATACACCGCTGATGAGGAATATTCCCCTGCCATTGCAAAACCAATCACTAAGCGGCATAAAAATAACACCCAATAAGTGGGCGCAAATGCCATGATGATGGAACCAGCAGCAAAGAGGAAAATGGATGCTATCATCGCCGGTTTGCGCCCTAGCTTATCTGCCATTGCGCCTAGCATTAATCCGCCTAACCAGCGAGAAACGAATGCTGCTGATACTAAAGCCGCACTTTCCACTAAGGTTAATCCGAAGGTTTCACGAATGGCAGGCAATGCAAAAGCAATTAACACGAAGTCATAGCCATCTAATAGTACGCCTAACCACGCCGCGAAAAAGGCACGCCATTTTTCTTTGCTGAGTTGTTTATACCATACGGTCTGCGAGGTATTCATGATGTTCTCCTATCTTTTTTCAGTTTATGACGCTATCTATGATTTATTACACTGATTTTTATTATATTTTTACTATTTTTAATGAGATTGCTATAAACAATCAGTTTTTAATGTAGGCTTTGGCAAGAAGCAGTAAGCCATTCAAGTGGGATTATGGTTAAATAAAGCCCTTGAGTTTCTCTTTCCCATAAAAGCGCGAGATTGCCATTGGGTAGTTGGGTCATACATTGGTAAACATAATGACGAGGATTAAAGACGCGGTTATGTGGCCATGTTTTGCCATCATCAAAACTCATTCTTAATACACCGCAGCCGCGGAAAGGTAGCATTTGCGAAGCATTGGCAAACACGGTTGCTTGTTTACCATCAGAAAAAGTCACATTAATCGCATTCGGTTGTGAAAAAATCTCTGTGAGTTGTGCCACATAATCGACTTCTCCCCATGTTTCACCACCGTCATAACTCACCGCGTGTGCCACACGACCAGAAGGATGTTGATTACGCATATAAACATGAACCGCACCATCATGCCCTTCAACTAAGACAGATTCATGTAGTGAACCTCTATCATCTTTCAAATGACGAGAATGGATGCGCACACCAAAAAGTTCACGGTCATCATTTGGCGATTGCCCTAATTGCCACGTTTGTCCGCCATCATCACTAAACATTACCGCGCAAGAAAAAGTAATCCCTTCTTCGTGGTTGTAATAAATTGGCACTAAAATTCGCCCTGAAGAAAGCTGAATACCATTTCCGGGGGAAGTGCCTAAGAAACGCATCCATGGTTGTTTCACTTGTGAGGTAATATCAATTGGCGCAGACCATGTTGCACCATCATCATCGCTATAAATCATTTGCAGATAAGAAGTGCGCACCGTGAATAAAGATTCTTGCGCATCAACCCCAAATGCAAGATAGACGTTGCCGCGTGCATCACCATTCGCGCTAACATTGCCTAATCCATCAACTTGATATGGCGTTTTTTCTCCATCAGCAGTTAAAACTTCTCCGTTTTTACACCAAATGTAGGATTGTCCCTCACGGTCAATCAAAATCGGT
This sequence comes from Suttonella ornithocola, assembly GCF_001889065.1. Lineage (GTDB taxonomy): Bacteria > Pseudomonadota > Gammaproteobacteria > Cardiobacteriales > Cardiobacteriaceae > Suttonella_A > Suttonella_A ornithocola. The sequence goes on along the minus strand of NZ_LWHB01000077.1, from coordinate 3,157 downwards.
CTGCCCTGTTCATCAAAACCTGTGCCTGCGCAACAATTTGGCTGCCCAACACCACCAGGGAAATGGTCAATGATGACCAATACTCTGCCGCTGTTTTTATCTTGTACTAATACAGAATCAATAACTGATGCGCCTAATGCGCCTGAACCTGGGTATTGAATTAATGTTTGCGCGTCTTCCCATGTTTGTCCGCCATCTAAACTCCGCCGCATCACAAAATTGATGTCATTCGGGCTGTCATTGGCAATACTTACCCGTTGGTCAGCACCTGCTAAAATCACGCCTGACTGCAAGGTTAATAGGGAGGGAATACGATAACTTCTAGAGCCTTGATAACCAGTATCAAATAATGCGCGTGTTGGTAAAGGCATGACGCCTGCTAGACGTTTCACTTGATGGTCACTCAAAATGGCATCAAAAATGGCAGCCGATTGCGCTTCACCAAATAAGCGGATTTTTTCTAAGCTCATGCCAACGGTTACCCGCTCAATTTGTCCTAATTCTGTGAAGAATGCTGCCCCTGCGGCTAAGGCAACTTGATAACCGTCAACATATAAGATTAGCGCGCCACGTCCACTGCTTAATACCATATCATGCCAGTGTCCATCGTCCCAATGTCCTTGTGCAGACACTTCGGCAATGAGCGTTGATTGTTGGTAAACGCGATAATATAAATTGCCCGCTTCTAAGGTTAACGCCAATTCTCCTTGCGAACCTTTCGCAGCGATGATTGTGCCGCCTTGTCCTAGCCCTCTTGCGCGAAAACGTGCGCGCAATGAGCCTATTTCTAAGTCAGAACAACGCTTTGCATCTCTTGGAGATAATTCTGCGGTTGCAAACTCTAAAAAAGGTTTTGCTGGACGGGCGAGCGCAACCATACCAGTAATTGGCAACGGCGCGTCATAAAAGGCTAACCATTTAGGTTGCATCAAACTCTCGGGGTCAACGCTAAGTGTTTTTGCTTCAATTTCCTTAAACCACACGCTTAATGTGCTAGAAAATTGTTCGTAGCCATCAACAAATAAATGCGTGCCTGTTTCATCAGCTGTAAAGCCAATCGTATGTAACTTGCCATCATCTAGCCCTAAAGCATCTTCAGCATCTAACTGGCGAACATCTTCTCCTAAACGCAACTCTCCCAACAATGCGCCTCGAGAAATTTTTAATGTGATATATCCTTTATCACCTTGAATGTCTATTAACGTCCCATCTATTGTACTTATAAAATCTAAAACAAAAGAGCCATAGTGAGCGGTCGCTAAATGCGCTATCGGAATACATTCACCAGAAATATAATCTATAGTTATCGACGTATGATTTCTATCCATATACGCTCCTCTTTTTTAGAAAATTTAATTTTTTAGTTAATTTATCCTACTGCTTTTTAATTTTAATTTCAATTTTTTTAATAAAAAGAAAATATTTTTTATTTTGTAAAAATTTCATAAATAACATACAAATAAAAACGCCATGACAAAGTCATGGCGTTAGTCCAATGAAATAAAGAATGATGAATTATTGGCAGCTGGCTTTACCCGTTCGATGATTGATCGCCCCATGTTTAATCAATAATGCTTGCATCTCTGGCAAATCTCGAACACACGCATAAGAAAGCGCACTTTGATTATAAGCACCCAAGCTCTTATTTTTCGTTGTCGTCACCAAATTCGGATCAGCACCTAAAGAGAGTAAATATTCCACCGTTTCCAAGCGATTATTACTGGCAGCAACCATTAGCAACGTTTCTCCATCGCTTTCTACCGTTTGGTCATTCAAATCCGTTTCATCTTTTAACAAAGCATAGATTTTCTTAACAATCTCAGTATTTTTCCCTAATACTGCCGACTTCAACACGTTATAAACATCGCCACGGTCTGTGGCATGTAAATCCGCGCCCTGAGCAATCAGATAATCCACTAAATCTTCATAACCAATAAAAGCTGCCCAACCTAATGCTGTTTGTCCTAAAGAAGCGTTATCTTTTGCTTCTATATTTTGTCCTTCCTCAACCATTTTTTTCACGGCATTAAGATCGCCACGTTTGACAGCATCAAACCATGCGGCATCTGGTCCTTCAGAAGGTTTATCGTAAAACACGCGCCAAGAAAGCCGATTAGGATTAGCGATTTCATACATTTCGTCTGGTGAATAACGAAAGCCATCCGCCATCGCTTGGGCGGTAAATAATGCCACTAATAAGGCGAGCGATTTTTTCATAAGTCTCCCTTTATTCTTCTACAACTAATTCATCCCATTTCGGGATATTGCTCATGTTAACGATATCAGGAAAATTCTTAAAGGTTTTCCGATACGCCCAATGTAAATTCTGCCAATGCAACATTGCTACAGGTACATCGTCATATTCTATTTGCGCAATTTTTTGTAGTAATTCATTGCGCTTAGCACTATCCATTTCAAATGCCCATCAAAGCAATCCCTGCTTCACATTTATCTCTTTCTGGGAAATATTGTGCTTTTAGCATTGTTGAAATCTGAATACTGCCTGCTGAAAGTTCCTGCATAGGATCTAACGACACAGGATCAGAGTTATAAGCGATCGTAATTTCTGCTGCATCAGGCATCGCAACCGCTAACGCTAACATCAAAGCTATTTTTTTCATCTTTCCTCCATCAATTAACTTTTAATGACTCACTATAGTCAAATCATTTATAATCCAATCTATCCAAAGCAGATATAAAGAACAACTTGTAGTAGAATTATCAAAAACAAACTGAGCATATCCTATGACCTACTGTCGCCAATTCCGACAGAAAATTCTTAACGATATTGCTAATGGAGAAACTTGGCGCGCTGTTGCAAAGCGCTACAAGATCAGCAAATTCACCGTCTATAGCTGGATTAAAAATCCCCATCCTAAAGGCTTTACTGAGCGTAAGCCCTCAAAGATTGATGATGAAGCCTTGCTTAAGGATATTGAGCAGTATCCTGATGATTACCAATGGGAAAGAGCTAGACGTTTTAATTGCTCGCAATCAGCGATTTGTTATGCTCTAAAGCGACTAAAGATAACGCATAAAAAAAGATTAACCAACATCCAAAAGCCGACACAGAGAAAAGAGAGCACTTTCAAGAACAAATAGTGGATAAGACCGCTCAAGACAAACCGATAGTCTATCTTGATGAATGTGGTTTTTA
>NZ_LWHB01000076.1 GCF_001889065.1 Suttonella ornithocola | reverse complement strand
ATGATATTTACTAAATATAGCAGGGCTCCCAAAAAATGCATATCGTACTTGAAGATAGTATGCTGTTTTCAAAGTGTATATTGAGTTAACGTTGTATGCATTTTTTGGGAAGTTGGCTATATATAGAACTGTTCCACGTGAAACCGCAGCTATTTATCCGTGTATCCTTGTTTTTTAATATCAGTTATCGCCTCTAAATAAATATTGCTATATTGTTTCCAAGTGGTTAGCTTGCTTTTAGGTAAAGGATGATAAGAGGGAAGCTTGACTGTCATGGGATCATAGGGAATGCCTTCAATTCGCACTTCATAGTGTAAATGTGCGCCAGTAGAAATACCACTGTTACCTAATTTTGCAATAAATTGCCCACGTTTAACGCGCTGTCCAGTGCTGACATCAATGGCAGAAAGGTGTCCGTATCTCGTTTCATAGCCATTATTATGGTTGACGATAACCAATCTTCCATAGCCATTTTGCCAACCTGCGAAAGTCACTATGCCATCGCCAGTACTGGCAATAGGCGTGCCATAAGAACCTTTTAAGTCAACGCCTTCATGTGGACGAATCCGATGAGTAATAGGATGACGGCGATGTAAGTCAAAAGGAGAGGTGATACGAGTGTATGCAAATGGGACACGATCCATTGCTAGGTCTGGCGCGTTACCATCTATATCATAGTATTCCATTTCTCCATCTACTTCGTAGCTAAATAAAGTCCATTTGTTTGTACGAACAGCTAGAATTTTACTGTTAATAGGGCTAATTTCGCCTTTATTTATATAATCGTTATAAAGAATTTCTACGTAGTTAAAGCTTCCTAATAAACGTTTTTTTAATGGTAAAAGCTGCTGCATTAATGTGGGATTGATAGAGCGATTTTGTAACACTTGCCAAGCGTTAGTAGCTTTTCCAATTCGATAGAGTTTTTTTTCAAAGTAAGAACTTTTTTGTTCTTTGGTTTTAGGTTCTTCTATTTGCGGAGAAGTAGAGGTTTCAATTTGTGCGGAAGAAGTGCTAGAAGATTCTAGTGATGCTGATGTCGTTTCTGATGAAGAATAAGCTGGGAGAGTGTCTTTAGGTGAAGTTTGTGCTTGCGAAGACGCAGATGGCGGTAAGGCTTTTTTTTTTATCGGCGTCAATTGGTGTATGAGTTTTGGAGGCTTTTGTATCTGATGGAACCTCACTAGGGATGAGTGTTTGTTCAGGGATTAGAGATTGTTCATCGCTTGCGGTATCATGCTCAGATTGGGGCGGACTTAGCGTTGTTTCCGGATAAGGGTAATACAAATAGAAAATGATTCCTCCTGTCGCCAGTAGGAATACCCAAGGTAAAAACCGTTTGATAACGCGGTCTGCGTGATATTTTAATCGTTGCATAAAAAGCGTTTTGCTGTGGAAACAGCGTATTTTATCTATTTTAGCAGGAAGATATATGAATAATCCGTTGGACAAGCAATTGTCAGTCATCCGTCGTGGTACAGAAGACTTTATTGGTGAGGCTGAATTAGTTGAGCGTCTTAAGTCTGGAAAGACGTTAAGAATTAAATTGGGCATGGATCCTACCGCGCCTGACTTACATTTGGGACATACAGTAGTCTTGAATAAATTGCGTCAGTTTCAAGACTTAGGACATCAAGTCATTTTCTTGGTTGGCGACTTTACCGCGCAGATTGGTGACCCTTCTGGAAAAAATGCCACTCGTCCACCGTTAACGAAAGAGCAAGTGTTAGCGAATGCTGAAACGTATAAAGAGCAAGTATTTAAAATTCTTGACCCTGCAAAAACGGAAATCCGCTTTAATTCCGAATGGATGGATAAGATGAGCGCGGTGGATATGGTGAAATTAACGGCGAAATATACCGTTGCGCGGATGCTAGAGCGCGATGATTTCCATAAACGCTATAGCGAAGGGCGTCCTATCGCAGTTCATGAATTTTTGTATCCGCTAACACAAGCTTATGATTCTGTCGCATTAGAAGCCGATGTGGAACTAGGAGGAACAGACCAGAAATTTAATTTATTGGTGGGGCGAGATATTCAAAGGGAATATGGTTTAGCTGCGCAAAGTGTTATTACCATGCCAATTTTAGAAGGATTGGATGGGGTGAATAAAATGAGTAAATCGCTTGGTAACTATGTCGGGATTTTTGAGCCAGCAAATGAAATGTTTGGCAAGATTATGTCGATATCCGATACCTTAATGTGGCGGTGGTTTACTTTATTATCTTTCCGCTCTTTGGAAGAAATAGATGCGTTAAAAGCAGAAGCGGAAGCAGGTCGCAATCCTCGTGATATTAAGTTTGAGTTGGCACAAGAATTGGTAGCACGTTTCCATGATGAAGCTGCTGCCGAGTCAGCAAAAGAAGCCTTTATTAATCGCTTTGCAAAAAATGAAATTCCAGAAGATTTAGAAGAAATCAATTTATCTATTGAAGACGAAAATATTGGAATTGCGCATTTGCTAAAAAATGCAGGTTTAGTAGAAAGCACGTCAGAAGCCCTACGAATGATTAAGCAGGGGGCGGTTAAAATTGATGGCGAAAAAGTTGAAGATAAAAACTTACAATTATCTAGCGGTTTTTCTGGCATTGTGCAGGTAGGTAAACGACGCATGGCAAAGGTGAGCGTATCATGAAAAAACTGCTCATTTTTGGGCTTATCGCAGTTGGGCAGATGATGAGCGCATCTGCCCAATTATTGCCAGAACCGGTTTCAGCCCAACCCAAAACAGAGATAGATACGCCACTGCCATTTAGTGTGAGCGATTTATTTTCAAAATATCAATCGAGAATTTTCCAAATCCGCGTTATCAATGAGGCAACTGGACAAAAAACATCTATTGGTTCAGGCTTTATTGTTGGTGATGGTAGCTTATTAGCGACAAATTATCACGTCGTTTCAGATGCTGTTCAAAAAGACAATCATCGTTTAGAGTATGTCGATAATGAAGACCATACCGGACCTCTGACCTTAATGGATGTTGATGTTATCCATGATTTGGCAGTCGTAAAAGCGGATCATCAGTTAGGTGAACCGTTTACATTAGATAGCATTCCGCCACAAGGAGCACCGCTATATGCTTTGGGTAATCCACATGATTTAGGCTTTGTGATTGTAGATGGCATCAATAACGGTTTATTAAAGAAATCAGCACAAGCTAGAATTCTATTTTCTGGGGCATTAAATGGTGGGATGAGTGGCGGGCCTACGCTTAATCAAGCAGGAAAAGTCGTTGGTGTTAACGTTTCTTACTTGACCAGTGGTAACAATATTAGCTTCATTGTTCCTGCTCAATATCTGATAAGTTTAATTGAAAAAGCCGAAAAAGGTCCTTCAGACATTAATGCTTCTATCAGCGAACAGCTTTTTTCAGATAATGAAAATTACTATCGCGCGGCGCTTTCTCGCTCTTGGCAAACGGAAAAAATGAGTAATTTTATTGTGCCATTGGCAATGAGCGATGATGTACGCTGTTGGGACAGTTCCCCTGATGCAGATGTTGATGATTTAGTCGGTGCGGAATCAGTTAGCTGTTTTAATGACCGTTCTACCTTTATTAACAGCGATGTTAGCATCGGTGAGTTTGGATATTCTTACACGCATTACTACACTCGCGAACCTTTATTTGATGCTCGCTTTTATCGCATTTATAGCAAAGGTTACTCTATGCGTTTTAGCCGTCGTCCACAAAGAGACTATGGCGATTTTGTTTGCGAAGCAGACTTTGTCACGATTGCAGGCAAACCTTTTAAAACAACTTTATGTCGTCAACCCAGTAAACATTTTGAAAAAGATGGCGAAACCATCGACGATATGCGTTTAATTGCTGCTCAGATTGGTGAATCACAAGAAGGCTTTATGATAGAAATTGCGCTCAACGGTGTGCAAACAAATCTAGGTAAAGCGGTTATGAAACATTTATTGGAACAAGTACAATGGCAGAAATCAGAATAGAAACCAAAGATGCGGTATATGAGCCGCAGACATTTCCCATTCGTATTGGGCGGGCGGTAGATAACGATATTATGATTCGTGCAGTTGGCGTGTCAGACTATCATGCCATTATTGAAAATGGTGCAGAAGGTTTGGAAATTCGCAATCTGCATGAAGCGCATATCAATGGAAAAAAAATTAGAAGTAGGGCATTGCTAAGAGAAAATAGCTTTTTGACCCTTGGCACGGCAACATTGCGATTATGGCTAAACCCTAAAGCAAAAATGCCTAATCCAGCGCGTGCTGCAAAATGGAAAATCTTTACGCATCCGGTGATGGCAATTATGTGGTTTATTCTTGCAATCGCCTTACCTTTATGGACAGATTTTTTACAAACAGACGTTCGCTATGTGCTGAATTGGCGTCTGATTTTCTTTAGTGTCTTATTTATCTTAGGACTGGTTTGGATTATTCATTCAATGTTACTACCCGTCGCAAGGCGATATCTGGTTATTCCCATCGTTGGGATTGTATCAGCGCTTTCTTTCTTAAGCGACTTGTCTGATCAAGCGGCCTATTGGTTTGATTTCCAATATAGCTTTGGATGGACAGATACCTTATTCTTGATTTTAGTGGCAGCGATTTTTCTTTACGTCTTTAGAGCATTTTTAAGAGACTTTATTCCACTGGGTGGGAGACTTTTAAACCGTTGTACCATTGCTGTCGCTTTACCCTGTCTGCTACTGTTGCTATATAGCTATTTACAAAGCAATAACTTTTTCTCTCAACGTCCTGGAAGTTTCCCAAGCTATCATCGTGGTTTGCTTAAAAATATTGCGCCATTAACGACACCCAAAAGTATTGATGCGTTTCTTTCGGTTGAAAAAACCAATCAAAAAAAAGAAAACAATTAGAATGAATGTATGTTAACGGATGTTTTTTAAAAATGTGATATATTATCAACATAAACCTAGCAAGGAGATGCAACATGCAAATCAATATTGGAATGACAGACGCTCAACGTAAAGCCATTGCAGATGGACTTTCAAAATTACTAGCTGATTCTTATAGTCTTTACATTAAAACACATAATTATCATTGGAACGTAACTGGTCCTCAGTTTAATGCGCTTCATACCATGTTTGAAGAACAATATACTGAACTTGCAACCGCAATTGATGAAATTGCAGAGCGTATTCGTGCTTTAGGACATCTAGCACCAGGCTCATACAAAGAATTTTCTGAGCTAACTAGTATTAAAGATGGTAATAAAACTTTAAGCGCAGAAGAAATGGTAAAAGACCTAATTGAAGGACAAGAAACCGTTGCTCGTACTTGTCGTAGTATTTTCCCTGATGTTGACGAAGCCAGCGATGAACCAACAGCTGATTTATTGACGGTTCGTATGCAAACTCATGAAAAAACAGCATGGATGTTACGTGCGATGATTAGTGAATAAAGGTTCGTTTGATGATAAGCCCCTCTCATGAGGGGCTTTTTATTTACCTAGATTTTCTCTCGTTATATAGTGAAAGGCTACTAGAATAGTTACAGTATTAAGATAGATGAATAAAATAAACACATGTACTATTACTGGAATAGCGATCTAATTTCTGTGACTTTTTTATTAGCCTTTGACTATAGCTAAATGTCTTTAACTGGCATACAGAGACCTTTACAAAAAACATAAAATAGAGAAATTTCAATTTTTTAAATTTTGAAAACATATTAAAATCATAGTGTTAATCTTTCTACTAGTAGCGAAAATTAGTATAAAACGGAATTTTGCAAAGGTCTCATACAGCGTTAGCTCGTTTTGCCGTACTGAGTTGGCTGTCTGTGCTTCGTCAGTTTGTATCAAGCTAAACCCAATCATCTATAGCTAGACTCCTTTAACTATAGTCAAATCACTTATAATCCAATCTATCCAAAGCAGATATAAAGAACAACTTGTAGTAGAATTATTGGTAGTTGTTTGAAAAGTATGCTAAACATACTCTTACAAAAAATACTTCTTTTAACATATTGATATTCAAATATTTAACTGTCATTGGATTATTTGATAATATTCCAGCATACTTTTCAAACCACTACCCATAATTCATATGCGCTCCTACTCAATATAATGAAAAGCTACTAGAATAGTTACAGTGTTAAGATAGATGAATAAAGTAAGCACACATACTATTACTTGGAATAGCGATCTAATTTTTGTGACTCTTTTATTGGCCTTTTACTATAGATTTTAGAAGAAAAGTCATATAAAAACTGGCAGAAGAATATTCGGTTCGTCAGGTAGCCAAAAATTTTGATATTCATTTCATCACCGTTCAGAAGTGAAAAATTAGAGATTGCCTTGAATCCAGTAAAAGAATCTCCTATAGCCAACTTTCTAAAAAATGCATATATAGTGCAATCATCTAAAACCCAACCCAATCCAAAGCAGATAAAAGAATAAAGTATCAATACAATCCATCCGCCATTCTTTGCGGATTTGCTTAATCCAAGCCCACATCTTTTCAATAGGATTTAAGTCTGGACTATAAGGGGGTAACCAAACTATCTCATGCCCATGCTCTTCAATGATTGCTTGAATATCACTGCGTTTATGAAAAGCGGCATTGTCCATGACAATTACACTGTTTTTAGGTAACTCAGGTAACAGTGCTTCTCTCACCCAATGAGAGAAAATATCGCTGTTAATAGAACCATCATATAAGCGTAAGGCAAACAATTCTCCATTGATAATGGCTCCAATCGCATTGCTCTGGTTCTTTAAATGCCAGTTATCACTTCCATGACAAACTTCTCCTTTTGTGCTGTAGCCATAAGGTCTATGAGCAAAGGTTTTAAAACCACATTCATCAAGATAGACTATCGGTTTGTCTTGAGCGGTCTTATCTACTATTTGTYCTTGAAAGTGCTCTCTTTT
>NZ_LWHB01000075.1 GCF_001889065.1 Suttonella ornithocola | reverse complement strand
TATCGTCAACTAAATATTTATTTAATCGTAAATTGTATAACACAACTTAACTCAAAGTATATAGATTTGCAAGCATAACTTTTTTTTCTAACAAGTTGAAAAAATTTATAATTTTACGCTGCTATTTTAAGTGGATACGCTTTTAACGTCTCAGCAAGCGGTTCAGAAGTGGCTGCTGCTTCGCGCAAGTCGCGCAAAAATCCCGTTCCTTTGAGGTTCACAATTTTTACTCATCACTTAAAAGCCTACTTCCTTCCCCACTCAACAGCAACAAGCGAATTTCTGTCAGTAAATACTGATATTTTGCTTCGGCTAAGCTGCTGTTAGCCTCTGCTAAGTCTTTCTCAGCCTGTAGGATTTCTAAGGGATAACTCATCCCATATTGCGTGCCCAGTTTTGCAGCTTTGACTTTTTCAAGATTGGTTTGATACAACTGCTTTTGTGCTTTTATTTGCGCCTGATAGCCTTTTAGCAATGCAAATTGTTGTTTGACTTCTAAGCTGATTTTGCCTTTTTCGGCGCGATATTCTGCTTCTTTTTGCTGAATATAGGCGTTTTGTTGGCGAACTTTGCTGTTCGTTTCACCGCCACTATAGATAGGAAGATAAAATTGTAAGCCGACATAACCGCCTTTATTGCGGTTATGTTGCGCTTCACGATTAACGGCTTTGATATGATTGCGGTTGTCTTGATACCCAGCGGTCAAAGAAAGTTGAGGATAGTATTCACTTTCTGCGGTTTTTTTATCCGCAATGGCTTTTTCAAGTTCTAAGGCTTTTTGTTTGAGTGTGGTGTTGTGTTCAAGCGCTTTATTTAGCCATTGTTCTTCTGTAAGGGTGGTTTTTACAGTTAAGAAGTCAAGGCTATCGACAGGAGTTAAATGATGAACGGATAATCCTGTATCGTTTTCTAAGGTATTTTGAGCGGTCGTCAATTCTGTTTGCAAGCTGATTTCACGACTTGCCGCAGCATCATAGTGCGATTTTGCCTCTAATATGTCCAGCACGGTAGCTTGCCCTGATGTAAAGCTCCCTTCTGCTTGAGCAATTTGTGCTTGGTAGGTGGCTTTTTCCTTAGCAAGTGCGCTCAGTTTCTCTTGTGCGGTTAGGACAGCAAAATAGGCTTGCGCCACTTCCAGCAGTAAAGTATCTTCTTGCTGCTTTAATTGCGCTTCTCCTATTTGTGTGGTCATTTTTTCTGCTTGGTATTGTCGCCAGCGCGAAGCATCATAGATGGGTTGCGCGACTTGAAGATTGATGCCATAGCTTTGATAGCGTTCATAATCATCCTGCGCGCGGTTACTGTAATTACCATTGAGCGATAATTGTGGTAATAGATGCGCTTTGGCTTGTTGCTCGGGTTCTTGAGCAGCGTTGCGGGCATATTTTGCGACTTGATAAGCGGCAGCGTGTGTTTTAGCCGCTTGCCATGCGTCAATCAATGAAAGATTTTCAGAGGATGGTATGCTTTTGCTTTGCATCAGTGGGGGTTCAGTAGGAAGTGTTTTTGAGGTGATGTTAACAGCTGGTGGCTTGAGTGCATCTTTGCGATGAGCATTTTCTAAAGAGAAAAAGTTTTCATTGGGTTTTTGACTACATGCTATTAGCAATAATACCAATGGCAAGATTTTAAAAGGTTGTGCAGATAGCCTTGTCGCGGCAAGAGAGGTTTTCATCGTTGTTTCATGCTTTCATCAATTTTGGTTTGTAACGGACTGAGCAGATAATCAATAACTCTGCGTTTTCCTGTTTTTATTTCGACCGTAACATTCATCCCCGCACCTAAACGAACAGGGTGTCCTTCAATATTGAGGGTTTCTTTATCTAATTGGACGGTAGCGTCATAGACTAAGCCAAGATGTTCATTCTCTATCGCATCATAGCTGATATTGGTGAGCTTTCCCGTTAGATAGCCGTATCTGGTATAAGGAAAAGCCTCTATTTTAATTACGGCGTCTTGTCCGATACGCAAGAAACCGATGTCTTTATTTAAGACCATGACTTTCACGGCTAGTTGATAGTCATCCGGAACAATGACCATCAAGGGCTGTGCGGCGGTCGCGACACCACCAACCGTATGAACGGCAAGCTGTTGAACAGTGCCGTTCACAGGGGCTTTCATTTGCATCAAAGATTGACGTTGCGTGGCTTTTTCGAGTTGTGCCGTTAAATTTGGGATTTCTTCGTTGGCTTGACGCAAGGTTTCCAACGTATCACGACGTAAGGTTTGTGTATTGACCCGCCGGCTTTCTTCGGTTTCTTCTAATGTGGCTTGTACCTGAGCCAATTGACTTTGTCGGCTTTTTAAATCTCTTTCATTGGCAACCAATTTACTCTTCTGCTCTAAATAGGCATGATTGGCAATAAATTTTTGTTTTACCAATGCCGCTAAATCTTTGGTTCGCTGACGCTCAATTTCTCCTAAGGTTTTGAGCTTTTCTATTTCCTCTCCCAGCATTCGTAATTCTGCTTTGTTTTGCCGAATACGTGCTTTAAGCTGTTCATCTTGTGCAAGCCAAGTTTGATATTGTTGATTGACCAGATTTTGCGCTTCGCTACTTTCTCGTTCAGAAAGCGCGAAATCGGATTTTAATTGAGGAGGCTGTGAGTGATCCAGTGCAACTAATAATGCTTGGCTACGCAAAACCGCTATTCTTGCCGCCTGTAAAGCAGTTTTGGCTTGAAAAACATCCGCATCACTACCAATCGCTGTTAATTCTATCAGCACTTCTCCTTTTTTGACTTTCTGACCGTCCTGAACAAAAATTTTTTTGACTTCTGCGGTTTCAAGCGGTTGGATGACTTTACTTTGTCCGTTAGGTTCGGTTTTCCCTTGCGCCATGACCACGATATCAAGCTGCTCAAACCATGACCAAGCCAGTGCTAATAAAGCAAAAAGCATAATGAGTCGCGCAATCCATTTGGGGACTGGGGAGAGGGGTTTTTCTGTTAGGGCTAAATGTGCAGGTAAAAAATCGCATTCTTCTTGTTCGCGTTTTAAAGGTTCTAATTCATGACGCACCTGCCAAACTTTACGCCATGTGGAAACATAGCGCTTCAATAAATCTATAAAGGCTTCTTTATGAGGTGAGGTCATTCTTTCTTTTGGTCTTTAGTTAATAGATAAGCCATATACATAGGCACAATTAAGAAAGCGATACTTGCGGCAACATTCAGTGAAAATATGGCATATGGTGCTTTAATTACAGAAGCTGTTACACCTATCTGTATTGCGCCAAATACAAATAAAACATCTTTTTGTTTTCCAGAATATTCTTTATTCAAAAAAATCTTTATAAATAGGATATAGAAAATCACCATTAAAACAATTAAAATCATCTGCCAAATATCTTCAGTAGGTTTGTTATATAGTGCAATCATCTAAAACCCAACCCAATCCAAAGCAGATAAAAGAATAAAGTATCAATACAATCCATCCTCCATTCTTTGCGTATTTGCTTAATCCAAGCCCACATCTTTTCAATAGGATTTAAGTCTGGACTATAAGGGGGTAACCAAACTATCTCATGCCCATGCTCTTCAATGATTGCTTGAATATCACTGCGTTTATGAAAAGCGGCATTGTCCATGACAATTA
>NZ_LWHB01000074.1 GCF_001889065.1 Suttonella ornithocola | reverse complement strand
CTGGACTATAAGGGGGTAACCAAACTATCTCATGCCCATGCTCTTCAATGATTGCTTGAATATCACTGCGTTTATGAAAAGCGGCATTGTCCATGACAATTACACTGTTTTTAGGTAACTCAGGTAACAGTGCTTCTCATCACCCAATGAGAGAAAATATCGCTGTTAATAGAACCATCATATAAGCGTAAGGCAAACAATTCTCCATTGATAATGGCTCCAATCGCATTGCTCTGGTTCTTTAAATGCCAGTTATCACTTCCATGACAAACTTGTCCTTTTGTGCTGTAGCCATAAGGTCTATGAGCAAAGGCTTTAAAACCACATTCATCAAGATAGACTATCGGTTTTTCTTGAGCGGTCTTATCCACTATTTGTTCTTGAAAGTGCTCTCTTTTCTCTGTGTCGGCTTTTGGATGTTGGTTAATCTTTTTTTATGCGTTATCTTTAGTCGCTTTAGAGCATAACAAATCGCTGATTGCGAGCAATTAAAACGTCTAGCGCTTTCCCATTGGTAATCATCAGGATACTGCTCAATATCCTTAAGCAAGGCTTCATCATCAATCTTTGAGGGCTTACGCTCAGTAAAGCCTTTAGGATGGGGATTTTTAATCCAGCTATAGACGGTGAATTTGCTGATCTTGTAGCGCTTTGCAACAGCGCGCCAAGTTTCTCCATTAGCAATATCGTTAAGAATTTTTTGTCGGAATTGGCTGCAGTAGGTCATAGGATATGCTCAGTTTGTTTTTGATAATTCTACTATAAGTCGTTCTTTATATCTGCTTTGGATAGATTGGATTATAAGTGATTTGACTATATTGCTGGTTTGATGGCGCACGATTAGATAATTTAAAAGTTCAGTCGGCACTATTACGCTTAATCAAACAAACTTTAATGGATAATAATATTTCTATGCCTGATGATGCGAGGGAAGTTATCTTTCCAGAAGGTGTGCCATTGATAACACAGGAAGTTGTAAAATCTCCTACTGTTTCAGTAGAAGCTTCAGCGGTGATTCCAGAAGAAGAAACGGATAGCGTTACAGAAGCAGAAGGCAACTTGGCAAATGAAAAAAGTGAATTAGAAGCAAGCGCCGGAGAGAATGCGCCAGCTGAAGCAAAACAAAATTTATTGGAAAATTAAAGTAATTATTTTTAATAATTTTGCCAGTTTTGTTGGTCAAAATGAATGATCTTATATAAAGGAATAGCAGAAATTTGGATTTTTTCTATTCCTTGATTTTGTGTTTTTTCTAGGATAATCATACACCCTTCTTCAAGTTTGCCTTGTGCATTAAATTCTAACTCTTTGACTTTAACCGATTGGGTAATGCCATTAAAAGAAAGCGTTTGTGAAAAAGGCTCTCCAGTATGTCCATAAAAATGGTAGGAAAATTCGACCTGATTTAATAAATGATAGAGCTCAATAGAACCATATCCTCTTTGGCTTTCGCTATCTTTATCGTGACTGAGTAAGATGTCGCACTCTGAATGTGTTTGTGCAAAGGTTTCTATGGCTTGGCGTTCATAGGGTTGAATGAAAGTGGAATGCGTGCGTGCCTTTCTGTCACCAATCCGCCCAACGGGTAAAATGGAGAGTTGTTCATCCAACTTTTGTAAAGTAATGGGAATACCAGAGCGACAAACAAGTACTTTTTGATAGACATCAATACTAAAAGTAGATTGTTGTTGAGCGATTGCTTGGATTTCTAATTTATCTAAAAAATCATGATCTTCATGATTTCCACGTACGCATAGCATTTGGATATTTAAGTGCTTAAGAAAATCCGCAATATACGGTTTATAAACGGTAAAATCGTGTAAAAAGCCAAGCTCTTCTGGGGCGGATTTAGCATGCCTTAAAGTGGCCTTGTCTAAGCGAGATTTATCTGGAAAAGCGCCGATATCACCACATTGTAAAATCCAGTCGATTTTATTGCCGGTTATTTGTTGATAATAATTAACCAATTTAAAAGGTAGTAAGATTTTTCCGTGAATATCCGCAAATATTGCGACTCGTATCATTAGACTACTCAGCTTATGATTATTTATATTAAATATAAGTTTAAAGAAGTTTCTATAATAATGTCACTATATAAATAAAAAGACGGTACTCAAAGTGCCGTCTTTTTATGTTTGGTAGATGAGTATTAAGCAAATTTTTCACGCAATATTTTAGCGGCTTCAACCATATTTGCTAATGAAGCTTTGGTTTCTTTCCATTGACGCGTTTTTAATCCACAGTCTGGGTTAACCCATAGGCGTTCTGCTGGAATGCGTTTAGCCGCTTTTTCCATGAGGTCAACCATGTGTTCAACGGTTGGCACATTTGGAGAGTGGATATCATAAACCCCTGGTCCAATTTCATTTGGATAGTTAAAGCTCTCAAACGCTTCTAAGAGCTTCATATCTGAACGCGAAGTTTCAATGGTGATTACATCAGCGTCCATTTCCGCGATAGAAGGCATAATGTCGTTAAATTCGCTATAACACATGTGTGTATGAATTTGTGTTTCGTTTTGCACGCCTGCCGCAGAGATACGGAATGCTCTTACTGCCCAATCAAGATAAGCTTGCCATTCATCCCGTTTTAGCGGTAAGCCTTCACGAATAGCGGGTTCATCGATTTGGATGACTTTTAATCCAGCTTTTTCTAGGTCAACAACTTCGTCGCGAATGGCTAATGCGATTTGTAAACAGGTATCTGCGCGCGGTTGGTCATCACGTACAAATGACCAGTTAAGAATGGTAACAGGACCAGTTAACATGGCTTTCATCGGTTGTTGTGTCAATGATTGCGCGTAGGTTGACCATTTAACAGTCATTGGTTCTGGGCGTGAAACATCGCCGTAGATAATTGGTGGTTTAACGCAACGTGAACCATAAGATTGTACCCACGCAAATCGGGTAAAGACGTAACCAGCTAGTTGTTCGCCAAAGTATTCAACCATGTCGTTACGTTCAGCTTCACCGTGTACAAGAATATCAAGCCCCAATTCGTTTTGGATTTCTACACAGTTTTTAATATCTGCTTGCATGGCGGCAACATAAGTCGCTTCGTCAATGACGCCTTTGCGGAAATCACTACGATATTTACGAATTTCAGCGGTTTGTGGGAATGAGCCGATAGTTGTGGTTGGGAAAAGTGGTAGTTTGATGTGTTCTTTTTGTGCTTTGGCACGCTCTGCGTAAGGCGCTTGTCGGTCAGCCATTTCTTTGGTAACTGCGACAACACGAGCTTGAACAGCATCATCATGTACGCGTTTAGACGCTCGGCGACCAGCGAGCGCGGCAGCATTTTCTTCTAGTGCTTCTTTGACGCTATCTCTGCCATTATTGAGTGCTTCTTTTAAGATGCGCAATTCTTCTAATTTTTGGATAGCGAAAGCGAACCAATTTTTGATTTCAGGGTCTAGCTCGTTTTCTTGCTCAAGGTCTACAGGGACATGCAATAAAGAAGAAGAAGCTGAAAGCCATAAACGATCCCCGAGTCTTTCGGCAATCGGCTCAAGTAAATCTAGAGCAGCAGAAAGGTCGGTTTTCCAAATATTACGCCCATCAACGATACCAAGTGATAAAACTTTTGTTTCAGGCAACCAATCAACGAGTTGATTGATTTCTTTAGGCGCATTAATGGCATCTAAATGGATACCTTGGACGGGTGCTTTTGTAACAATATCAAAGTTATCTGCTAAGCTTGAGAAATATGTTGCCAATAAGATTTTAGGCTTTGTTCTTTTTAGCTCATGATAAGCGGTTTTAAACGCATGACGCCAGTCAGCATCTAATGTGGTGACCAGTGCAGGCTCATCAATTTGTACCCATTCTGCGCCTGCATCAGCAAGCTGGTTGAGCAGTTGGTCATAAACAGGAAGTAAGCGTTCTAGTAATTCTACTCGACGGCTATTATCTTTTTCTTTTCCAAGCCATAGGTAGGTAACAGGCCCGATAATGACGGGTTTAAAATTGATACCTTGCGCTTTCGCTTCAGCGATTTGAGAAAGTAAGCGTTCAGGATTTAAAGCAAATTGTGTATCAGCGGTAAATTCTGGCACCATATAATGGTAGTTAGAGTTAAACCATTTCACCATTTCAGATGCTGCAACACCACCTTCAGCGGTATCTTTTGGACAAC
Organism: Suttonella ornithocola; assembly: GCF_001889065.1. GTDB lineage: Bacteria > Pseudomonadota > Gammaproteobacteria > Cardiobacteriales > Cardiobacteriaceae > Suttonella_A > Suttonella_A ornithocola. The sequence goes on along the minus strand of NZ_LWHB01000074.1, from coordinate 13,073 downwards.
GACCGCGAGCAGCACGGAAGAACGCATCTAAATCATTCTCTTCTAATTCGGTTACACGCTTAGGTAAGTTCCCTAAGGTTTGGCTCATATCTAATACTTGATCATAAAGAGAGAAATCACCGACAGGAATGAAATCAAGCGCTTTTTGGTTATCCCAATGACGCGCGCGTAAGGCTTTTGCGACTTCTTGTAATTCGTTTGCAGATGTTTCGCCACGCCAATAGGCTTCTTGTGCAAATTTAAGTTCTCTCTTCGCACCAATGCGAGGAAAACCTAGAGTATGAATTTTTGCCATAAATAATAGACCTCGATAATGATTAAATGGTTTAAGTGAATGGATATCTTATCGTTAAATGCTTATAAAAAATAATGGTAAAAATGAATAGAACCATAAAATTTATTTATAGATTAAGATGGAAGTTTATAAAACAAGGTGATATTTATTTAAATAATTAAAACAAGATATTAAGTTGAGAAAAGAGATGGTTTTGTAGAAGTTTAGTAACAGCGCTAAGTTTTTATCAGAAAAAATTTTTCTTTATAGTTTTGTTTTAAGAAATTTACTTATATCATGCGTCAAAAAGGATGATGCATGATAAAGGTTCACACACATAGCAATACTTTTTGGGAATTTCAAACCAGCATCAAAAATCTGGCTTTAGCACAAAAATATCAGATAGCACTTGACTTGTTTAATCATGAGCGTTTTCCTGAAGCAATAGAATATTTAAGTAATCTGATTTTACATTTTCCTCCACATCCAGAAGTGCTGACGCTGTTATCAGATGCTTGTGATCAAGAAGATGATTTGCCAATGGCATATTTAGCGGCAGCTTTAGCGCATCAGCTTTATCAAGCAGCGCTTCCAAAAGATTTTATTCCGGGTAAACACTTTCTGCCTTGGGGGTATCCCGGGAATCAAGCTTTTTTGCATAATTGTCGTCATTTAGCAGATTTATATGATGAGACGGGGAATCAAAAAGGGTGTCGTGAAATTTGTGAGTGGACTTTAAAAATTGATCCTGCAGATGAGCTTGGATTAAGAACATTGTTGCCTAAAGTCTATATGGAAGAGAAAAATATTATTGCTATGCATCGATTGTATCGACAATATCCAGAAGATTATGTGCCAGAGATTCTATTTGGTGCTTTGTATTTAGCGATTGTCAATAGCGATACAAATACAGCAAGCCGATTGTGGCGCGAAGCTGAGCTTGAGTTTCCTTTAGTCATTACAGAATTGCTTAAAACGCATCATGAAGCACCGCCTGATTATGACCCCGATATTGCTTATTATAGTGATACAGAAGAAATGGCTTGGAGTTATTGGGTGTTTTATGGAGGATTGTGGCAAGAACATCCAAAGGTTGTAAATTATCTTGAAGAAAAAAGGAAGTGCTTATGAGTCGTCCTATTACAGCGGTGATTATTGGAAATGAAATTCTAGCAGGTAGGAGGCAGGATGCACATTTAGCGAACACGGTTTCTGCTTGTAATAAACGAAAGCTACGGCTACATCAAGCCATTTTTCTAGGCGATAACACAGAGGATCTTATTCAAACTTACCAGCGGTTGCATAAAGAAAATCATATTATTTTGAGCTATGGCGGTATTGGCGCAACACCAGATGATCGTACGCGTCAAGCGGTTGCAAAAGCGTGTGGAGTTGCAATTGAATATCATCCAGAGGGAATGAGGATTTTAGAAAATTGTTTTGGTAATGAATTGACAGAAAATCGAAAAAATTTAGTCGCGTTTCCGCAAGGGTGCACGTTAATTCCCAATCCTATCAATGAGATTCCGGGATTTTCTATCAGGCATATTCATTGTGTTCCCGGTTTTCCGCAAATGGCGGCGCCAATGATAAATTGGGTGTTAGATACGTATTATCAAGATATGGCGCAAGAGCGCGAGTATCATGCCTTAATGGTTCAAGCGCCAGAGAGTGAAATTGCGCCGTTAATGGAGCAGCTTGAGCAGCGCTATCCAATACTGACGATTTCTAGTTTGCCGCAAATTAGACATGAATTGGAGCTAGGAATAGAGGGTGAGCCTAATCAAGTTAGTGAAGCGTTAGCAGAGGCTAAAGGTTGGTTGGAAAATCATCAAATGCCGTATCAAGAGTAAAAGCATTATCTTTCAGTTATTTTGAAAATTATGAAAATAATTTTCTTAGGCGCTATAATAAAAATACTCTTTTAAAGTGATAGGTGATGTGATGACATTAATGCATAAAGAAATTCGCGAAGCAGCCGATGTGTTACGCCGTCAGCAGCAAAATCCTGCGTTTAATGCGATGCGTGAACGTTTAGGTAAAAAGATACCTGCGACTTTAATGACGTTTGCTCGCGGTACTTCTGACCATGCGGCAGAGTATTTGTCTTATTTATTGATGCGTTATAGTGGAATGGTTGCTGCTTCTATTCCGCTCTCACTGAATACGCTTTATCAAACTCATTGGAAAGCAGGTGATATTTTTGCTTTAACGATTTCTCAGTCTGGCGGTAGTCAAGATTTATTAGAAAGTGCAAAAAGTGTGCAACAAGCAGGGATTCCGCTTTTAGCATTACTTAATACTATTCCTTCTCCTTTAGCGGAAGTCAGTAATGAAGTTGTAAATATTGAGGCTGGAGAAGAAAAAAGTGTTGCTGCGACAAAAAGCTTTATTGCGACGATCGGAGCGGGTTTGCGCATTTTTGAACCTTGGTTAGCGCAAAAAGATTTACTGCCCGCCTTAGATGCGCTACCTGAAAAATTAGAAATAGCACAGGAATTAGATTGGTCTAAAGCGGTTGAATTATTGACGCCTGCTAAACGACTGTATGTCGTTGGACGTGGCGCAGGGTTGCCGATTGCAAAAGAAGCAGCTTTGAAATGTAAAGAAACTTGTTTATTGCAAGGTGAAGCTTTCTCTGGTGCGGAAGTTAAGCATGGACCGATGGCGCTGATGAATGAAGAACAAATTGCGCTGATTTTTGCGCCAAAAGATGAAACGCAAGCGGGTTTGATTGAATTGGCTCAACAGTTCAGAACGATGGGCGCAAAAGTGTTATTGGCGGCTGATGAAAGCGTTGCGGAAAGGGATTTGCCGTTGGTTGATGCAGGGCATAATGCGTTACAAGGATTAACGACAATTCAAACGTTTTATCATATGGCTGAGCAATTATCTCGAGCGCGGGGGATTGATACTGATAACCCGCCGAATTTGAATAAAGTTACCACCACGCGTTAAAGCGAAAAGCCTGTCTGATGATAGGCTTCTACGTTTAGAGTATAACTAAAATCCCAAAAAATGCATACAGGACTTGTAGATAGGAGACTGTCTTCAAAGTGGATATTGAGTTAATGTTGTATACATTTTTTGGGAAGTTAGCTATAGATTCAACCTTGAAGTGCAACATTTTCTAAAATAGGATTGAGAAGTAAGATGTGCAGTGCTGCACTTCAAAGTTGAATCTGCTATATATATTTTCAGGAGTCGTTCTGTGTTGCGATTAGCAATTTTTTGATAGCGTTTTAATCAGCTGAATTTCTCGAGTATCTGCTTCTAAAGTATTCTGTAAAACCGCAACAACAGCATCGGCAGCTTTTTGAGTAGCTGCTTTTAGGCTTTCTCCTTTTAATAAATGAGCAGCGAGTGTCGCAGCAAAGGTATCTCCAGTACCTTGTGCGCTACTAGGGTGGTGCTTATGTGTATGGATATCAATATTATCATGAGTAACGATAGCAATTTGCATGGTGCCTTCTTGCCAAGTTTCAGGTGCAGCACTGGTAGCAATAATCCATTGTGTTTGTTTCGAAAGAAGAGATTTAGCAGCTTCTACGGTTTCTTCTAAAGTAGTGAGTTGATGTCCAACAAGGTACTCAAGCTCAAAATGGTTAGGTGTCATTCCTGTTGCGAGCTTGCGTAAACGGTTGCGGTAGTTTTCTGCCAAGCGTTTATCAACGTAAAGCCCAACACCAGTATCACCTAAAACAGGATCAATTTGAATGGTAATATGAGGATAGTCTTTTCTGACTTCGATGAGCCAATCCGCTAGTATATCTGCTTGTGAAGGACTACCAAGATAGCCCAACATGATATGTTTGGCAGTTTTTAGTAAATCTCTATCTGTTAGTGCTTTTAAAAAGCCGCTGAACCAATCATCTGGAATAATCCCACCGTATAAACTAGGTATAAGGGGGTATTTGAATAGTAAACGGTTGGGATGGTAGCGGTTGTAAAACCATGATGTTGTAAAACAGGAATAACAGCATTATTGCCGACGTGTCCATAAACAACTTCTGATTGAATGCTAATTACATCAATGGGTAAAGGATTTTGACTAAGGCTCATAATAATAGACTCACTTATCAATGTTTTCTAACGCTTCAGTCTGCTTTTCTAATGCACTATTAACCGCATCTTGTGCTTTTTGGGTGGTTTCTTGCTGCATTTTGATAAGAGGATTATCGTTTTTTGGGGATTCTTTGGGTTTATCATCGCTACAAGCGCTAATTAGGCAAAAGGTAGCAATAAGCATAAGTGCAGTTTTCATTTGGTTCTCCTTATTTAAGCGATTTATTATATCTTGAAAAAATATTTTTTTATAGAGATAAAAATCTTTATCAGTCGTGTTTATCGCACAGGATAGTTGGTTGGCTATGTTATGATAAGAACTTTGTAACCTTTGATAAGGAAACATTATGACTAAAGCCACCATCGTTTATACACATACCGATGAAGCCCCCGCACTTGCAACTAAATCTTTATTGCCTATCGTGCGTGCGTTTGCAGCAACTGCAGATATTGAGTTTCAGTTAAGTGATATTTCATTGGCAGGAAGAATTTTAGCGGCTTTTCCAGATTATTTGAAAGAAGAGCAGCAAATTCCAGATGCTTTAGCGGAATTGGGTGAATTGGTTAAAAAGCCAGAGGCTAACATTATTAAGCTACCGAATATTAGCGCCTCAATGCCACAGTTAAAGGCAGCGATTGCTGAGTTACAAAAACATGGATTTGCTGTGCCTGATTATCCAGATAATGCGACAGATGAAACCGCTAAAGAGATAAAAGGTCGCTACGATAAAATTAAAGGATCAGCAGTTAATCCCGTCTTAAGAGAAGGAAATTCAGACCGTCGAGCGCCAAAAGCGGTTAAAAATTATGCGAAAAAATATCCGCATAGTATGGGTGCTTGGGAAAAAGATTCTAAATCGCATGTGGCAAGCATGGAAAGTGGGGATTTTTTCCATAATGAAAAGTCTGTGACAGTACCAAAGGCGACTAAAGTAACGATTGAGTTTGTTTCAAAATCTGGCAAAGCCACACCTTTAAAAACGCTTTCGCTTTTAGAAGGGGAAGTTATTGACGGTACATTTATGAGCAAAAAAGCGTTGGTCGCTTTCTTAGAAAAAGAAATTGCCGATGCAAAAGCGCAAGACATTTTATTCTCGTTGCACATGAAGGCAACGATGATGAAAGTGTCAGACCCAATTATTTTTGGACATGCTGTACGTACCTATTTTGCGCCTGTCTTTACGCAATATTCAGAGGAACTACAAAAAGCAGGTATTGATGTTAATAATGGCTTTGGCAATTTATTGAGCAATTTGGATAAACTTCCTGCGGAGGTGAAGGAAGCGGTAGAAAAAGTCATTGAGCAAGCGTATGCCGAGCGACCTGGATTGGCAATGGTGGATTCTGATAAAGGTATCACCAACTTACATGTACCAAGTGATGTGATTATTGATGCTTCTATGCCGGCAATGATTCGCAATAGTGGTCGGATGTGGGGTGCAGATGGAAAAGCGAAAGATACAAAAGCCGTTATTCCTGATGCTAGCTACAGTGGCGTTTATGCAGAAACAATCGCTTTTTGTAAAGAATATGGCGCTTTTGATCCAACGACAATGGGAACAGTGCCGAATGTTGGCTTAATGGCACAAAAAGCCGAAGAATATGGTTCGCATGATAAAACGTTTGAAATTGCTGGTGATGGCGAAGTGCGTGTTGTGGACGAAGCTGGCAATGTTTTAATGCAACACAATGTGGAAGCAGGGGATATTTGGCGGATGTGTCAAACCAAAGATGCGCCAATTAAAGATTGGGTTCAATTAGCGGTTAATCGTGCGCGTTTATCGAATACGCCAGCAGTTTTTTGGTTAGATGAAAATCGTGCGCATGACCGTGAGTTGATTAAAAAAGTAAAAGCAGATTTGGCGCAATTGGATACGACTGGACTAGATATCCAAATTTTATCGCCTGAAGCAGCGACTCGTTACACGCTTGAGCGAGTAAAAGCTGGTAAAGATACCATTTCCGTAACAGGTAACGTTTTGCGTGACTATTTAACTGACTTGTTCCCAATCTTAGAATTAGGTACCAGCGCTAAAATGCTTTCTATCGTTCCATTAATGAATGGCGGTGGCTTGTTTGAAACTGGTGCGGGCGGTTCTGCACCAAAACACGTTCAGCAATTCCTTGCCGAAAATCATTTGCGTTGGGATTCTTTGGGTGAATTTTTAGCATTAGCGGTTTCTTTTGAGCATCTTGCGCAAACGACAGGTAATCAAAAAGCTCAAGTTTTAGCGGATACTTTAGATAAAGCGATAGAAACCCTATTGATGAATGGCAAATCGCCTTCTCGTAAAGTTCGTGAGTTAGATAATCGCGGTAGCCACTTCTATCTTGCACTTTATTGGGCGCAAGCATTGGCAGGGCAAAGTGAAGATACGGATTTGCAAAGCCGTTTTGCGCCTTTGGCAAAAGCATTAGCCGATAATGAAGCAAAAATTGTTGAAGAGCTTAATGGTGTGCAGGGTGAGCCGGTTGATATTGGCGGTTACTATCAGCCTGATAAAGCTAAAGCAAGCGAGGCAATGCGCCCAAGTCAAACATTAAATGATGCATTAGCAACACTTGGCTAATTTTCATTTTTCTTTTACTGAAGCCGTCTTTTGACGGCTTTTGTTTGCCTAGAAAGATTCGATTGATTACCATTGTGCAGAAAACTAACGTTAGAAAATGACATCTTCTTTAGGTCAGCGATATAATCAATGCTTTTTAGAGAATAAAATGGATAAAGATTTACATAACTTGCGTGTCAGCGAACAACATCCTCTTCTTTCCCCACAGGCGTTAGCAAGCGCTCACCCATTAACAGAAGCAGCAAAGCAAACGGTTTTAGCGGGGCGTTCAGCCATTCGAGATATTTTAGATCATAAAGATTCTCGAAAAATGATTGTGGTTGGTCCTTGCTCTATTCATGATGTTTCTGCTGCAATGGAGTATGCCAAGCGACTCAAAGCGTTAGCCGATAAAGTATCGGATGTTTTCTTAATCATTATGCGTGTGTATTTTGAAAAACCAAGAACCACAGTTGGCTGGAAAGGTTTAATTAATGATCCAGATTTAGATGATACTTTTCATATCGAAAAAGGCTTGCATATTGCAAGACAGCTGTTAATTGATATCAACGATTTAGGACTACCAGCAGGAACAGAAGCGCTTGACCCAATTACGCCCCAATATATTGGAGATTTAATTAGCTGGACAGCAATTGGCGCGCGAACCGCAGAAAGCCAAACCCATAGAGAAATGTCTAGTGGATTATCTACGCCAATTGGCTTTAAAAACAGTACAGATGGTTCTTTATATGTTGCTATCAATGCGATTGAATCTGCCTCACGTCCGCATAGCTTTTTAGGTATTGATGTTAATGGCGTGACGGCAATTACGCGTAGTTTAGGTAACCGCTATGGTCATGTCGTATTAAGAGGCGGTAACCACGGTCCAAATTATGACAGCGTAAATGTTGCCATTTGTGAAGAAGTATTGGCTAAAAAAGGGCTGCCTGCTAATTTAATTATTGATTGCTCGCATGCAAATTCGAATAAAGACCCACAGCGTCAGCCACTGGTGATGAAAGATGTTATTCACCAAATTGCAGAAGGCAATCAGTCTATCGTTGGCTTAATGCTAGAAAGCCATTTACATGCTGGTAATCAGTCATTATCTGCTGATTTATCACAGCTGAAATATGGCGTTTCTATTACAGATGGTTGTATTGATTGGGAAACCACAGAAGCCGCAATTTTATCGGCTTATCAACAATTAAAAGCCTTATCATGAAAACAGTTAAACCGCATCAAATTCGTATTATCGCTGGAAAGCATAGAGGCAGAAAAATCCCTGTTGCAGATAGGGCAGGATTGCGACCAAGTCCAAACCGTGTGCGAGAAACACTTTATAACTGGTTGCAATTTGAAATAGCGGGCGCGTATGTTTTAGATGCTTTTGCTGGCAGTGGCGCATTGGGGCTAGAAGCCTTATCAAGAGGAGCGGCTAGTGTATTGTTTTGCGAAAAAAATAGTGAAAATGTATCAGGCTTACGCGATATCCTACAAACATGGAAGGAAATTCATACTCGAGTGATGCAAACAGATACGCTTTCTCTTGTACCGCAAACGGCTTATGACCTTATTTTGCTTGATCCACCATTTGACCAAAATCTACATCAACAATGTATTGAGAAGTTTACAAACTCTGCATGGTTGAAACCGCATGGAAAAATTTATATTGAAAGTCATCAACCTTTATCAGCTTATGTTTTAGCGCAAGGATTTGACTGGATAAAACAAGCAAAAGCAGGACAAGTTCACTATGGACTGATTGGGTACGCTCATGACTAAAAATTCTCATATTGCGCTTTATCCTGGTACATTTGACCCAATCACGATTGGACATCAAGATATTATTGAACGTAGCAGTAAACTTTGCGACAAATTATATATTGCTGTGGCTGTTGGTCATCATAAAACGCCACTTTTTAGCTTTGAAGAACGCGTAAAGCTCGTTCAAGCTGTGTTACCTTCTCTAAACCTTTCTTGTGAGGTAGAAGTTATTGCTTATGATGGACTTCTTATAGATTTATGTCATCAATATCAGGCAAAAATGATTATTCGAGGCTTAAGAGCTGTTTCTGATTTTGAGTATGAATTTCAATTGGCTGCTATGAATAGGCATCTCTCGTCAGAGATTGAAACCATTTTTTTAACGCCGTCTGAAAATCTGTCTTTTATCTCTTCTACTATGGTTAGAGAAGTCGCTAAATTGGGCGGAAAAGTGGATGGATTAGTTCATTTAAAAGTTAAAGAAAGTTTATGCGAAAAAAATTGTCATTAAAAAGTAATTTTGTGTATAGTATTGACGTCTTTATGACAATTAATCAATTGAAGGAGTTCTCATGAAAACTATCGTTAAAATTGCTGCATTAGGTGCTGCAACTATTTTATTTGCTGGTTGTGCAAGCAAAACTGCTGACAATAGCGACTTAGCTAGCCTTCGTGCTTCTGTGGAAGAAGCTCGTGCAGCTGCTGTTCAAGCTAACCAAACTTCACAACAAGCTTTAGCACTTGCGCAACAAAACGCAGCTAAAATTGATCGTGTATTCACTAAATCACAGTTAAAATAATTTTATTATCTGTGATTAAATGACTAAAAGCGAGTGGTTGGTTAACCACTCGCTTTATTTTTGGGGTAAAAATAGCGCTAAGATAAATAAAAATATGACATTTATTCAAAAACCAGTATAATGCCCGCTCTTTTTTATTCACTTCCAATTAAAGGAAAATCAAATGTTAGCAATCCGACTATCTCGTGGCGGCTCTAAAAAGCGTCCGTTCTACCATGTAGTTGCAACTGACAGTCGCAATGCTCGTGATGGACGTTTCATTGAGCGTCTTGGCTTTTTTAACCCAATTGCTCGCGGTCAAGAAGAAGAGCTTCGCCTAAATATTGAGCGTATTGAATACTGGGTTTCTAAAGGTGGTCAAGTGAGTGACCGTGTTAAAAGCCTAATGAAGCAATATAAAGCTAAACAAAACGGCTAAGTATGAAAAGCAACGATGCGCAAGTCTATTTAGGGCGTATCGTTGGCGTTCACGGGGTTCGCGGTTGGGTGAAAATTCACTCAGATTGCCGACCCCGTGAAGCCATTTTACGCTATAAAAAATTTCTTGCGAAAAATACCCATCAGCCTACTTTTTCTCTCGTTCTCAAAAATGGGCAAAAGCAAAACAAAAGCTTAATTGCTCAGTTTGAAGACATTAACGATCGTGATGCAGCAATGGCATTGATGGGAACAAGCCTTTATGTGTTACGTAGTGAAATGCCGGATTTGCCTGAGGGAGAAATTTATTGGGCAGATTTATTAGGGCTTAAAGTGATGAATCGGGAAGATACCTTTCTAGGTGAAATTAAAGAAATTCTCGAAACAGGTGCTAATGATGTGTTAATCGTTAAAAGTGATACTCAAGAACACCTTATCCCTTATGCAATCGGCACTTATATTGATGAATATGATCCCGAAACTGGTACTCTCTACGTCGATTGGGATCCTAAATGGTCTGATATTTCTAACGAATGAAAATCGACTTTATCACCATATTTCCAGCGTTAATTCAACACTGGTTTTCGCAAGGAGTAGTTGGGCGAGCAATTGAAAAACAGATACTACAATTTACTTATCATAGCCCAAGAGAGGAAAGTGAAGACCGCCATGGGCGTGTTGATGACCGTCCTTTTGGCGGTGGGCCTGGAATGGTGATGCAATACCAACCTTTGGCGCGAACAGCAGAAAAGCTTAATCAGCAAATTGAAAGACCTTTTCATATTTACTTAAGTCCACAAGGGGAAACCTTTCATCATAATATTGCTGCACAATTAGCAAGAAAACCACATCTTGCGTTGTGGTGCGGGCGTTATGAAGGAATGGATCAACGATTTATTGATAAATATATAGATTTAGAAATTTCCATAGGGGATTTTGTCTTATCTGGCGGTGAAATGGCAGCTGCAATTGTTGCAGATGCGGTTTGTCGTTTGGTACCAAGTGTTTTAGGTGATGAAGCGTCTGCAATTGAAGATTCTTTTCATGATCAACTTTTAGATCATCCCCACTATACAAGACCCGAAAAAATTGATACAATCCGCGCCCCTGAAATCTTACTTAGTGGCGATCACGCCCGTATAGCGCGCTGGCGGCTTAAGCAAGCACTAGGTAGGACGTTTCTGCAACGTCCCGATATTTTTATGAAACTTAATATCAGTGCTGAGCAGCAAGCGTTATTAAATGAATTTTTAGCTGAAAATTAATCTCCGGAGAGCCGTCATGAGCAATATCATTGACACCCTTGAACAAGAACAATTTAAAACCGATCTTCCGATATTCAATCCGGGAGATACTCTCGTTGTGAATGTAAAAATTCGCGAAGGTAACCGCGAGCGTGTACAGGCTTTTGAAGGCGTATGCATTGCTAAGAAAAATCGCGGTATTGGTTCATCTTTCACTGTGCGTAAAATCTCACATGGTGAAGGCGTTGAGCGTGTATTCCAAACACACAGCCCTCGTATTGAATCTGTTGTCGTCAAACGTCGTGGTGACGTTCGTCGCGCAAAACTTTACTACTTACGTGGCTTGGAAGGTAAAGCTGCTCGTATTAAAGAAAAATTGGATACTAAAAAAGCTGCAGCTAAGCAAGCTTAATCCATTATGCTGTTGCCTGATACTCGGCACTGTATAGAGAAAATCGCCGCACTTTGTGAACAAGCAAGTGCGGCGATTTTGTATTTTTATGGTAATGATGAACGATTAAAAACTATTAAAAAAGCTGATAGTACGCCACTCACGCAAGCAGATTTGGCAGTGCATAAAATTTTAATGGAAGGCTTACCACAAATTTTATCTATTCCTGTCGTTAGCGAAGAATCAGCAAAGGCTGCACAATTTGCGCATCACCGAGATTATTGGTTAATTGATCCGATTGATGGAACAAAAGAATTTATCAATCGAACAGGAGAATTTTGTATTGCTATTGCTCGGATTGAAAACCACCGTCCAACACTTGGCTTAATTTATGCGCCTTTAACGCATCAATATTGGTTTGCGATAAAAGGGCAAGGTGCATATCGTTATACGCCTAATCAGTCAATTAAGGCTTTGAATGCGCAAAATGAAACCGCAGAGCCTATACTAATTACCGCTAAACCAAAAATAGGTAAACGATTACAGCATTATTTATCCCAAACATTAGGCAATTATCGACAGGTTAGTTGTGCAAGTGCATTGAAGTTTTGCTGGATAGCTGAAGGAAAAGCCGATATTTATTTTAAACTTGCTTCTGCTACCAGCGAATGGGATACCGCAGCGGGTGATATTTTATTATCAGAAGTTGGTGGGGGATTACGTTATTTAGGAAATACAGTCTTGCAATATGGTAGACGTGAAACCACGCTTAATCCGCCGTTTATTGCTTATAACAACAAAATCTCTTCTGATAAATTAGCGTGTTATTTTGAACAGCTAGAAAAACTTTGTTCAACAGAAAACATTTATCTTCCAAAGTAAATCATCAGTAGACGCTTTACTAGAAAATAAACCGTTTTTAAGACAATGATTATCAAATCAATTAAATTCGTATCACTCTCTTGTGTAAGTGAAAGAACAAAAGTTTATCGCGTAATTATGCTAAAATTTTAGAGATATTTTTTAGGATAGGATGAAGCTATGCATAGTGATATTATTATTGTAGGCGCTGGGCCAAGCGGATTAAGTTTATGCTGTTCCCTTGCCGATAGTGAATTATCTATCACCATTATTGATCCGCATACCAATGAAGAACTGGCTTCACCGCCTTTTGATGGACGAGAAATTGCGCTCACTCATCCATCCAAGCAAATATTAGAAGATTTAGATATTTGGCAGCGCTTTCCAGCGGAAGAAATCTATCCTTTGCGCGAGGCAAAAGTCGTGAATGGGCAATCGGATTATCAGCTCCATTTTGCCTTGCCGCCAACAGATAGCAAACGACGTCCGATTGATACGCTAGGCTATTTGGTTTCTAATCATCTCATCCGAAAAGCGGCTTACGATGCGGCCCAAACGCAAAATAATATTCGTTGGTTATTGGGACATAAAGTGGTTTCAGCAACCAGTAATCATCAAAAAGCCAGTGTAACTTTAGACAATGGTGAAACATTAACTGCTTCTTTATTAGTGGCTGCGGATAGCCGTTTATCCTTTGTTCGCCGA
>NZ_LWHB01000073.1 GCF_001889065.1 Suttonella ornithocola | reverse complement strand
TAAGAACCAGAGCAATGCGATTGGAGCCATTATCAATGGAGAATTGTTTGCCTTACGCTTATATGATGGTTCTATTAACAGCGATATTTTCTCTCATTGGGTGAGAGAAGCACTGTTACCTGAGTTACCTAAAAACAGTGTAATTGTCATGGACAATGCCGCTTTTCATAAACGCAGTGATATTCAAGCAATCATTGAAGAGCATGGGCATGAAATAGTTTGGTTACCCCCTTATAGTCCAGACTTAAATCCCATTGAAAAGATGTGGGCTTGGATTAAGCAAATACGCAAAGAATGGCGGATGGATTGTATTGATACTTTATTCTTTTATCTGCTTTGGATTGGGTTGGGTTTTAGATGATTGCACTATATTTCCTGAATTTTTATCGTTTTTTAGAGGATTTGAGGATAAACGCTTGTTTAGTGATAAGCAGGGCTTAGTTCATGAACAGCCTCAATCATGGCTTTAGCATTTTCTGGCGGAACGTCTGGTGTGATGCCATGTCCAAGATTAAAGATATGGCGGTCGCCTTTTCCATAATCGGCTAGGGTGCGCGCAACGGCTTCTCGAATGGTTTGGGGATTAGAGAGTAATATCGCGGGGTCAAGATTACCCTGTAGCGCGATGTTTTCGCCTAGGATGCTTCGTGCATGGGCAAGTGAGGTCGTCCAGTCTAGTCCAATGGCATTAGCACCGCTGTTTTTCATTTGTGCAAGCCATTGTCCGCCACCTTTGGTGAAGAGGATAGTGGGAATTTTTTTTGGTAGTTCGCTTAATATGTGGCGCATGTATTGTAAGGAAAATTCTTCGTATGCCCAGTAAGGTAAAGCGCCCCCCCAAGAGTCAAAGAGCATAATGGCTTGTGTACCCGCTTGAATTTGGCGTTGTAAGTATTGGCTAACAGCGGTGGCAAGTTTATTTAATAGAATATGAATGGTTTCAGGCTCGGAAAAGGCTAAAGCTTTGGCGCGTGCATGGTCTCGGCTACCTTTACCTTCTATCATATAAGTGGCGAGTGTCCACGGGCTGCCAGCAAAGCCAATGAGCGGAACGGCATTGTTAAGTTCTTGGCGGATAAGACGTACGGCGTTATAAACGTAATCGAGAGAGCCTTCTGGCGGAAGGGGGAGAGCTTCGGCTTCTGCTAAGGTGCAAATGGTGCGTGCAAATTGTGGTCCTTCGCCTTTGACAAAGCGAAGTCCAAGCCCCATGGCATCTGGGATGGTCAGGATATCCGAGAATAGTATGGCGGCATCTAAAGGATAGCGTCGTAGCGGTTGAAGGGTAACTTCGCAAGCAAGTTCTGTATTACGGCATAAATCCATGAAATCACCTGCTTGCGCGCGCGTTTGGCGGTATTCAGGCAGGTATCGCCCTGCTTGGCGCATCATCCATACAGGGGTGCGGTCAACTTTTTCACCGCGTAATACTTTTAAGAATATATCATTCATTTGAAAATCCTCTTGTTATTAAACTCGCATGATACCGTTTTCTGGATACCTCGCAATACGCTACAATATGCGTCCTTTTACAACTGCCCAACAATATGGCAAAAAAAATTTCTTCTCATGCGCCAGTAACCATTACTCGAACAGATTTTAGCCTTCATGAACAAGTAGAAACTGCTTTAACATTGGAAGAATTTTTTGCTGTTCATGGAAAACACCCGCATACACTAGATATGCCTTTAACATGGTTTCACTTTTCTGGGATCAATGATGCGCAAACATTAGAGAAAATTCTCTCTCCCTATGACATTCATGAGTTGGTAATTGAGGATATGACCAATAGCAGTCAGCAAACCAAAGCGGAAATTTATAAAGGATATTTATTTATTGTGGCGAGGACGTTCCATTACCGCAATAATACTTTAGGTTATGATCAGCTATTTATGATTGTGTTGCCGAATTTGTTATTAACGTTTGAACCGCGCCACAATACGCATCTTTCTCCCGTGAGTGAAGGCTTTGACCCAGAAGATAGAGAAAGCGCAGATTTAAATTCAGGTTTTTTGGCTTATGCGTTATTAGATTGTGTGGTTGAGCGTTATTATGGCGCGATTGATGCTTTATTGAGCAAGATTGAAAAGAATGATAGAAAGCTGTTTTCTAGTAATTCCAATCTGACGCTGAATAAGGTTCATAAGCTCAAACAAGATAGTATTCGTATTTTAAGTACGGTTCGCCGTATGAATGACACGCTAACGCAGTTAATGCGCTGGAATAATCCTTTTATCAATCAACATACGAAAACGTATTTGCGAGATTTGGTAGATACCACTTTGCAAATGCGTGACAGAATGGATTATGGACGTGAAATGATTCAATCGCTGACCGATACTTATCTTAATTTGCAATCCAATCAGCTAAATTTACAAATGCGGTTGTTAACAGTGATTACTATCATTTTTATGCCGTTGACGCTACTGACAGGGATTTATGGCATGAACTTCGATAATATGCCAGAGTTACATACAAAATATGGCTATTTTATTTTACTAGGGGTAATGGGATTGATTGTCGGTTTCTTATTGTTTATATTTCGACGAAAAAATTGGCTGTAATTGTTGATAAAGCTAAGATTGCCTATATCTTGATGAGAAAGTAGTAATATTATCCTCATATTCTCTTAAAATTTATTCGTTAAGATGAATGTAGTTTTAATCTTAAGTAAAGGATGAAGTATGGGAACAGGTATTATCGGGATGTTGGTAATCGGTTTTTTGGCTGGCTTAGTAGCGCGCGCGATAAAACCCGGTGATGATAAAATGGGCTGTTTTTTAACGGCTGGGTTAGGTATTGCAGGTTCGTTTGTGGCAGGCTTTTTAGGATCTTCTTTAGGATGGTATCAACAAGGTGAACCCGTTGGCTTTGTTGCTTCTGTGATTGGTGCTATTATTATCTTAGTAATTTTTGGATTGGTTTCTAAGAAATAGTTTAGTCTCTTCCCTTTTGACCCGCTCTTTAGCGGGTCTTTTTTATGCGCGAAAAAAGTATTTAATACCATGAATCGCGTACGACTTCTTCGCCATAGCCACCGTTTAAAGGCAAGGGTTTATTGGTGCTAACTGCTGGGCGAATCACGCGAATGCCCCGAGCGCCAACTTCACGAGCCGCATGAATATCGCTATCACTATCGCCATAAAAAATGGTAATGCCTTCTTGTTTGATATAAGGCGATTTATCGTATTTGAAAGGCTCTTTTACGATATCGCGTGTATAGATAACTGGCTGCATATTTTTAATGTTAAAAGTTTTTTCTAGTATTTTGCCTAAGCCATCTAAGGATTTACCATCGTAGTTACGACTTGGAGTACGACCTGTAATAAAGATAATTTGATCGCCACGATTTTGATGCATTTCGATGAGTTTTTTGGTGGATTCTTTTGGAATCGAGCTTAAATCGCAGTCATCAGCAACATAATCCCAAAAATCCTGATTGTGCAAATAATCATGGCTATCAGGCGACCATTTGTTTTTACCGTAATAGAAACATTGACTAGAAACCAGTGCAGTATCATCAATGTCTAGCCCAACTTTGGTTGGTGCTTTGCCTTCTAAGCTTTTCTTGATATCGTCAACGGAAACCCAGTTTACTTCTGCTTCATGCGCTTGATCATTTTCAGTCATTCCAGGATGATCATAAGGAACTTTAGGTCCTTTTGCATTGCTAATTCCGCAGGTAGTTATTAGGGCAGTGGTTAAAACTAAGTAAGCAAGCGATTTTTGCATAGATACTCCTTTTATATCGGAATGGATGATTAAATCAGTTTAGCATAATGGCTTAGTCAAGCTGAATGTATTCAAAGTGGCTTATCATTCATCTATAGCAGGGCTCCAAAAAATGTATGCCGTGCTTGGAGATAGGATGCTGTTTTCAAATTGGATATTGAGTTAATGTTGTATGCATTTTTTGGGAAGTTGGCTATATTTTTTAACTTTTTCTGTTAAGAACCTAAGTGCATTCTTGATTATCGCTCGCTACAATAAACTTTTTAAGGATGGTATATGCAACCGATTTGCTTTGACAAAATGCATGGTTTGGGAAACGATTTTATCGTTTTAGATTGTCGAGATACGGCGTTTGATTGGTCAAGAGAACAGATTGCTGCGTTGGCAAAACGTCATACCGGAATTGGTTTTGACCAATTATTGATTATTGAACCGGCAACACGAGAAGCCGATTTTACTTACCGAATTTTTAATGCTGATGGCAGTGAAGTTGAGCATTGTGGAAATGGTGCAAGATGCTTTGGGAAGTATCTGCGAGATTATCAATTATTTGATTTTTCCCGTCCGGTTAAGGTAGCAGTTAAGCGCGGATTGATAGAGATTGATTATCAGGGGCTAGCGGAAGGTATTGAGCAATTTTCTGTGGATATGGGGGTTCCAGATTTTAGTTTTTTTACTTCTCAACAAACTTCGGCATTACAACAGCTTATTACAGTAGCGGAACAGGAATATGCTTTTGGGATTGTTTCGATGGGTAATCCACATGCGGTTTGTCAGGTAGAGAATGTTGTAGATGCGCCGGTTGAGGAAGTCGGTCGGGCGTTGCAACAAAATGTTTTATTCCCAGATCGAGTAAATGTGGGATTTATGGAAGTCGTTTCCAGAAATGAGATTCGTTTACGCGTATTTGAACGTGGAGTTGGGGAAACTCAGGCTTGCGGAACGGGAGCTTGTGGGGCGGTGGCTGTAGGAATTGCTCGGGGGATATTAAATGAGCGAGTATTTGTTGCGTTACCTGGCGGTCGTTTGCAAATTCAATGGAAAGGCGAAGGGTATCCATTAAAGATGTCAGGTGCTGCTGAACGGGTATTTACCGGAAAATTGGTTTTATAGCGAAATTCCTAAAAAATGCCTATTGCGGGAGCTTTTTATATAAGCCATGGTTTCTTTAGCAACCGGCGCCAAAGAAACCAAGTGATTAGCGATGTCCAAAAGGTGGTTTGGCTAACCATACTAGTCCCAATAGTAAGAGGAAAACCAGTCCAGAAATATAGAACACTTCATTGGAACCGATGATGCTGGATTGTTGGCTAATGGTTCGGTTAAGTAAGGTATAAGCTTGTTCTTGATTTAAGCCGACCGCTTTAACGGTTGCTAACCACTGTTGTGCATTATCGTTATAAGGGGTAATGGCTTCGGTAAGAAATTGATGATGTAAGCCAGTGTGTCTATCCCACATGGTAGTAATGATAGAAGTCCCAATACCGCCGGCTAGAGTGCGAACAAAGTTGGATAATCCTGCTGCCGCAGCTAATTGCGTTGGTGATATCCGAGAAAGGGTAATAGCTGTGAGTGGCATAAAGAACATTGCGGTTCCGATTCCTTGAACGAATTGTGGCCAAAAGACATCCCAATAGCTCATTTGAGCAGTAAAATCACTTCTCCAAATAAAGGTACTGCAATAGACGATAAAGCTCAAAGTAACCAAAATACGCATATCAAGACGGTTACCATATTTTCCAATAATCGGCGTGAGTAAAACAGGAAATACGCCAATGGGTGAAGAGGCGAGTCCTGCCCAAATAGCGGTATAGCCAAGTGTTTGCTGTAAGACGAGAGGGAGTAAAACGATTGCGCCCATATACACCATAAAAGCAGCGCTAATCACTAAGGTGCCGATAGCAAAGTTACGATCTAGGAAAAGGCGAAGATTAACGATAGGGTTTTCATGATCCCATTCCCAAATGATGAGATAGCTAAGGGATACGATGCTAATGGCGCTAAGCAAAAGAATTTCTGGTGAGCTAAACCAATCGAGCTCTTTTCCGCGATCAAGCATCAGCTGTAGGCAACCGACACCTGCGACAAGTAATGCGAGTCCAATATAATCTACTTTGTCTTTGGCAGTAGGACTTTCGCGATCTCGAAGTTGTTGCCAAGCAATGAGCAGTGCAAAGATACCAATAGGGATATTGATGAAGAAAATCCATCCCCAGTGATAGTTATCGCAGATATAGCCACCTAATAAAGGTCCAAAGATAGGGGCAGTAACGATAACCATTGAAAAAAGCCCAAGTGCCATTGCCCGTTTTTGTGGGGGATAGCATTGTAGCAGCAAACTTTGCGCAAGTGGAATCATCGGACCAGCCACTGCACCTTGGCAAATACGAAAGATAACTAACTCAATAAGGTTATGCGCAATGCCACACAGCCATGAGCAGATGACAAATAAAATCCCAGAAACGAGGAAAACGCGAACTTGTCCAAAGCGTTTTGCTAAAAATCCTGTTAAGGGAATAGAAATCGCGTTGCTAACGGCAAACATGGTAATGACCCATGTTCCTTGCGAGGTTGCCGCGCCTAAATCTCCGGCAATGGTTGGTAAGGCGACATTGGCAATAGTTGAATCTAATACCATCATAAAGACGGATAAAGACAAGGCAATGGTCGCTAAAGCCAGTGACCAACCGGAAAGCGGTTTGGGTGCGGCAATATGGGTTTTCTGAGTGGCGTTGTTATTTAAGGAGCTCATCAATTATCTCTTGTGCGCCAGAAAGGGTATCGCCCATTGTGCTAGGTAAGGCTTGAATGGGGCGTTGTGGCAAAGGGGTATCACTATGGTCGCGTGTATCAATTTCTGCTTTCATTGAAAGCCCGATACGTAAGGGGTGTTGTGCAACTTCATCCGCGTTAAGTGCAATGCGAACAGGAACCCGTTGAACGACTTTTATCCAATTACCCGTCGCATTTTGAGCGGGTAAGACAGAAAATGCACTCCCTGTTCCTGCGGAGATGCCTTCAACAATGCCATTAAAAACGACCTCATCGCCGTATAAATCGGAAGTGAGTTTGACTTTTTGTCCAGGATGCACGGTTTTTAATTGGCTTTCTTTGAAATTTGCCTCAACCCATAAGCGGTTTAAAGGAACTACTGCCATTAAAGGTGTGCCAGCAGCAATTTGTTGACCAGGTTGAACATTGCGACGCGCAATTTCGCCTGCGAGTGGTGCGCGGATTTCTGTTCTTTGCATTTTTAGCCAAGCTTGTCGGATTTCGCTGATAGCCGCTTGAACATCGGGTTGTGCTTTTAGTGGCTGAGAACCTAAAGCAGCTTGTGCAACGCGTTTTTGTGCCTCAGCAGTCGCAATCCGTGCGCGGGCAGCATTTAATTGTGCTTGAGCAGTCGCTAATTGGGCTTGAGCGGCGGTAACGGCCTCTTTAGCATGGCTGACTTCTTCTGCGGAAATGGCTTGGCTATTAGCGAGTTTGCGACGGCGGGCGTAATCGTTTTGCGCACTTTTTAAGCGAACATTTGCCGCATTGACTTGTGCTTCGACTTCGCCAATATTGGCACGCGTTTGCGCCAAAGCAGCATCGGTTTGCGCGATATCGGCTTGTCGAATGCGATATTGACGAACTGCGTGGCTTAAATGTGTTTTCGCGACTTCAAGGGCTAATTGCGCATCTGTGAGGTCTAAAGAAACTAATAAATCTCCAGCTTGTACGCTATCAGTATTTTCAACAGAAACGGTTTGCACTTGTCCGTTAATTTGTGCCGTAATTTGTATAAGGTCGCCATGCACATACGCATCTTCAGTATCAACATGATATTGCCACTGAGTGAAATATAAATAAGCAATCGCCCCACCAATCAAAAGAAAAATAAGTGTTAGCAATAAGAGATTACGCGTACGTCGGCGAAGTCCTCGATGCATAGGAAATTCTGCACTCATGATAGATTTTCCTGCTCTAATCGTTGTAACAATTTCTTCATTAAAAATTGAAATTGCTGAATTTCTCCATCAGAAAAATCTTCCCACAGCGAAAGACGTGCTTGTGCCAATTTAGGCGTGAGGGTTTCAACTAGCTTCATTCCACTGGGACTAAGCTTTAATAAAATACTGCGTCTATCTTTGGTTGAACCTTGTCGATTAACCCAGCCACGGGAGACCAAATCATCAGCTAAGCGGGTAGCACTGGTGCGGGTAAGATCTAGAATTTCGCTCAATGTAGACGGCTGCATGTGTTCGCCATCACAGCGATACAGCATGATAAGCGCATAAAACATAGTGTCATTTAAATTGAATTCTGACAGAATTCGATTGAAATATTGGCTAGAGTTAGCGCTCACTCTTCTGAGCATGCGCATATTGATTAAGGTTTGTGGACGCGTATCCATTTCTGGCAAATGTTTACGGACATTTTCTAACGCGTCAACAAAAGCCTGAGTCGGGATTTTCATAAACTGCCCCGTTCTAATATTAAAAAGGGCAGATATTATAATTACGCGAGTAACTATATTTCAAGTGTAATATTGCAGGAGTAGTTTTATTCTTTAGTAACTATTTTCGATAGTAGTAAACAAATGCTAAATCATAGGCATTCTTTTCATCAGCTGGTAACACTTCTCGATGACTTTCTTCCCATACTTTTGGATTGATGTCTGGAAAAAACGTATCTCCTTCCAGTTCAGTATCAATTTCGGTTAAGAGCAATTTATCTACCATTGGCATGGCTTCTTGATAAATCTGTCCGCCACCAATAACGAAAACTTTTTCTGCGTTTTGACAGGCGTCAATCGCGGCTTGTAAAGAAGTGTGTGCATAAGCATCTGGATATTGGGTGATTTGACGGCTAATGACATGATTTTCCCTATCGGGTAGGGCTTTGCCCAAAGTATCATACGTTTTTCTTCCCATAATAATCGGATAGCCTGTGGTTATCGCTTTAAAATGCTTGAGGTCTGCGGGTAAATGCCAGGGCATTTCTCCCGCTTTTCCAATCACGTGATTACGCGTTTTTGCCGCAATTAAAATGATTTCAGCCATGAACCTTTCCTATATGATGACGAATTTGAATGGTTACGCGATACAATGCAAGTAAGGCAAATAGCGTTAAGCCAATAACACATCCTATCCATAAACCCATAATGCCCATTCCCATGGGATAGGCAAGAATGCACCCAATCGGTACACCGATGACCCAGTAACCAATTACCGCATAAGCCAAGGCAACTCGCGTATCCGCTAAACCCCGTAATACGCCACTGGCAGCAATTTGAACACCATCCACGACTTCTAAAAAAGCCACAACTAATAGAAGCTGCGAGGCTGCCAAAATAATTGCGGTATCATTTGTATAAATATCGGCAATTTGTCGTCTCGCAATAAAAATTACAATACTAGAAACCAGCATGAATACCGCACTCAAGCCAATGCCTGTGCTTGCACGTATCGCAATGGCATGCCAATCATTACGACCAAGAGCGTTCGCGCAGCGAATCGTCAGCGCAGAAGCAATACCAAGCGGTACCATAAACATAATACCAATATAATTCACTGCGATTTGGTTTGCGCCCGTAATAACGGCGCTTTCTCGGCTTGCCATAATGCCAATAAAAGAGAAAGTTCCGGCTTCCATTAAAATGGTTAACCCAATGGGCAGACCCATTAAAAATAAACGCACAAGACTATCGAACTTTGCAGGCTGAAGTTTATGGAAAAGTCGATAACCACGCCAGCGCTTGTCTTTATAAATTAAATAAAATAAGCCTGCGCCGTAGAGCAAGTAGCAAATGCCCGTTGCTAATGCCATTCCTTGCGTGCCTAAATTTGTATAAGTAAGAAATAAATAATTTCCTAAAATATTGATGGGTAATAAAGCCGCAATCACTAAATTATTATGGCGGGGGCTTGCCATTCCCTCTAAGAAGTAGCGTGCTAGACCAGCAAAAACAAAAATCCCCGCAGGAAAAGCTAATGTGAGTAAATATTGACGACTTTCATCAGCAATATCCGGTTGACTACCAAAAAGATAAGGCAAATAAGCGGCGAGCAGAGTGGCTATTGTTGTAACAATCCCTAAAACAATAAATAGCCAAATTCCTTGCTGAAAATCGTGACGAATATCTGAGCGATTATCGCCACCTTGATGACGAGAAAACTGGGCAGAAAAGCCAATACCAATGCCGACCATCACCAAATAAATCAGCACAAAAAGCTGACCGGCTAAAGAAACGCCTGCTAAAGTCAGCGTGCTATGGCGTCCTGCCATCACAATATCAATAATTTGTTGTCCATAGCCCAATAGCTGAGTCAAAATCATTGGCAAAGCCAGTTGTAAAGTGGGGCGGATTTCTTGTCGAATTTCTACTAACATAATGAATACATTTTTTTTAAGATGACATTTGATAAAGAACTTACCAATCGTTTATTAGAATTTTAAATTAAAAGCGTATAATACTTTATTTTCCTCATATAATGATGCTTAAACTTGGAAAATTTACCTATACAGAGCCTGTTGTTGCGCTAGCGCCAATGGCTGGGATTAGCGACTTGCCTTTTCGCCGAATTTGTCAGCGTTTAGGCAGTCATTATACCGTAGCAGAGATGGTTAGCGCACGACCAGAACTCTTATCGACCGAAGAAAGCCAAACGCGCTTACAGTTTGATGATAATCCAAATTTTCCTAAAATTGTCCAGTTGGTTGGTGGAGATGCACGACTGATGGCAGAGGCGGCGCAGCTTATGCAAGCCAAAGGCGCCGATGTTATCGATATCAATATGGGATGTCCGGCTAAAAAAGTGGGTAAACAAAACGCGAGTTCTGCATTATTAGCGGATTTGAAACAAGTAGAGAAAATCCTACAAACAACGGTAAATGCCGTCAAAATTCCTGTTACCTTAAAAACGCGAATTGGTTTTAACGATGAGCAAATCAATCTTCAAACCGTTGGAAAAATTGCAGAGGATAGTGGTATCGCTGCGATTGCGGTGCATGGTAGAACGCGCGCTCAACGTTTCCAAGGACAAGCAAAGTTTGAAGAAATAGGCGAGCTAAAAGCCAAATCTCATATTCCCGTTTTGGCGAATGGTGATTTAACAAATGCAGAACAAATAAAAAACTTAATAAAAAAATATGGCTTCGATGGTGTATTGATTGGACGAGCAGCGCAAGGTAATCCATGGATATTTTCTGAGATTCGTCGAGCTTTAAATTCAAAAGAATCTATTGCTCGGTCTGACCCATATCAGGCAATGATAGAACATATTACCGCTTTGCATGCTTTGTATCCTGCGCCACATAGTGGATTGTGTGCGCGTAAGCATTTGCATTGGTATTTGAAAAATGAACCACTTTACCCTAATTGGAAAGAAAAAATTAACGGTTCAAAAACGCTAGAAGAACAAATAGAAATTTTGCAAAACATCAGTGTTAA
Organism: Suttonella ornithocola; assembly: GCF_001889065.1. GTDB lineage: Bacteria > Pseudomonadota > Gammaproteobacteria > Cardiobacteriales > Cardiobacteriaceae > Suttonella_A > Suttonella_A ornithocola. The sequence goes on along the minus strand of NZ_LWHB01000073.1, from coordinate 1,837 downwards.
CAGAGATTTATTCTTTCAGGAAAAAATAATTTTCTGAAAATGGCTTTAATCTGATGTTTTTTATAAACTTTTAAGTATATGGATGCATTTCTGCTAATTATATAAAGATTTATCGATTTAAAGGAATAAGGAAGAAAAAATGAAAATAAAAAAAGAAATATTGGGATTGTTGACCTGCTTATTATTGGCAGCCTGTGTTCCTGCAACGAATATCGTTGGGCAAGAAGTACGAAAAGTCGGACCAGCAGAATGGGCTAAATTAAAAAATCAAAATGATAATGATAAAGAGCAAGCAGAGAATCAACTTAGCAATATCTATATCTTCCGGCCTCAAGAAAATGTTCCTTTAGAAACTAGTGTTAACTTAGCTATTAATGGCAGATATTTAATTAGTTTACAGCCAGGAAATTATACCTATACACAAAGCTGTCCAGGTGTCGTAAATATCAGTAACGTTATCACCGGAAAAAAATCTAATGATTTATTTAGAGAAAGTACAGCATATACCATGCAGCCGGGCGAAACCTATTATTTCGAAGTGCAGCCACAACCAACAGGCAATACGGCAATACGGCAGTTGTCTGAAAATGAAGCAAAGAATTCTTTCAATATGAGCAAGCTGCAAAATCATCAAGTGAGTCGAGTTGTTCCTCACTGCGCACAATAAATTGCTTATTGATTACATCAAATTACAGTATTACAAAAAGGTATCACAATGAAAAATATTACAGTTAAACTTCACGGGAAAGATCAAACTCTTGGTGAACTAAATGTTCGTACACATACAGGTCAACCAGAAATTATCCAAGCGCAAAAAGACGTAAACTACGAGTTCTATGATGATGCAACTGGTGTTGCGCCTGACCATATCGTTACCAAACGCGAAGGTAATGATCTCTACGTTTCATTTGAAGAAGAAGGTCAAAACCCCGACCTCATTATTGAAGATTTCTATGGTAATAACGATCAAGGTTTGATTGGCTTAGCTGAGAATGGCGAATATTACTATTACGTGCCAGACACAGGCGAAGTCGCGCAATATGTTACTAACCTCACACCAGGAATGATTGAAGGACAAGCATTAGGCGGTTCATCATTTGTTGTTCCATTTTGGTTAGCATTACCAGCAGCGGCAAGCATTCCATTTGCTGCAGGATTAGCTGGATTGGCTTCAATTGGTGCAATAGCAGCTGTTGCTAGCAGTAATGGCAGTGATAGTAATAATAAAGACGCCTCGACCAGCCAAACAGGTAACAGCACAGCTGCAGTAACAGGCGTAGAACTTGGTGGTTCGGCGGATGATGGCTACCTAAATGCCAAAGAAGTGGGTGGTCAAGATAGCGTCAGCGTACCGGTCACTATTGGCCTGAACGGCGATGTCAAAGAAGGCGACACCGTGACCATTGATGTTAACGGCACCCTCAGCACGCACACCGTGACCGCAGACGAAGCCAACGCGCACAGCATCACAGCCAGCGTAGACATCCCGAGCAGCCAAGACGGCACGGTCGTTGTCAAAGCGAGCGTGACTGCGACGGCTACCGGTAACACGCCGGCGGCCAACAGCGCGCAAGACGACGTGATTGTCGATACCGGCGTGCCGGGAGACGTCAACGGCGACAAAACCCCGAATGGCGCAGACAACGACAGCACCACCCAAGACGGTGCGCCGAAAGTCAGCATCAAAGACGGCGGAGATAATGCACTCAACCAACTGACCTAGACAGCGGTAAAGCCACAGCAGAGATCAGCATTCCAGCCAACACCAAAGCCGGCGACAGCTTAGTAGTGAGCACCCCAGATGGTGAACAAACCATTCCTGTGACCCAAGAGATGA
>NZ_LWHB01000072.1 GCF_001889065.1 Suttonella ornithocola | reverse complement strand
AATTGGTTGGTTTCTAAGCCGCCTATGAGTCGGCGGGGAATCTCGAATTTTATTCGATTTGATGCACTTGCCACAAGGGTTTTAAAGGTTTTTTGTTGGTTGACCTTTTGTTTTTTTGCTTGTTGCAAGTATTTGTTTTTTATTCGGTTGTTAAAGAGCGGGGAAAAAAGGGTTTTATGATCAAAAATGATTGTTTGGATTATAGCTGAATGGGGTTAGCTTGCATATGAACTGACGAACCACAGATAGCCAACCTCAGTATAGCAAACGAGCTAACGCTGTATGCGAGTGAGAGACATTTAGCTATATTCTTAAATTACAATACCAAAATTGAATAGAAAAAATGATCATTTTTAATAAATGTACCCAAAGCCTAAAAAAGAACATCGCTTAAGCGATGTTCTTTTTTATAATGAAAAGGCTCTGATAGCCATAATGCTATCAGAGAGAAAAGTAGAGAATTACTCTAAAGCATAAGCAATCAGAGAATCACCTAATTTGGTGCCAAATGAGCTATGACCACCTGCCATAATGACGACATATTGTTTACCATTATGCTCATAGGTCATCGGAGTAGCTTGTCCGCCTGCTGGTAAGCGTGCTTCCCATACTTTTTCGCCATTTGAAGCATTGAAAGCGCGGATATAGTTGTCTTGGGTTGCCGCTACAAACATCACGTTACCCGCCGTTGACATCACACCACCTAATCCAGGAACTCCAATTTTTAATGGAGGTAATTGCATTAAATGCGGTAAGCTGTCGCGAATAGTACCAATGCGTGTTTTCCAAACGATACTATGGTCACTAATATCAACACCAGCAATAAAGCCCCAACCGGGTTGTTTACAAGGTAGTCCAAGTGGAGAGAGGAAAGGCTCTATTTTTACGCTATATGGTGTGCCATACATTGGCTGAAAGCCTTGTTCAGTCCCAGCACCTTTGACTTCTTCTTTACGATTAGGATTTTCCTTTTTCAATTTGGATACAAAAGGTAGCGCAAGTGGGTTCATTAACGCAATCTGACGTTGGCTATTTAATGACATTCCGCCCCATTCAAAGACGCCTAAATTTCCCGGGAAGACTAATGTACCATTTTCAGATGGTGGGGTATAAATGCCATCGTAGTTTAGACGCTTAAAGATGATACGACACATGAGTTGGTCAAACATTGTCGCACCCCACATATCTTTATCATATAGTCTATCTGGTGGCGCTAAATCAAGTGCAGAGAAAGGTTGGGTAGGGGAATAATGTTCCCCTTCGGTTTGTGGGCCTCTCGCCACTTTTTGTGGAACGGGACGTTCTTCAATTGGAATGAGTGGTTCTCCAGTTTCTCGGTTGAGAATAAAGAGATTTCCTGTTTTTGTTAATACATAAATGGCTGGAATCGATTGTCCTTCGTGATTAACGTAGCTACCTAAAGAAGGCTGTGAAGGAACGTCCATATCCCACAAGTCATGATGCGTGGTTTGAAAATGCCAAATGAGTTCGCCAGTGGTGGCATTTAAGGCTAGGACAGAGTTAGCATAACGCTCTTTTAACGGCGTGCGGTTACCACCCCAGATATCAGGCGTTCCAACCCCTGTTGGAATATAAATAATATCTCTTTCAGCATCATAGGCGAGTGGCGCCCAAGCGTTAGGTGAATTATGAACAAATTCTGTATCTTCACCGGGCATTGCATTCGGATCTTGTGCGCCAGTATCAAATACCCATTTGAGTTCTCCGCTATTAACATCGTAACCACGAATCACGCCCGATGGTTCTTTGGTTGAGAAGTTATCGGTTACTGAACCACCAATAATAATGGTAGAAGCGGTAACGACAGCAGGAGAGGTTGGGTTATATCCACCCGGATAGGCGTAAGGCATTTTTTTCTTCAAATCAATCGTGCCATTGTCTGCAAAATCGCTACAAGGTTCACCATTATCGGCATTGACGGCGATTAAGCGTCCATCATTGACAGGTAATAAAACTTTTCGCGGGCAAACAGTAGAGGGAATACTATCGCTGCGTTCTGCACTTTTAGGATTGATAATGCCGGCAGTTGCCTCATCATAATAAGAAACCCCACGGCAGGTCATGTGCTGAAAACGCTTAGTTGGCGCAAGATGTGGATCATATCGCCACAGACGTTCTCCAGTTGCTGGGTTAACCGCATCAAGAAATTGGTGAGCGGTACACATAAAGAGTTTATCTCCCACTTTGATAGGTGTTACTTCATAAGTGCTTTCACCAGAATCTTTTTCGGTTTTCATATCACCCGTGTTATATACCCAAGCCACTTTTAAATTTTTGGCATTTTCTGCGGTAATTTGTTTTAGAGGAGAGTAGCGAATCCCGGCTTGTGTCCGACCATAAGCGGGCCAATCAGCATCAGGAATACCGGGTGTTGAGATGCTTTCGGCAGGTTGCTGGCGAGTGATAGTTCCATTGATTTCTTGTGGGTCATTAAAAATGCTGTAACCCAAAGTGGCAAGAATGCCAGCCATCACAGCCATTAAAGCACCTTTTCCGACTTTCGCTTCGCTGTACTGACTCATGCTTCGGTTAGCACTTGGGCAGAGTAACCATAAACCCAATAAGAACCAAATATCTACCCTTGGTGCTAATGCCCAAAAGTCTGTGCCGACTTCCCAAACACCCCAAATAAGTGTACCAAGGGTGATAGCGGTATATAACCATATCGCGGTAACGGTGCTTTTTTGCCAAAGATAGGCATTAATGCCAAGTAAAAGACCAACAATTAGATAATAAGGAGAACCACCAAGGTAAACTAGCCAAGTTCCTCCAAATATTAAGGCTAAAGAAATGATGCTGAGAATAACCGTCGTTATTGGTTTACTCCAACCATCATATACAAAGCGTTTTGAACGCATAAACGACTCCTTCATTGTGGAATAAAGTGCTTAGGAAGCATGCCTAAACTTTTGTTATTATAGCGTTAAAAATTACAGAATGAATAAGATTTATGTTTTAGGGGGCAGTTATTTATAAAAATAAGTTTTAAAGTATAAATCATATATTGAGCTCGTTTCCTGATGGGGAGTCTCCCTAATTGGCACTGCTTTGGTATGTATTGAGTTGGTAGATTATTCTCTGCTTCCTCATTTTAAATGATTAGATACCGTTTTTTGTTTCTGCTCGTAAGCAGTTAATCCAAGAGGGTAAGCAGTGAATAATAGGACGGAAATAAGATTCAATTTTCTTAAGGGAATCTTTTTATAGGGATACATATTCTCTCCTCTATATTTTTATTGTTATTTTAAATGCAATGTTTGCGATAAAGCTATTATGACGTAAATAGTAAAAGTGGGTATAGCAAGAGAGGTTTGCTGAAATCATAGATTTCAGCAAACGTATAGAGAGTTAGTCTGATAATTGTGAGAGGTTTCTAACCGCGCCTTTATCTGCGCTTGTGGCAAGTAGAGCATAAGCTTTTAAAGCGGCTGAAACTTTTCTTGGGCGAGGTTCTGCGGGCTTCCAGCCTTTTTTATTTTGTTCGGCGCGACGTTTAGCCAGTTCCTCATCTGAAACGTCTAAGTGAATGCGGCGTTCTGGTATGTTGATATGAATAGTATCGCCATTTTTTACCAGCCCGATTGCACCACCAGCAGCGGCTTCTGGGGAGGCGTGACCGATAGAAAGTCCTGAGGTACCGCCAGAAAAGCGTCCGTCTGTGAGTAGGGCGCAGGCTTTTCCAAGTCCCATTGATTTAAGGTAGCTAGTTGGATAAAGCATTTCTTGCATTCCAGGACCGCCTTTTGGTCCTTCATAGCGAATAATCACGATGTCGCCAGCTTGGACTTTTTTCTTCAAAATGCCGTTTACAGCATCTTCTTGGCTTTCAAAGACAATGGCTTTTCCTGTAAAACGGTGAATGCTTTCATCAACACCTGCCGTTTTTACCACACAACCGTCTTCAGCAATGTTGCCGTAAAGCACGGCAAGCCCACCTTCTTGTGAGTAAGCGTGTTCTAGGTCGCGAATACAGCCGTTTGCTCTATCGGTATCGACGCTGTCGTAATGGCAGTTTTGGGAAAAGGCGGTTTGGCTAGGTAAGCCTGCCGGCCCAGCGCGATAGAAGTCTATGACAGTTTGAGATGGCGAGTGGGTTAGGTCGTAGGTTTGGAGTGCTTCTTTTAAGGTGAGGCTGTGAACGGTGGGTAATTCGCTATGGAGAAGTTGTGCGCGGTCAAGTTCCGCTAGGATGTTCATGATGCCACCCGCGCGATGCACGTCTTCGATGTGATATTTTTGGGTGTTTGGAGCGACTTTACAAAGTTGTGGAATGCGTTTGGAAAGGGCGTCAATGTCTTTCATGGTGTAATCCACACCAGCTTCTTGCGCAGCTGCTAATAAGTGGAGAATGGTATTGGTTGAACCGCCCATGGCGATATCTAGCGTCATGGCATTTTCAAAGGCTTCGTAGGTGGCAATGCTACGCGGTAAAACACGAGTATCGCCCTCGCCATAATAACGTTGGCATAGTTTCATAATGGTTTTCGCCGCATCTAAGAAAAGCTGTTTACGAGTGGCATGCGTAGCGAGAATAGTACCGTTGCCGGGAAGAGAAAGTCCCATGGCTTCAGTTAGGCAATTCATTGAGTTAGCGGTAAACATTCCTGAGCAGCTACCGCAGGTTGGACAAGCACTGCGTTCGACAGCAGAAACCGTTTCGTCATCAACTTCAGGATCAGCTGCCATCACCATGGCATCCACAAGGTCTAGCGAATGTTCGGCGAGTTTGGTTTTTCCGGCTTCCATTGGTCCACCAGAAACGAATACAACAGGAATATTGAGTCGCATGGCTGCCATTAGCATTCCGGGCGTGATTTTATCGCAGTTAGATATGCAAACCATGGCATCGGCACAATGCGCATTAACCATGTATTCCACGCTATCTGCAACAATATCGCGGCTAGGTAAGGAATAAAGCATCCCGTCGTGTCCCATTGCAATGCCGTCATCGACGGCAATGGTATTAAATTCTTTAGCGACACCGCCACAGGCTTCGATTTCTCGGGCAACTAATTGTCCCATGTCTTTTAAATGAACATGACCGGGAACAAATTGGGTAAAACTGTTTACAACGGCAATAATGGGTTTTTGAAAGTCATCATCTTTCATACCTGTTGCGCGCCATAATGCGCGTGCGCCTGCCATGTTACGACCGGCGGTAGAGGTTTGGGAGCGGAGAGGAATTTTGCGACTCATGAGATTTCCTAGTGATTGTTTGATTATCGATGGAGTTCTTGGTTATAGGTATGTTCACCAGCAAAAGGATTTGGCTGGGGCTGGTTAATTCTGTTATTGATTTCAAATAGGCTGACCACTCGAGCCACACCAGATACACGACGGGCAACGTTAATAGCCGCATTGGCTTCGTTTTGTGTGAGTAGTCCCATTAGATAGGTTACGCCGTGCTCTGTAACCACTTTTACGCGGTTTGGGTTAAAGCCCGCAATATTGACATCAAATAAGGCGGTTTTTACTTTAGCGGTTTGTTTGGTGTCATAAGCACGATTGGCTAAGCTACTCCTTGGACCAATAATGATGTCGTTAACGACTCTTTTGGTTCCTTCTGTTCGTGCTGCAATGGTTTCAGCGTCTTGCCGAATGGTTTGATTAGCCGCTTCGCCAGTGAGTAGGACAACGCCATCATAAGTAGTAACATTGATGTGGCTATAATCAGCAATGCGTTTGATATTGGCAATTTTGCTCGCAATACTAAGTTGTAAGGTACGGTCATCAACGACTCTGCCAGTGGTTCGTCTATCATTAGCGACTACTGCTCCAGTAGCAGCACCTCCAATAATAAGTGGCGCACATCCTTGTAAAGCGATTAAGCAAACTAAGCTAAATAGTAGAGTCTTTTTCATAAGTGAAATAATAAGTTGTTATGGAAAGATGGGAAATTATAGCAAAGAGAAATCAATAGACGCATAAGATAAAATTGGATAAAAAATTATTGAATAACTGGTCCATCACTATTGATTGCGGTTTTTAAGCGATTGATAAGTTCGCGGTAATCGGTTTCTCTTTGGTGACCAATGATGTCTAGATGAGGAATACCTTTGCCTTTTACGATGTAAAATCCGCCGTCTGGTGCGGTTTCAATGCCGTCAAGGGTTAGTTTGTGTCCTTGAAGTTGTGCTCGAATGCCTAGCTTTTGATAGGGAAATTTGTTTAATAAGCGGACAAATTCTCTGATAGCGACAGAAGCACCACCAGCTTGAGTCAGATATTGCACGGCTTTATGACTGATTTTTCGTGTTCCAGGATTTTGGAGATCAGTATAAAGATAAGCGTCAAATTGCTGTGGTTGCCAATTTGCCAAAGCAACGTCATTAATTTCGCCACTTAGATTCCCTTGTATTTCGGCAATATTAAAAGCATGAGTCAATTGTGTAAGGTCTATATGTTCCAGCGCAATACTGAAATAAAGTAAGGGAATAGGTGCAAAAAGCTGATGAATCACTAAGTCATTAACCATAATTTGGCCATTAAAAGCATGAATACGTACAGGCTGTCCCAAGTATAACCCTTCATTGGTAAAGGTAACTTCAGGAAAACTGCCACTAATATTGCCTTGGAAAGGCGGAAGGTCTAGGGCATTCGTTAGGGCTTCTAAATCAATAGGCTCAATTTGCATTTTGAGCTGGTAGCGTGCTTTAGGAAGTGCTTTTAAATCCGAGATAACAAGCGCACCGCCTAAAATGGGTAACCGAAAAGGAGCCGTTAATTGTGGTTGACCATTATGAAAGCGAAAAGAAAGTTTCGCCGCACCAATGGGTAGTTTACGCCAACGGCTCGGCGCAATGCGTATTTCGCTTAATCCACTTTCACCAATTTGCCCATCTAAACCTTTAAGCGCAAAGCGATCTTGTTTATCGGTTATATCAATATGGTTTAAAACAATATTAGGATGTGTAATCCCTTGGTCTTTTTCCCAATGACCGCTAATAAATAAGCTTCCCGTTAAAGTTGCATCTTCTAATAGGGTTTCTGCTAAATAAGCTTTTAAATAGCGTTGGTAAAGGGTATTGGCTTCTCCAGATAGCTGGTAAAGCGTTATGGTATCAACGGATTTTTGATTGAAATGATAAGTTAAATCTAAATGCGCTAGGGTATTAGGACTTTGCGCGCGCAAGTTTTGAATGGTCAGTTTTTCGTTGTTTTCTGCTAATTCTGCTGAAAACTGAATCGGCGCTTCAGAAAAGTTAAGATATAAAGGATTGATGAATATTTCGCCTTGTTCTAATTCTCCTTTAATTCGTCCTGTCCAACCATTTTCTGTTTGCTCAAGAGAGAGTCCTAAATGAACATTGAGCTTTTCCGCAGCTTGCATTTGGTCTGTGCTATGCCAGCTACCATTTTCTAAAAGAATATCGCCTGTTAATTGCCAGCCATGGTTAGCATAATAAATTTTGAGGTTAGGAATAAGCGTTCCTGTTAAAGTTTCATCGATATAAATTCCAATAAAAGATAGGATAGCTCGCAATTGTTTAGCAGTTAACTGCTTTTGAGCTAAGGTGAGCATTTTTTGTTGGTTTTGCCAACGAATTTTAAGTAAAGGCGTTTTACCACTCAGGCTTAATTCTAAATTTTCTGGTGTTTGTAAGGTTTGCTGGAAAAAGTCTTTTAAAGTGGTCGCAGAAAGGTTTAGATAAAGAGGATTCTTATTATAAAATGCGGTAACTATTAGTTTTTTAATGGATAAATCTGCTCCTTCTCTAACGGCTTTTCCCTCAAAATGAACAGGTTGGTAGGTATGCCCACTTGCAATGAATCGTTGAGCTTCTCCTTGTAGTGAAAAGCTTTTAAGGTCTAGGGATTTTGCTTGTATCGCTAAGTTGTGTAGCTGTTGTTGCCCAATTTTTGCTTGTTCTACTTCTATTTCTACTGTCCACGCGCAAAGAAATAAAATGATTAAAAAAAGAAATGTTTGTTTCATATTGATATTATAACCATAGAACTTGATTTTTCTGTGAGTATCCCTCATAAAGTTAAAAGTTTATCAATTAAGCAAGGAATGGAAATGTCTAGTGAAAATCATCAAAAATCTACCGTTGAACAAGAGTCTATTGATTCTGCTGGTGAAAATGAAAGCACACAACCTATTGATGCTGATACTATTGCACAAGAATTTGAAAGTTGCCAATTTATTGATCCTAGAGATGAAGAAATTGCGAAGTTGAGCGAACAAGTCGCAATATTGAAAGATCAAGTAATTCGTGAGCGCGCCGAAAATGATAATCTGCGTAAACGTCAAGAAAGAGAGCTTAGTAATGCTCATAAATTTGCTGCAGAGCGTCTCATTAAAGATTTGTTACCCGTATTGGATTCTTTAACGCTTGGCTTGCAAGCAGCGGAAGAAAATGCGGAAAAGCCCGAAGCGATTAAGCAATTTATCGAAGGCAGCGAAATGACTTTGAAAATTCTACGAGAAAATTTGCAAAAAAATGGCGTAGAAGAAATCAACCCAGTTGGTGAAAAATTTAATCCAGAATTACATGAAGCAGTGACGATGGTACCTAGCCCTGAACATGAAAATAATACTGTGTTACATGTGGCACAGAAAGGTTATGTCTTAAATGGCAGAACGGTTAGAGCAGCACAAGTCGTCGTCGCAAAAAATTAATTTTTAGAGAGTTGCTTGATTTTTTTTAAGCTGCTCCCATTTAAGATTTATTAAATTTTTTAATTTTTAAGGAAAATATTATGGGAAAAATTATTGGAATTGACTTGGGAACAACTAACTCATGTGTAGCCGTTATGGATGGCGATAAAGCCAAAGTCATCGAAAATGCAGAAGGTGCGCGTACTACTCCTTCAATTGTTGCCTTTACAGAAGATGGAGAAGTGTTGGTTGGACAACCAGCAAAACGCCAAGCAGTAACTAACCCCAAAAATACCCTTTATGCCATTAAGCGCTTAATTGGTCGTCGCTTTGATGAAGCAGAAGTGCAAAAAGATATTAAATTGGTACCATACAATATCGTTAAAGCTGATAATGGCGATGCTTGGGTAGAAGTTGAAGGTAAAAAAATGGCACCGCCAGAAATTTCTGCTCGTGTATTGATGAAAATGAAGAAGACAGCAGAAGATTATCTCGGTGAAAAAGTCACAGAAGCGGTTATTACAGTTCCTGCTTACTTTAATGATAGTCAGCGTCAAGCAACAAAAGACGCAGGTAAAATTGCTGGTTTAGAAGTTAAACGTATTATTAACGAGCCGACTGCTGCTGCATTAGCTTATGGTTTAGAACATGGTGCAAAAGATGCCAAAATCGCCGTTTATGATTTAGGTGGTGGTACCTTTGATATTTCTATCATCGAAACCGTTAATTTAGATGAAGAAGGTCAGCAATTCGAAGTGCTTGCCACCAATGGTGATACTTTCCTAGGTGGGGAAGATTTTGATAGCCGAATTATTGATTATTTAGTCAGTGAGTTTAAGAAAGATCAAGGTATTGATTTATCGCATGACTCTTTAGCGCTTCAACGTTTAAAAGAAGCTGCTGAAAAAGCAAAAATTGAGTTGTCTTCTTCACAGCAAACTGACATTAACTTGCCATACATCACAGCAGATGCCACTGGACCTAAGCACATGAATTTAAAACTCACTCGTGCGAAATTAGAGTCTTTAGTAGCGGATTTGATTGAGCGTTCACTTGAGCCTTGCCGTATCGCAATGAAAGATGCTGGCTTATCAAATAGTGATATTACTGATGTTATTTTGGTAGGTGGTCAAACACGTATGCCAAAAGTCCAAGAAGCAGTTAAAAACTTCTTTGGTAAAGAGCCACGCAAAGATGTTAACCCAGATGAAGCGGTTGCGATTGGTGCTGCAATTCAAGGTGGTGTACTTGGTGGTGATGTAAAAGATGTTCTATTGCTAGATGTTACTCCGCTATCACTAGGCATTGAAACAATGGGTGGTGTGATGACCAAACTCATTGAGAAAAATACCACTATCCCAACAAATGCTTCTCAAGTCTTCTCTACTGCTGAAGACAATCAAAGTGCGGTAACTATCCACGTTTTACAAGGTGAACGTCAGCAAGCCAGTGCGAATAAATCATTAGGTCGTTTTGATTTGACTGATATTCGTCCAGCGCCTCGTGGTATGCCACAAATCGAAGTTACTTTCGATATTGACGCCAACGGTATTTTAAATGTTTCTGCAAAAGATAAGGAAACAGGAAAAGAGCAATCTATCGTAATTAAAGCAAGCTCTGGACTTTCAGATGAAGAGGTTCAACGCATGGTTCAAGATGCAGAGGCACATGCGGAAGAAGATAAGAAATTCCAAGAGCGTGTTGAAGCGAAAAACCAAGCAGAATCTATGATTAATGGTGTAGAAAAAGCGATTACTGAATTAGGTGATGAAGTGAGCGCTGATGAGAAAGCTCCTGTAGAGGAAGCAATTAAAGCATTACGCGAGGTCATGGATGGAGACGATACAGATGCTATTAAGAGCAAAACAGAAGCTTTAATGACTGCTGCATCGCCAGTCATGCAAAAATCTTATGAAAAAATGAGTCAGCAAGCCTCTTCAGCAGCAGGTGAAGCCGAGCCTAAGAAGGCAGATGATGGTGTCGTTGACGCAGATTTTGAAGAAGTTGATCCAAATAAAAAAGACTAACAATTTTCTATTTAACGAATGGAGAGGGCGGGAAACCGCCCTTTTTTAAAGCATGGCAGAAAAAGATTTATATGCAATTTTAGGGGTATCGAGAAGTGCTAGTCCAGATGAAATAAAGAAAGCTTATCGTAAGCTTTCTATGAAATGGCACCCTGACCGTAATCCTGATAATAAAGAAGAAGCTGAAAAAAAATTCAAAGAAATTAGTAAAGCGTATGAAATTCTTTCTGATGCGCAAAAGAAATCTACCTACGATAGATTTGGATTTGATGCAGCTAGTGGTCAAGGCGGTGGATTTGGCGGCTTTGGTGGCAGTGGTGCGAGCTTCTCTGACATTTTTGGCGATGTTTTTGGCGATATCTTTGGCGGAGGGCGCGGTGGTAGTTCTCAACGGCAAAATCGTGGTAGAGATTTAGCTTATGAGCTGGATTTATCTTTGGAGGAAGCCACCCAAGGAAAAGAAGTTCAGATAAAAATCCCGACACAAGTTAAGTGTAAAAAATGTAGCGGGACAGGTGCGACAGAAAAATCGAAGAAAAAAACGTGCCCTACTTGTAATGGCGCTGGGCAAGTTCGTATGCAGCAAGGATTTTTCTCAATTGCGCAGCCTTGTCCTACCTGTCAGGGAAGAGGGCAAGTTATTGAAAATCCTTGTGATGAATGTCACGGTTCAGGAAGAGTTAAAGATACACGCACGCTTAATGTGAACATTCCAGCCGGCGTAGATACGGGTGATAGAATTCGTTTAAATGGTGAAGGTGAAGCTGGAGAAATGGGTGGACCTGCTGGGGATTTATATGTAGAGGTACGCGTTCGTAAACATCCTATTTTTACTCGAGAAGGCGATCATCTCTATTGTGAAATGCCAATTAGCTTTGTCACCGCTTGTTTAGGCGGCGAAATTGAAGTCCCAACTTTAGGTGGAAAAGTCATGCTAACCATACCTGCGGAAACACAAACAGGAAAAACTTTCCGTTTAAGAGGGAAAGGTGTGAAATCTGTTCGTAGCTATGCTGCTGGCGATTTATATTGTACGGTTAGTATTGAAACACCGGTAAATCTTTCAAAAGAACAAAAAGATTTATTGCAACAGTTTGAAAAAACACTTCATGCGGGTGGGCAACGTCATGCCCCTAAAGAGAGTGGATTTTTGAATCGGGTGAAAGAATTTTTTGATAATTTGTAACGCAGATTGATCACTATAGCCAACTTCCCAAAAACTGCATACAACGTTAACTCAATATCCACTTCGAAAACAGTATTCTATCTCCAAGTACCGTATGTGTTTTTTAGGAAGTTGGCTATAGATCATCTATTACATAATTGAAAATGTGTAGATTTTAAAATGGGCGGTTATCCGCCCATTTTTTATTTCTATTTATTTTGGATGTACCATTTCTGCAGGTTGAACGTATTTATCGAAATCTTCCGCGGAGAGTAATCCCAATTCAATAGCAGTTTCTTTTAAAGATTTATCATTTTTATAGGCTGTTTTCGCAATTTTAGCAGCATTTTCATAGCCAACATAACGATTTAGCGCTGTTACTAGCATTAAAGAGTGGTGCAAGAAATAGTCAATTTTTTCTTTGACAGGTTCGATACCAACAGCACAGTTGCGATTAAAGCTATCGCACGCATCTCCCAATAATTGGATAGATTGCAGTAGGTTAAAAGCAATAATAGGCATGTAAACATTAAGCTCAAAGTTTCCAGATGCCCCAGCCATTGAGATACAAGTATCGTTACCATAGACTTGGCAAACCACCATTGTCACAGCTTCACATTGGGTAGGATTCACTTTACCAGGCATGATAGAGCTGCCCGGCTCATTTTCAGGGATTTTTAGCTCTCCTAATCCGCAACGAGGACCGCTTGCTAACCAACGAATGTCATTAGCAATTTTATTCAAGCTAGCCGCTAAAGTTTTTAGACTGCCTGAAGCAAAAACGCAAGCATCCCGTCCAGCTAAAGCTTCAAATTTATTTGGTGCAGTCACGAAAGGAAGGTTGGTTAAAGTAGCCAATTCCGCGGCAGCTTTTTCTGCGTAGTCTGGATGGCTATTTAAACCTGTGCCAACAGCAGTGCCTCCTAACGGTAATTCGTAGAGATATTTGAGTGCATCTTGCAAACGCTCTAAACCATGGTCAAGTTGGCTGACGTAGCCTGAAAACTCTTGTCCTAAGGTCAGGGGCGTTGCATCTTGTAAGTGTGTACGTCCAATTTTTACGATGTCTTTAAAGCTTTCTGCTTTTTGAGCAAGTGTGTCGCGTAATGCTTTGACTTGAGGAATGAGATGACGATTGATTTCTCTTGCAGCAGCCACATGAATGGCAGTTGGAAAAGAGTCGTTAGTTGATTGTGCGTGGTTAACATGGTCATTTGGATGAACAGGTTTATATCTACCTCGTGGATTACCCGCAATTTCATTTGCACGATTGGCGAGTACTTCGTTCATATTCATATTAGATTGTGTACCAGAACCCGTTTGATAAGGAACAAGTGGGAATTGGTCGTTTAATTTGCCAGCTAAAACATCGTCAGTGGCTTGAATGATTAAATTACGTTGCTTTTCTTCTATTCTGCCGAGTGAGGCATTAGTGATAGCAGCGGCTTTTTTAACTAAAGCCATGGCTTCTATCAAACTATGCGGGAGTTTGTCTGTACCGATTTTAAAGTTTTCATAACTGCGTTGCGTTTGTGCGCCCCAATAAGCGTTTTCATCAACGGCAATTTCGCCCATAGTATCGTGTTCAATACGAGTTGTCATAATGCCCTCTTGGGTTGTTAATGGTATGAGGCATTATAAGCGAAATTGCTGTGAATAGTTGTGGTAGCTGTCTTTATTCGTGATGAAACTTGAGTTGATGATTAGAAATTTTCCATTGTTGAGTAGCAGATTGGGGAGAGTAGGGCAAATGTAGCGCATTAAATAGTATATTAAGAGTGTGCGCTGTTGGACTGTTAGGTAAAAGATTTAAGGAAAGCTCACTATGATTAAAATAGGTATAAGGGGTTTTCTGTAAACTGAGCAGTTGTAAAGGATTTTGGAATTGCTCAGTGAGCATCAGGTTAGCTTGAATTTCTTTTTGGTTTTGTAAATTGAGCGCTTGGAAGATTAAATCAAACTGATTTTTGTTGGCAATAAGCTGATGGAGTAAAAGGTGTTTCATATTAGTCGTAGGATTGTCTAGGATGCTATGAAATGTTCCTGAAAATTTCGTATTGGCATAATTGAGTGCATCATTTGGAGATATTTGCCAATGTAGTGATTGGCTTTGACCCTGAAAATGAATATCTTTTAGTTGATAAAGCTTAGTTTTTGTAAAGAATTTAAGATGATTGATTATTAGAGTAGGTGTTTGTATTTTTTGGATATGAGTAGAGATGGTGAGCTGTGTACTTAAATTGAGTTGAAGATGACTTTGAAGATTATTGGTTGTGTCATATAGCGTCGCATCGATAAGGTTGGTACCTGTTTTGATTAGTGGCGCGTGCACAAGGTTAAGCATGAGTGGCTGAGTTGGATTGTTAGGAAGAGTAACTAATAGTTTTACGTCACTGCTAAACCAACCTTTTTGATAGTACTCAATGGTGATAGGGAGGTTTTGAAGGGTTTGTCGAATAAATTTTTCGGTAAAAATACCAATAATGGCTGGGCTGAGAAAAATTATTCCAATGACTAGAAGTGTTAAAGTCGCAAGGATTTTTTTCATAGGAGCGGTGATTTGGAAATAGAGCGATTAGTTAGACTGTGATACAGCCACCTTGTTTAATAAAGGAAAAGGTGCGTTTGATAATCGTTTCTGCTTGGGTTTGTAGTTCTGGTGTGACAGCATAATGACAAGCAATGCCGCTGATATTCACAATTAGGTAGTTTCGCGCAAGCGTTAAGTCAGTTCTAGGCGGTAAAATGCCTGTTTCGAGTGCTTGTTTTAGAATGTTATTGAGTTGCTGATGCCAAACTTGTTTATAGCGTTGAAGTAGGGTAGCAAGAGGAGATTCTGGTGTACTTTGCTGCGTATTTAGTAAACGATGAAAGTGCAGATGGTCTTTACTTTCTAATAAGGTACGGAAAAACTGGCAATAAACGTCTGATAAGGTTGTCCAAGGTGTGGCGCTATCTGCAGCCGATTGTATTTGTTGGCTAAGGTGATCAAAGTATTTTTCACCAATGGCAGAAAGTAAGTCTGTTTTATCTTTAAAATGCCAATAAAATGCACCTCGAGTAAGGTTTGCTGCGGTAGCGATGTCGCTAATGGTCGTTGCGCGGTAGCCTTTTTCATCAAATAGAATCAGTCCTGCCGTTAAAAGAGCAGTACGTGTTTGTTCGGCTTCGGCTTTAGTGCGACGCATAGGTTTTAATAGCTTGGACGAGTATTGGGTGGTGGAAGTTGTTCTCCCCAGTATTCTTCTAAGGTATGAATTTTACCTTTTTCATGGTGAATGAAAGAAACAACATGATAGCTTTTTTGTGTATTAAAGATTCGTACAGCCGTAATCGTCAGATTAGTCATGACATCACAACGCTCAATATCCGCTTGCCAAGTTCCCGGATAATTTGTATTCACGCGAATAAAGGCTTCTCCAGTGTGTCGCCAGTAAATTTTGGCATTAAACTGAAAAAATTGGCGCAGAGGCTCTTCTCGCTGAGAGCAGATAATGCGCCAATAGTTTTCAGCCATAGAGCGAGTAAAAAAGGAATTAGTAGCCATTAGGAATTTGCTGATGGTAGTCCGTTTGCTGCTGATATTGATGAACGAGGTTGAGCAGTCTAGGCTCGGAGAAATGTGGTCCAATCAATTGACAGCCAACAGGTAGTCCATTGATAAAGCCAGCTGGATGGCTAATGGCGGGGAGTCCTGCTAGGTTAACGGAAACGGTATAAAGATCGCCTAGGAACATAGCAACAGGGTCATCTGTTTTACTGCCAATTTCAAAGGCAGTTTCTGGCGTGGTTGGTCCTAAAATGACATCGCATTTGGTGAAGGCTTTTTGAAAGCTTTGTAAGATAGCTCGTCTTCCACGGCGTGCTTGCTCATAGTAAGCATCGTAATAGCCGGCGGAAAGGGCATAAGTTCCAATAAGAATTCGACGTTTGACTTCTGCACCAAAACCTTCGCTACGGCTACGGCGATAGAGATCTTCAAGGTCTTTTGGATTTTCACATCGATAGCCATAGCGAACACCGTCATAACGCGCTAGGTTTGAAGAAGCTTCCGCAGAGGCAATTAAATAGTAGCTTGCAATTGCAATATCGGTATTTTCGAGTTCGATATCTTTAAGCGTTGCGCCTAATTTTTCATAAATGGCAGCAGCAGCGCGGATGGTTTCCGTCATTTTATCGTCTAGTCCTTCAAAGTATTGACGAGGAATACCAATCGTTATTCCGTTTAAGGGTTGATTGAGTTCATGTGTAAACTCGGTAACGGTTTTTTGACTTGATGTACTGTCTTTTGGGTCATGTCCTGCCATGTGGTTAAGAATTAAAGCGCAATCTTCCGCTGTTTGTGCAATCGGTCCTGCCTGATCTAGGCTAGAAGCATAGGAAATCATTCCCCAACGTGAGCAAGTACCATAGGTGGGTTTGATACCTGTCACACCGCAGTAAGCAGCTGGTTGGCGAATGGAACCACCCGTATCTGAACCTGTTGCATAGGGGACTAAACGCGCTGCGACTGCCGCAGCACTCCCGCCAGAGGAGCCACCGGGAACAATGTTGTGTTGCCAAGGGTTGTGAACGGCGCCAAATGCGCTGTGTTCGTTTGATGAGCCCATAGCAAATTCATCCATTGACAGTTTACCTGTCATAATGGCGCCCGCATGAGAAAGGTTCTCAGCAATGGTTGCCGTATGTGGCGGAATAAAGTGCTCTAACATTTTTGAAGCAGCGGTAGTAATGATGCCAGCAGTACAAAAGATATCTTTATGCGCCATTGGGATACCATCTAATGGGCTAAGGGTTTCGCCTTTCGCGCGTCTTTCATCTGATTGGGCAGCGAGTGTTAGCGCATGTTCTTCTGTGGTGCGGATAAAAG
>NZ_LWHB01000071.1 GCF_001889065.1 Suttonella ornithocola | reverse complement strand
AGTGATATTCAAGCAATCATTGAAGAGCATGGGCATGAGATAGTTTGGTTACCCCCTTATAGTCCAGACTTAAATCCCATTGAAAAGATGTGGGCTTGGATTAAGCAAATAGCAAAGAATGGCGGATGGATTGTATTGATACTTTATTCTTTTATCTGCTTTGGATTGGGTTGGGTTTTAGATGATTGCACTATAAAGTCGGCGACGTATATAAGCGTGGCGGCACCCTTAAAGAAGCCTTTAAAAACACTCGAGACCATCTTGCGCCGAAATTTGGTCAATGGCCCATCTTTGAGCATTGCCTACCATTTGATGTCCAACGTCTTTGGGACGAATACAGCGGCATTGATTGGCCACGAATCTGGACAGCTGAACGCGATCTCGAAGTCTGGAATCAGTTACAAGACTAGGGTCTATATAGAATTCAGGAATTGAAAAAAGATAAGCAAAGCCTCACATTCATGTTTACTACAACAAAAACACGAGGCACTGCTTATTCGGTTATTTGGCTGATGATTGCCTATGAGATATCTAGTTGATAGATTTCAGCAATATGGAGACATATAGTTAAATGTCTTTAACTCGCATACAGAATTGGAGCGTCTTTCCTTACTAAGGTGTGTTGTCTGTAGCTCGTCGATTTGTACGCAATCTGAACTCATTCAGCTATATAGTGCAATCAGCTAAAAAACAGAACACCATTTACCGCCAGAAGCACTAAGGTAATGTTTATAAAACGTCCTGTTTTTTAGTTGATTTGACTATATAGACTCATATTCACCTTTACAATCTCTTGGGGTTTCAGGTTCGAAACTACCCGCCGAAATCTTTGCAAAACTTCTAAAAATAGAGAAATATCAATTTTTCAAATTTTAAAAATATATTAAAATCATATGGTTAATTTTTCTGCTAGTAGTAAAAATTCCTGTGAAACGGAATTTTGCAAAGGTCTCCTGCCGCTGATTTAACGGTCTTTTTGCTGTAGCCATTATGACGGCTGTTGGTAGAGTTTTATTTAAGATGGTTTGCTATTTCAGCATTTAAGGCAGCTTCGCTAAGTTGTTCGATTAGTGAGGTCAGTACGCCATCATTACCTGTGATGGGTTTACCTGCTTGAATGGCTTTTATAGCAGAGCTCCCAAAAAAATGCATGCCGTACTTGGAGATAGGATGCTGTTCTCAAGGTCAATATTGAGTTAACGTTGTATGCATTTTGGGAAGTTGGCTATACCATTTGCCCACTCCTTTTATAAAAATCTACAAATTAATTATTATTGTTATTTAGCTCTACAAGCACTTTTTTCATCTCATTAACAGGTGTTTCAGAGGATAACGGTGCGCCTATCGTAAGCTTAACCTTTGGACGGAAAGTTTTAGGTAAACCCTTAAACATTCCACTTTTATGGCTATAAAAACTGCCCCATAAACCATCAAGATACATAGGAATAACTGGTACAGGTGTGCGTTTTAAAATCAATTCTACGCCACGACGGAAATCTGCTACTTCTCCGTCTTTGGTCAAACTGCCTTCTGGAAAAATTAGCACCAATTCTCCCTTTTCTAACATTTCTGCTGCTAAATCAAAAGAACGATTAAAAATACTAATATCTTCATGACGGCCAGCAATAGGAATGGTTTGTGCATTGCGAAAAAGCCAATTTAAAAAAGGTACTTGAAAAATTTTATAGTAAATAATAAATCGAATTGGACGACGGACGGCGGCAATTAAAATTAATGCATCCATATAGCTGACATGATTGCAAATCAGTAAAGCAGCGCCTTTAGCGGGAATATTCTCCATCCCTTCAAAACGCAGTCGATAGCCTGAATGGCTAATGGTTTGCGCAATTAAGCGTAAAATAAAATAAGGTGCTGTATGAAAAAGTTTTATCGCAATAAAGAGATGAACAATGGCAACTAATCCAAAAACTACTGCCATTGGCAAACCTAATACGCTTAAAATTAAAATGGAAATCAAGCTAATCAATACCATAAAAAATGAATTGATAATATTATTTGCCGCAATAATTTGCGATTTATGTCCTTCCTCACTTTTCGCTTGTAATAAAGCATATAGAGGCACGACATACCATCCACCACTAAATGCCATTCCTAAAAAAGCCAGAGTCGTTGGGATAAAAGCAGAAGAATGCCAAAAATCAATAAATCCCATTGGATTAACACTCGGTTGCTGATAAGCAGCTAAAACGGTGATTGCCACTAAAAAAATGAGCATCAGAAATGCTGCAAAAGCCGATACACCAATATCAATATTACCTTTAGTCAAAGCATTTGCACTAACTGAACCTAAACCAATCCCAACAGAAAATAAAGCCAATAAATAAGTCGTAACTTGTGGGGTTCCGCCTAAAATTTCCATACTGTATTGCGGGATTTGCGTTAATAAAACAGCGCCAATCATCCAAAACCATGAGATTGCGAGAATTGCATTAAAAAGATTTTTTCGTTGATAACTATACTTTAGAAGCGATTTTGTTTGTTGCCAAGGATGAAAAGGCGGCAAAGTCGCTTTTTCACCGCCTTTTTTCGGAATAAACCAAGCCGCAATCGCACCAATACCAGCAGCGCTTAGCATCACTAAATAAAAAGGCCATAAGCCTATATTTTCCGAATAAGCCCGACCCACTAAATCTGCCCCTAGTAAGGTGCCTGCTAAAATGGCTAAAAAAGTGCCTGCTTCTACATACCCATTGCCCAGCATTAATTCACGATTATCTAATCGCTCAGGCAAAATTCCATATTTGACTGGTCCAAAAAACGCTGATTGTAGCCCTAATAAACACAAAACAAGCATCATTAGGCTTGGACTTTGCGTCAAAAAAGCTGCTATTCCTCCAATGACAATAGCAAGCTCTAAGCCTTTCAGCCATAAAATTAAACGACGTTTATCCAAACGATCAGCCACTAATCCCGACCAAGCAGAAAATAAAAACATCGGCAAAATAAATAATGCCATTGCTAAATTGGTATAAAGGCTTAATGTTTGACTAGTAAAGGTTAAGCTAAAGAAAATCAGCATGGCATTTTTAAAAAGATTATCGTTAAAAGCGCCAAAAAATTGGGTAATAAAAAAAGGAAAAAAACGTTGAGAAAAAAAGAACATGAGATTTATTCCATTTAGTGGTCATTTTTATTCATGACCAAAGGCTTCTAAATTTTTAGAAGCCTAAAGTTTATCATTCAATCATTTCCATTTTTTTAATGGCTGACGATAATTTATACCAACATTGGCATAATGATATAACGAACTTCTGGATCATCTTTGCTTGTTAGCAATACAGGGCTGTTAACGTCTTCTACGTGCATTTGCAAGGTATCGCCATCTATATTTGAAACGGCATCAATAAAATAGCCAACATTTAAGCCAATTTGCGTTCGAATATCTTCATTATTAACGATATCAAGTTTTTCTTCTCCCGTTTCGTTTTGCATATTTCGTGCAGATAGATAAAGCTGGTGTCCTTCAAAACGAAGTAATAATCCATTATCGACATTATTTAATAAGACTTGGCTACGACGCAATGCTCCTAAAAGATTTTTTCTATCAATTAAAATAGGACTTTCCAAACGTTCTGGAATGATTTGTCGATAGTCAGGATATTGTCCGTCAATTAAACGGGTTAATAAATGATAACTACCTGTGTCTAAGCTTAATTCTCGGCTACCCATTCTTAAAGTGACGGGGCGTTCAAAATGACGACTTTGTTCCCGAGAGGCATATCTTTTAATGTCTTTTAAAGCTTTTAGTTTGTCTTCAACGATATTTAGCGTTTCTACATCAGATGCTAGATTTTTCTCTAACTGTAATTCGTTAAGGAAATTGTCTAATGAAAGCTGTTTAATCAAAGCATTAGTAGCTTTTTCTGGCAAAATAAATTGTGTTGCTTCACTGCCAATGGTTTTTAAAGGGGTATAAGCACAAGAAAGTCGGTGTCCATCTGTCGCTGCAGCCTCAATTTCTCTGCCATCGCTAATGACATTTAATAAAAGTCCATTTAAATAATGTCTAACATCATTTTTCGCCATAGAAAAACGTACTTTATTTAGAATATTAAATAAGTCTGCGGCATCTAAGCGAATCTCACCAATGGTTTCACTTTCGTCAATATTTGGAAAATCTTCTGCAGGTAAAGTTGATAACTTAAAATGGCTACTACCTGCTCGAATATGAAATTGATCATCTTCTAAAGTGCATTGCACGATAACATCATCTGGCAAGCGATGAATAATTTGATGGAATTTATCTGCAATAACGGTCGTAATACCTTCTTGTTGAATATTTGCTGGCATAACAGCCGAAAGCGAAAGTTCTGTATCGGTTGCTAATAATCGTAATTGTCCATTTTTGGCTTCGACGAGTACGTGAGAAAGAATAGGATGTGGACTCTTACTATCGACAATACCATTGATGTCAGCTAAACGACTGAACAGCAAGTTTTTCACAATCTCGAATTTCATATAATCCTCTTTTTATTTATACGACGTCGTCGTAAGGTCTGTTGAAAAGTGGGAAAGTAACATAAGTACTTTAAAAATAAACATAAAACCGTAATCCGCCTGTTTTTTACTCTGTTCACTTATTTGGGAAAAAATGTGGAAAACTTTTCTCCAAAAATAATACACAAGTTATCCACAGTTTATCCATAAAACGTCCACGGCTTATCAACCGGTAATCATATTTTTAATGTTTCGATACGTTTCGCTAAATTCAATATCTTTTTCTAACATAGCATCAATACGTTTACACGCATTTAATACGGTAGAATGATCTCGTCCACCAAAATTTTGCCCAATTTCTGTGGTGGAATGTCGGGTTAACGCGCGGGATAAGTGCATAGCGACTTGTCGGGGTAAACGAACGGTCGCTTTTCGGCTAGCGGAATCTAAATCTTCTTGACCAATGTCATAATAGCTACAAATGACTTTTCGGATATTGCTTAAAGTGATTTGTTTATTATGCGCATTGATTAAATCCTTTAAGGCTTCGCGTGCAATCGCTTGAGTCGCGGTTGTTTCTTTAAACTGTGTCATTGCATAGACTTTACGTAATGCGCCTTCTAATTCCCGTACATTTGAAACGACGTTATGAGCGATAAATTGCGCCACTTCATCTGGAAGATAAAAATTTAAGGTTTCTGCTTTACGGTGCAAAATAGCAACGCGCGTTTCAAATTCTGGCGGTACGACGGAAACTGTTAAGCCCTGTCCGAAGCGGGATTGTAAACGCGGTTCTAAATCAGGGATTTCTTTTGGATAGCGGTCAGAGGTCAGAATAATCGGGCGTTTTCGGTCAAATAAACTGTTAAACGTGTGAAAAAATTCTGCTTGCGAACGATCTTTGTCGCCAAGAAATTGGACATCATCAATCAATAACGCATCGACATTGCGATAATAATCACTAAATTCCTGCATAGAACGTTTATTGCGAATGGTATTGATAAAATCATTGGTAAATTCTTCTGCGGTTAGATACAGCACGCGAGAATGCCCATTTGCGCGCAAAGCGTTGCCAACCGCGTGCATTAAATGCGATTTTCCAAGTCCTGTTCCTCCATAAATAAATAAAGGATTAAATCCTTCGGAATATTGCCCTTCGCTCACTCGTTTGGCAGCTGCATAAGCATTATCGTTGGATTGCCCAACGACAAAATTTTCAAATTGATAATCCACATTTAAGTGGCTTTCAAACGGTTTTTCTTTATTATTTTTTTTTCGCTCTTGATACTCGAATAAATCTCGATTGGAAATTTTTGCCTGAACGTTTTTAATCCCTTTTTTGTCTAAAGCCAATTGGATAGAGCCAATAAGCTTTTCGTTAAGCGTTTTAAGCGCAAATTGGTTAGGGACATAAATCGTATATTGCCCATTTTCTTCGACAAGTTCGCAAGAGTCTAATAGCGTTGCATCATCAATATTGATAATGGGGCGTAAAGAATCAATAACAGTTTTCCATGTTTGGCGCAGAGTAGGGTTCATGACAAGAAATCGCTGAATCAACTGGGCGGAATATTTTAGCATTATCATTGCAAGCGCGGGAATTTCTTATCAAAATTTTCCTAATCTAAATATAGCTTATAAAAAGAGAGAAAATCACAGAGAAGTAATATAGTGTAATCAGCTAAAAAACAAAATCTTCTATAACTTTAGCTGTTCTGGTGGTAAATAAGTTTCTGTCTTTTAGCTGATTAACGATATTTATATTATTTTTGAGTGAGTTAAACCATTTAACTAATTTTTCGAAAATATGACTTTCGGAAGTAGAATGATTGATTTCAGAATCAATAGACATTGAGCTACTATGATAATTATCGTATTCATTTTTGGAAGAATGGTTTAATCCATTATGGGTAATGGCATTATCTAAGTGGATTGTTTGTTCGTCTAATTCTAATATTTCTACTTTATCAAGTAAGCCCTTAAAGTAATTATGAATAGTTTAGAGTCATCATTATGATGATAATTTGAAAGGATTAAATCATTTTCTTGTTGGGTAAAATGAATATCCTCTATAGCAGGACTCCCAAAAAATACATACCGTACTTGGAGATAGGATGCTATTTTTAAGGTGGATATTGAATTAACGTTGTATGCATTTTTTGGGAAGTTGGCTATAGTGCGGCATCATGTAATACGATGGTATCGTTATAGCCGCTAAAAAGCATTCCACCTGCATCTATCCAATCTTGTCCATGTTCTGCATGAAAGATAAAGGTATCGTTACCCGTTCCACCCCATAACTTATCGTTACCTTCGCCGCCAATTAGAACATTATTCCCTGTTATTCCATATAGATGGTCATTACTTGTGCCGCCATCTAACCAACTATTTCTTTTAAAACATCATCTTTTAATGGCTTAAATATTTCGCCAATATGTTGAATATTATTGACTTCTGTTAAACCAGAATAATCATTTTTAGCATTCCCTGTAGATTTTGTTTCTATTACTTTTTCCAATTTATCTTTATATAAAGAAATAGCTTCTAATGTTTTTTTATCTTTTAGTTTAGAAATAATGTATTTTCTTTCCTCTTCTGAAGGAAAGTTATTATTATCATAAACTCCAAATAATGTAGATTCATAATATTTTATTTTAGCTACTCCATCTTCCTTGTTATTATTTGATACATATCTAATTTCATACCATATTTTAAATCGATCATCATTAGTAAGTCCTTCTCTAACACCATTTCCTATTAAAGTTTAGCCATTATAATCTAAGGAAAATAAAGCAAGTCTTTCATAAGAAAATTTATTTTATATATCTGTATGATGATTTACTTTTTTTAAAAAATTCAGATTCTTGTATTTTTATTATATTTTCAAATATATCATCTATTTGTGTATTAGATAGTTTAAATTCTGAGTTTTTATTGATTTTAGAGGTAAAGTTATTTAATTTTTCTACTAATATATTTTTGTCTGTAAAATTTTTATTTATAACATTATTGAAATTTTTAAGTTTATTATCTGTAGGAGGTTTTCCTATAACTTTAGGTAAGACAATATCTTTTATATAATTTTCTCGTAAATTAAATCCAATACCTATTGTTGGAATATTTTTGCTATCTAAATATGGTGTAGTAGATACTGTTCCTTGCTCTTCGAGTCTAAGAATAATATTTTGTAAAGTATTATAATAACTTTTTTGATTTAAATTTGTAATTTTTAAACTCATGTTTATACTCCTATTTTAATTTTCTAATTCACATACAGGCTTACTTAAATAAGCTCTCTGTGTAACGATAAATTCAGATAAATAAATAAACCAATTATTATTATTTTCTATATCTCTCACTATACCAATTCCATAGGTTTTTCCAAATATATTTACTGGAAATTTTATATGTCTTGGTGAACCTAAACTATCAATTAAAATTTCATAGTCTTTAGTTGTTAAATATCCAAAATAATAATAATTTTTTTATCCTCATCCCAGCCAAAAGCGATAATAAAATAGCTTGGATTTTTTGAATGACTGAAAAAGTTAGCTTTTCCTTTATAAAGAGAAATATTTTTTCGATTAATAAGCTCCAGTTCATATTTGATTTTATTATAATAGAATTTAGTTATTTCATTTATTTCATCTTTATATTGATTATAATCACAGATATTCGAACAGTTTTTACTAAGATAATAATCCATAGAATGTTCTAATTCTTTAAGATTTGCATCCTTAATTATTTTTATAACTTATGCTTTTTCAATAAGACTAAGATTGAGTTTAAAAGGTGAGTCTTTATAGATATATTCATATCCTCTTTTTCTAAATTGCTCGAAAAAATCGGGTGTATCGTTAATGATTTGCTCTAATTTTTTACAGTCAGGGTAATTTTTCCCAAATGTTAAAGTCAGTTTGTTATCTGCTATTGCCTTATAATTATAGTAATTTAAAATAGAAACAAGACTAAAAATAGCGAAAACTAACAAAATGGCATACACAATTGAAATCCGACAAAAAGCAATGGCGTACTGGGACAAATGCAAAGACATTGACCAAGTAATACAAGCCTATGGCATATCACGCTCAGCACTATACAGCTGGAAAAAACTCCAAAGAGATACAGGTGAACTTAAGCGCCCAATCTCAAGGCACAAAACCAAGAAAAATAAGACCGTGAACAAC
>NZ_LWHB01000070.1 GCF_001889065.1 Suttonella ornithocola | reverse complement strand
AATATGCTTTTCAAAATACTACTAAATATTATATTAGATGTTATTGTTAAACGCAATARTGAAACTTTTGCAAAATTCCGTTTTATATTAATTTTTGCTACTAGTAGAAAGATTAACACCGTGATTTTAATATGTTTTCAAAATTTAAAAAATTGAAATTTCTCTATTTTATGTTTTTTTGCAAAGGTCTCAAAATATATTTTCTGCGTAAGCCATTATGTGTATAGCTTACACAGAAAATCCTTTAAAATTATAAAGAGCAGTACGTTTCTTGCAATGAACGTACGATTTCTTCTTCAGTTTTATTTGCTAATACTGATGCTGTTGCTTGCCCACCAGCTAAGGTAGTGACATAAAAGACTTTATGCATTAAAGCTTCTCGGCGAATAGAGTAAGAATCGGCAATGGATTGTTTCCCTTCAGTTGTGTTGATAATCATCGCAATATCGCCGTTGATAATATAATCAACAATATGTGGACGACCTTGCGCAACTTTATTGATACGTTCGCAGGGGATATTTGCCTGTGTTAAAGTCTTGACAGTACCATCGGTAGCAATAATTTGATAACCAGCATCAATAAGTGTGCGACATATTTCAATGACTTTTTCTTTATCGCTATTTTTGACAGAAACAAAAATTTTTGCGCCTTTTTGTGGTAGTTTTTCACTCGCACCTCGGATAGCTTTGTTATAAGCTTCAGCAAAAGTTTCCCCTAATCCCATAACTTCACCTGTTGATTTCATTTCAGGACCAAGGATGGGATCAACGTTTTGGAATTTAGCAAATGGGAAAACCGCTTCTTTGACCGCATATTTATTTGGCGTGATATCAGCAGTAATGCCTTGTTCAGCCAATTTTTGACCTACCATCACACGTGCGGCAATTTTCGCTAATGGTCTGCCAGTAGCTTTAGAAACGAAAGGAACGGTACGAGAAGCGCGAGGATTGACTTCCAAAATATAGATATCTTCACCTTTAACGGCAAATTGCGCATTCATCAAGCCAATGACGTCGAGTGCTAAAGCCATCTCTTTACTTTGGCGTGCAATCTCTTCGGTAATCTGTGTGGATAAACGGTAAGGTGGCAGTGAGCAAGCAGAATCGCCAGAATGGACGCCCGCTTCTTCGATATGTTCCATAATGCCGCCAATGATGATGTTTTCTCCATCGCAAATGACGTCGATATCCACTTCGATTGCGTCGTTTAAAAATCTATCCAGCAAAATGGGCGCATCGGGGGAGACGTGCAAAGCGTCTTTCATATAAGTGGCGAGGTCGTCATCGTTATAGACGATTTCCATTGCGCGTCCGCCTAATACATAGGAAGGACGGACGACCAGTGGATAACCGATTTCTTGGGCTTTTTCGAGCGCTTCTTCCGTATTACTAGCGGTGCGATTGGGCGGCTGACGCAGATTGAGTTCATTTAATAAGGCTTGAAAACGCTCTCTATCTTCTGCTCGGTCTATTGCATCAGGTGAAGTTCCAATGATATTCACGCCTTCTGCTTCTAAAGCGCGTGCGAGCTTAAGGGGGGTTTGTCCGCCGTATTGCACAATAACACCATCAGGTTGTTCGATATGTACAATTTCGAGGACATCTTCTAAAGTGAGTGGTTCAAAATATAGTCGATCGGCAGTATCAAAATCGGTAGAAACGGTTTCAGGATTACAGTTCACCATAATGGTTTCAATACCGTCTGCTTTGAGCGCAAGGGCAGCATGAACACAACAATAGTCGAATTCAATTCCTTGTCCAATGCGATTTGGTCCACCCCCTAAAATCATGATTTTTTGATTACCTGTTGGCTGTGCTTCACAGAACTTTTCATAAGTGGAATACATATAGGCAGTAGTACTGGCAAATTCAGCCGCACAACTGTCCACTCGTTTATAAACAGGATGAATATCTAGGTCATGGCGCAAAGTACGAATATCTGCTTCCTTACGCTGACAGCATTGCGCAATAAAAGCATCAGAAAATCCTGCCCGTTTATAAGCAAATAAAGTATCCCTATCTTCAATTAAATGTGGCTCTGCACGAAGATGCATTTCCATTTTAATAAGCGCTTCCATTTGCGCTAAGAACCAAGGATCAATAGCCGTTAAGCGGTACACATCCTCAATAGAGTAATTTTGTCGAAAAGCCTCAGCAACATAAAAAATGCGTTGTGGTGTAGGAATACTGACTTTTGCTTCACTAAAATCTTTTGGACGATCAAAACCTAAATGTCCTTCTTCAAGTGAGCGAATCGCTTTGTTTAACGATTCTTTAAAGGTTCGTCCAATTGCCATGACTTCACCCACCGCGCGCATTTGCGTATTCAAGCGAGGTTCTGTTTGTTTGAATTTTACAAAATCAAAACGTGGAATTTTCGTTACGACATAATCAATTGCGGGTTCAAATGAAGCAGGAGTAACCCCGCCAGTAATCTCATTTTTGAGTTCATCTAGTGTATAACCGACAGCAAGACGTGCGGCGACTGAGGCAATCGGAAAGCCGGTTGCTTTAGAGGCGAGTGCTGAAGAACGTGATACACGTGGATTCATCTCAATAACAATCACGCGTCCATCTTTTGGATTGATAGCAAATTGCACATTCGAACCGCCCGTTTCCACACCAATTTTCCGCAAAATGGCAATTGATGCATCGCGCAGATTTTGATATTCCTTGTCGGTGAGCGTTTGCGCAGGCGCAATAGTGATACTATCGCCGGTATGCACGCCCATTGGGTCGAAATTTTCAATCGCGCAAACGATAATCGCGTTATCCGCCTTATCGCGCACCACTTCCATTTCAAACTCTTTCCAGCCGAGTAAAGACTCTTCGAGTAACACTTCCGTGGTCGGTGATAAATCCAAACCATGCGCGGTAATTTCTTCAAATTCATCACGGTTATAGGCAATACCACCACCACTACCGCCTAAGGTAAAGGACGGGCGAATAATCACAGGAAAACCTAGCTCGGCTTGTGCTTCTCGTGCCTCTTCCATGCTATGCACGGCAAAAGATTTTGCGCTACCTAAGCCGATTTCATCCATCGCTTTTTTGAACAAATCGCGGTCTTCAGCGGTTTCAATCGCCTGAACACTCGCGCCAATTAGCTCAACCCTATATTTTTCCAATACGCCATGTTTCGCGAGGTCAAGCGCGCAATTAAGCGCCGTTTGCCCGCCCATCGTCGGTAAAATCGCATCTGGACGTTCTTTCTCAATAATCTTTTCAACGGTTTGCCATTGAATGGGCTCAATATAAGTCGCATCCGCCATTTCAGGGTCGGTCATAATCGTAGCAGGATTAGAGTTGACCAAAATAATACGGTATCCCTCGCGTTTTAGCGCTTTACACGCTTGCGCGCCGGAATAATCGAATTCACACGCTTGTCCAATGATAATTGGACCTGCACCAATGATGAGGATAGAGTTTAAGTCGGTACGTTTGGGCATAAGTTACTCGATTGATAATAAGTTAATTCTTAATAAAAATGGGTTTAGGATTTAAAATAAAATGCTCGCCATTAAAATTTAATTCGACAAAAGCATTGGGAAGGAGAGTTTCTTTATGTTGATAGAAATCAAATCCGCTACCGTTTTGCATAATTTTGAGTGATTGCTCTCCGAGCGGAAAGTGTAATTTGGCTTGTCCTGTATTTTTATCTTCTTCAAAAGACCATTCTTCATTTGCAGTTGAATGTGTGATGTTATCTAGCTCTATCCTTATAAGAACTGTTGGTGGCTGATCAGCCTTTTCAATAAAAAGTGGGTAAGGAAGTAAGGTAGCGCCATCTAAAAATTTAGGATCTTTATAGCCAAGCTTATAAGCTTTAATTTCGTGTGAACTAAGTGAGCGACTATGTGTTTTTTTGGTAAACCGTAAATAAATCGGTTCATTGTCAACCATCACTTTTTCAATGCGATATGTATCGCCACGAATATCACAACAGGCATCGAGAAAATCTGCTTGGCTTAAATCATTGAATGTATGATATAGCCTGCTTGTGGTATTAGTAAAATGAGCAACACTACCAAAGTTTGCCATTGTACCGCGTTCTGGAATATACCAAGAATACCAGCGCAAATTATTATCAGGTGCGGTAGCAATCGTTATTAGCGGATGTTTTTCTAGGTTAGAAGGTACCAATAATTTATAGTCGCTATTTACGGCCATTTCCTGGAAAAGCCATAATAAATGCTGTTGAACAAGGCGATACATACCAGATAATTCTTCGGAATATTTTTTATCTTTAAGATTATCAAGTATCTGTAAATCATCATTAATAGACTGTTCAATCTCTGCGAGTGTGCCAACACGCCCGACAGAAATTGAAAAATCTCTCTCATCTTCTGCCATAGCAGTTGAGAGTGTAAGGATATTTATGATGAAAAATAAACTTAGTCGTTTTTTTAAGGAGTAAAACCTGAAAAAATAGGAAGATGAAAAAAAATTTTTCATAACAGATTTCCTCTTTTTTTCTAAACTTGATTTGTCATCGCCTCTACAAACCGCTGAAACAAGCCTTCCGCATCTCGTGGACCGGGGCTGGCTTCAGGATGTCCTTGAAAAGCAAAAATGGGTTTATCCGTCCACGCAATGCCTTGTAATGAGCCATCAAATAGTGAACGATGCGTTGGGCGGACGTTATCAGGCAGAGAATTTTCATCGACGGCAAAGCCGTGATTTTGTGAAGTAATCATTACGCGTCCTGTTTCTAAATCTTGTACAGGATGATTAGCACCATGATGTCCGAATTTCATTTTGATAGTTTGTCCGCCACAAGCTAGTCCCAATAGTTGATGCCCTAAACAAATCCCAAAAATGGGAATGTTTTTATCAATAAAAGTGCGAATAGCCTCAATTTGTGCGGTTAGCGGTTCGGGGTCACCAGGACCATTAGAAAGGAATATTCCGTCAGGATTAAGTGCAAGTGCATCTTCTGCGGACGTATCAGCAGGGACTAAGGTAACACGGCATCCATGAGCGGCTAATAAACGAAGAATATTGCGTTTAATACCAAAATCATAAGCAACTACATGATAATTGCCGCTTTTTTCTTGATAGGTATTTGTTGATATATCCCAAGTGCTTTCTTGAGAGTAGGGAGTTGTCGTTTTAATAGATACTTTTTCTGCTAATGCTTGTCCTGCCATAGATGGATGATTACGAGCGGCGGCAATGGCTTCGGCTTCATTGATTTGTTCGCCAGCCATTAAGCAAGCATTTTGCGCCCCATGCGTGCGTAAGCGGCGAGTTAATTCTCGTGTATCAATATTAGCGATAGCAACAATTTGTTGGGATTGTAAGTATTCAGATAAAGATTGTTCTGCGCGCCAAGAGCTGTAATGATTTGGCGTATCTCGCACGACTAATCCAGCTGCTTGGATTTTTTCAGACTCAACATCTAATGAATTAACTCCAGTATTTCCAATATGGGGATAGGTGAGCGTGACAATTTGTCCTAGGTAAGAAGGGTCGGTCAGAATTTCTTGGTAACCAGTCATTGCGGTATTAAAAACCAATTCACCAACGCTTCTTCCATTCGCGCCAATAGAAATTCCTCTAAAAATACTACCATCAGCTAAGGCAAGAATAGCTGGCGTATGATTTTGCCGCATAGTGTCCTCTCGTAGATTTTAAACAAAACTTGTTTATTCTATCAGAAACCAGCAGTAAGAATTAAGGTATTTTCATATTTTTCTGAATTAAAAGTGAATGTTACATTTTTCTTAAATAGTATTTTTTCATTATTTTTATGTGAATTTTTGAGGATTTTATCGTATTATACGTGTTATTTTTTAAGATAAAAAACCTTCGTCAATAGTAAAAAAATTGATAAAATAATAGCATCAATTTTGTTATCATCAAGGAGAAA
>NZ_LWHB01000007.1 GCF_001889065.1 Suttonella ornithocola | reverse complement strand
GCCCATTCATCTGATTTTTCATTGAGCTTATAGCCATAATATTGCTCTTCTACTTCTCCGCGTTTAATATCGGCACTAATTTTACCAAAATCATATAATGTCCAATTTGCTTTTAAACCAGGAGTAAATTGATGACTATTACTCATGGTGTTTATCATGGGTTGATTTGCTGTCGCTTGTACAGTTGGATAACGAGCGGCTCTAGCTTGTTCTAGAGCCGCTTGCGAGACAGCTTGGTTAGCTTGAGCTTCTAAAATTTCAGGGTTGTTCATCGCGCTACTGCGCAAAATTTCTGCCAAATCCCTGGCTGAAGCATAAGATGCTGTTATCAATAAAGCTATTAGTAACAGATGTTTGTGCAGGACAAACCGCATATTATTCCCTTTAATTTATAATAAAGCTTTTTTCATATCTGTAAGCATTTGCCCAAGAAATACAATCATCCTAGCACCTAATGCACCATCAATAACACGGTGATCATAAGACATAGATAGCGGTAGCATTAAACGAGGTTCAAAGGTTTTTCCATTCCAAATAGGTTGTAAAGTAGAACGTGAAACACCCAAGATAGCAACTTCTGGGGCATTTACAATTGGGGTGAAGTATTGCCCACCAATGCCACCTAGGCTAGAAATAGTCATAGAAGCGCCAGACATATCTTTTGGACTTAGCTTGCCATCGCGTGCTTTCTTACTAATTTCCATGAGATCGGAAGATAGCTCATAAATACCTTTTTGATCAACTTCTTTAATAACAGGCACAACAAGTCCATTCGGCGTATCAACTGCGATACCGATATTATAATATTTTTTCATAATCAGGCTTTTGCCGTCTGAAGACAGTGAAGAGTTGAATCTTGGGAACTCTTTTAAACCTGCAACAAGTGCTTTCATAAGGAAAGCCAACATAGTTACTCTCACACCTTTCTTTTCAGCTTCTGCTTTTAGAGATTTTCTAAAATCTTCTAGTTCTGTGATATCGCACATATCATGTTGAGTAACATGAGGAATATTTAACCAACAGCGTGTCATCGCTTCACCGGTTAGAATATTAATTCTTGAGAGTTTTTGCTCTTCTACTGCCCCAAACTTACTAAAATCTACAGCAGGAATTGGCGGAATACCGCTGCCAGTAGCAGGTGCTGCGCTATTAGAATTATCTAGATTGCTGAGTGCTTGTTTGACAAACTTTTTAACGTCTTCTTCAAGAATTCGGTTATTGCGACCACTGCCAGAGATTTTTCCAAGATCAGCGCCTAACTCGCGTGCAAAACGACGGACGGCTGGACTAGCATAGGCTTTTGCAAAAGCAGCTTCATCTATTTTTTCCGCATTAGTTGTACTTACAGGCGTTGTAGCTTGAGTTTTTTCTGTGCTAGAGGAAGGTACAGATTCTGCTTTGCCTGTTTTATTAGCAGATGTTTGCGCTTTTTTGTTAGCTGATTCATCCGCTATATGATTTTTCTCTCCTGTTTGCACGAGCGCAATGACATCGCCTTTTGAAACGTTATCACCTACTTTCACTTTGAGAGAAAGAAGTTTACCGGCAGCCTCTGCTGGGACTTCCATTGAAGCTTTATCAGATTCTAATGTGATTAATGTATCATCTACTTGAATATCTTGACCTTCAGTCACATTAACTTCAATAACGCTCACGCTATCGAAATCACCGATATCAGGAACTTTTAGCTCAACGGTCTCAGATTGTTCGGAAGCGGTAGGCGCATTGTTGTCAGTATTTTTTGGGGCTTCTTTTTGCTCAGAGGCTTTTTCTTCTGATTGTTGAGAAGCGCTATTATCTTCTCCCGCTAGGGTTGCAATAACATCGCCTTTTTTAACTTTATCACCCACTTTTATCTTAACACTTTCAACTGTCCCTGCTGCTGAAGCAGGGACTTCCATAGAAGCTTTATCAGATTCTAACACTAAAACAGACTGATCAACTTCAATTGTATCACCAGCTTTAATCAACACTTCAATGACATCAACGGCATCAAAGTCGCCAATATCGGGTACACGAATTTCAATACTCATACAAATCTTCTCCTAAACTTAGCGGTAAAGTTGGAATTCAGAATCGGTAACAATGCCATATTTTGAAATAGCTTCAGCAACTTTTTCGCCAGCTAATTCGCCATTATCTGCCAATGCTTTTAACGCGGCTACGACAATATGGTAGCGATTGACTTCAAAGAATTCTCTTAACGCTTCTCGAGTATCTGAACGACCATAACCATCAGTTCCTAAGATTGTCATGCGGCGTCCAACAGGGATAAATGCGCGAATTTGTTCTGGATAAGCACGAATGTAGTCAGTTGCTACAACAATAGGACCTTCATGGCCTTCAAGCTGATCAGCGATAAATGGAGTTTTTTGTGCTTCTGTTGGATGTAGGCGATTATAGCGCTCAACTTCCATGCCATCTCGAGCCAATAAAGTAAAGCTGGTACAGCTCCAAATATCAGAAGCAATTCCCCAATCATCTTCTAATAATTGAGCAGCTTCGACAACTTCATTGAGAATGGTTCCAGAACCCATCAACTGAACACGTTTTTTCTCTGATGATTCAGCACCTTTAAGTAGATACATACCTTTGAGGATTTGATCTTCTATGCCTTCGACTTCTGGCAATGCTGGCTGAGGATAGTTTTCGTTCATTAGGGTGATGTAGTAGTACACATCTTCCTGCTCTTTATACATTCTATGCAAGCCATTATGAATAATAACAGCAACTTCATAGCCATAGGTTGGATCGTATGGAATACAGTTCGGAATTAAGCCGGCTTGAATCATGCTATGTCCGTCTTCGTGCTGGAGTCCTTCACCATTTAGCGTCGTTCGTCCAGCAGTACCGCCTAATAAGAAACCACGACAACGTTGATCGCCAGCTGCCCATGCAAAATCGCCAAAGCGTTGGAAACCAAACATTGAGTAATAAATGAAGAAAGGAATCATTGGAATGTTGTGAACAGAGTATGAAGTTCCTGCTGCAATAAAGTCGCAGATACCACCCGCCTCGTTAATACCTTCTTGAATAATTTGACCTTTTTCAGACTCTTTGTAATACATCAGCTGACCTTGGTCTTGCGGTACGTATTGCTGACCTTTTTGATTCCAAATGCTGTATTGGCGGAACATCCCTTCCATACCGAATGTTCTAGATTCATCTGGCACGATTGGAACAATTCGTTTTCCAATATTTTTGTCTTTCATCAGTGTGTTTAAGACACGGACAAACGCCATTGTTGTGGAAATTTCGCGACCTTCTCCTGAGCCTTTTAATACAGCATCAAATTCGCTCAATGGCGGAATTTCTAACGCTTCAGATTTTTCTCTACGAGTAGGGACGTAACCATTTAAAGCTTTCCGACGTTCTTGTAAATATTTATAAGCAGGACTATCTTTATCTAGTTGTAGATAGCCGACTTTTTCAACGTTTTCATCGGTAATATCAATATCAAATCGATCACGATATTGTTTGAGCTGTTCGGTGCTCATTTTTTTCGCTTGGTGCGCAATGTTTTGTCCTTCACCGGCATCACCCATACCAAAGCCTTTAACGGTTTGCGCTAAGATAACGGTTGGACGATCATTTTTAACGGCTTTAGCGTAAGCAGCAAACACTTTTTCTACATCATGTCCACCACGAGTAAGTGCCCAGATTTCATCATCTGTCCAATCTTCTACCATGGCGCGGAGCTCAGGCGTATTGAAGAAAAATTC
Organism: Suttonella ornithocola; assembly: GCF_001889065.1. Taxonomy (GTDB): domain Bacteria; phylum Pseudomonadota; class Gammaproteobacteria; order Cardiobacteriales; family Cardiobacteriaceae; genus Suttonella_A; species Suttonella_A ornithocola. The sequence continues at coordinate 29,450 of NZ_LWHB01000007.1, read as the reverse complement.
TCTTACATAAGCACCGTCTTTCGATTTGATAGTTTGATAGTCACCATCTACACACTCTGTCATGCGTTTTTGCAAATGACCATCTTTGTCTTTCGCAAGCAGCTTGTCCCAACCCGTTCCCCAAAGAACTTTAATCACTTCCCAGTTACAGCCACGGAATTCTGCTTCAAGTTCTTGGACGATTTTTCCGTTACCACGAACCGGTCCGTCTAAGCGTTGTAAGTTACAGTTGATGACAAAAATAAGGTTATCAAGTTTTTCACGACCCGCCATTGATAAAGCACCGCGAGATTCTGGCTCATCCATTTCACCATCACCACAGAAACACCATACTTTACGGTCGCTAGGCTCTAAGAAACCACGATCTTCTAAATATTTGATAAAACGTGCTTGATAAATCGCCATCATCGGACCTAGTCCCATAGAAACGGTTGGGAATTGCCAGAAATTTGGCATGAGCCATGGATGTGGGTAAGAAGATAATCCATTACCGCCGACTTCTTGACGGAAGTTATCTAATTGTTCATCCGTCAAGCGTCCTTCTAAATAAGCACGAGCATAAAAGCCAGGAGCAGAATGTCCTTGGAAGAAAACTAAATCGCCTAAATGTCCATCTTGTCCGCGCCAAAAGTGGTTTTGACCAACTTCATATAAGGTTGCCGCAGATGTGAAAGAGGCAATATGTCCCCCAACGTTTGTATGTTTACCAGCGCGGATAACCATTGCTGCCGCATTCCAGCGAATAACGTTACGAATAATACGTTCTAAATTTTTATCACCTGGAAAGGTAGGTTGATCTTCAGGTGCAATGGTATTGATATAAGGTGTGGTGCCGACACCAGTTCTGCCACCGGTTAAATTGGCTCTTTGGCTAATTTGCGTGAGTAGAAAGTTTACGCGTTCATCACCATCACGTTCTTGTACGTTATCAATGGCGGCAAGCCATTCTTTAGTTTCTTGGGGATCAATGTCGTTTTGAATTAAATCAGCCATATATGTACTCCATTCAAAACTGCTATAACAATTAGTAGCAGTATCATTAGAAATAAAACAGCGGAATTGTAGCACGTTTTTAGAATGAACTCTCCTGAACACAAGCAGCTACTACAAAGAGATTAGAAAATGTTTTCTACAAATAAAAATTTTCATTTAACAAATATGACAAGAAAATTCCTATAGAACGGATGGTTAGATTTAAATTGGTCAAAAGTGTATAACTGGCTAAAGCAAAAGATAATATTGCTGTTTAGGTTACTTTATGGTTAGATAAGGAAGAGTGGAGAGTTCCACATAATAATATTATAGAGGAGAATGTTATGATAATGCGTAAAAAGTTAACTTTTTGTGTGGCAGTGGCATTGATGCCACAAGTTTGGGCTTCAGGCTATAATTTTGGAACGCAGTCTGTATCTAGCATGAGTACAGCAGATGCTTCGGCTGCTGAAGCACTTGATCCCTCAGTTATTTATTATAATCCAGCGGGGTTGACGCATTTGCCTAGCTTACAAATAAGTGCAAATTTAATCATTGCAGATCCAACCGTTCATTATAAAAATGCAGCTGGTTATAATGTGGATAGAAGTCCAATTCTTGGTTCAACTAGCGGAAATGTTACAAAAAATATTACTTTAGTTCCGCATGCTTATTTAAGTTATCAAATTAGTCCGTCAATTACGGCTGGTCTTGGGTTGTACGTTCCTTTCGGTGCAAATACCAAATACCAAGAAGATAGCGTTTTACGCTATAGCATTAACCGTACAGAATTAAAAACCATTGATATCAATCCAACCATTGCATTTAAAATCAGCCCCGAACATAGCATCGGTATCGGTTTGATTGCACAATATGCAGATGCAAAGCTCCATAAATATGCGAATTTTTCTCCTGCTGTTAATCAGAAGCTGCCGCCACAAATGCAGCTTTCAAATGGTGCAGCAGACGGTGTTGCCAAATTTGGTGCAGATGATTGGGGATTTGGCTTTAATTTAGGGTGGGATTGGGATGTCAACGAAAATTTACGCGTTGGCGCAAGCTATCGTTCACCCATTAAACATCATTTAACTGGAACCGCTAACTGGGATTTAGTCGGACCTGCCTTTAAAAATCCTGCGCTTGGAGCAGCACTTGAGCAAGGCATCAGGCAAGCTGGCTATGTCAAAAAAGAAAAAGCTTCAGCCAATATCACAACACCAGAATCCATTTCAGTTCACGGTATGTATCGGATTGATCCAAAAATTAATTTATTTGGCAATGTCACGTGGACAAGACATTCTCGGTTTAATGAATTAGATATCAAATTAGAAAATATTAAGCCGACAATTGGCGGACCTTCAGATACCAGTCGTGCATTCCCTCGTTGGCGTGATACTTGGAGAATTGGTGTTGGTGGAAGTTATCAAATTACCGATCCATTGCAGTTAAGAGCGGGGGTATCTTGGGATCAATCACCGATTAAAAGTGCAGATGATCGTTTAGTAACGATGCCGGATAATGATCGTTTATGGCTCTCTTTGGGTGCTAAATACGATATTAATAAAAATAGTACTTTAGATGTTGGCTATAGCTATATGCACGTGCGCAACTCTAAAGCGAATGTTCATCCTTGTCCGGGAGCTTGTGTAGATTCTAAAGCCAGTGGAAAAGCGGATTTCAAAAGTCATGCGAATTTCTTCGGCTTACAATATACCTACCGATTCTAATGGTTACTTGAGGTAAGAAGATAAAAGGTCGTTTATTTAAACGACCTTTTTGTTTAGAGAATAGATTAATCCGAATAGCTGAGCGTCTTTTGCTCATCGCTACTTTGCTGCGCTAAAGTAAGTATTTTTATGATCTCAAGTGCTTGCTCAGGCTGCACGAGTAGAGGACTATTACCATTAATTGCGGCTGCTAGATTTAAGTAAAAATCAATAAATCTGCCTTTTTGGCTTGTAATACGGTGTGGGGTGCTTTTTTCATCATAATAGATACCATAGGCTTCAGGCATTTCAGTGCCAAAAGCAATATCATCAATGGCTAATCCAGCTTTAAGTTGGTCTTCTTGTGGGTCAAGACCATATTTAATATACGTACCTAACTCTCCTTCTAAACGATAGCGTGGATTAGGTGCACTGCAATAAGGCTAGTGCCTAATAATACTTCTTTATCAGGATAATGCAGTGTTACTTGCGCATAGTCTATCGCTTCACTATTGGGACGCAGCATTAAACATCTTCCTGTCACTGCTTTTGGTGCACCAAAAAGTTGTAAAGCTTGATCAATTAAGTGTGGGCCAAGGTCGTACCAAATTCCACTTCCGGGAAGTTTTTGTTCTCGCCAGCGTTGTTGAACATGAGGGCGGTATCTGTCCCAACAACTAATTAAACGATGAATGGTTCCTACTCGATTTTCTGCAATGATTTGACGAAGCGTGAGGAAATCGCTGTCTAGTCGACGATTATGAAAAACCGTCAAGAAACGCTGTTGTTGCTGAGCAAGGCTGATAAGTTCTTGTCCTTCTTCAACGGTTAAACACATTGGTTTTTCTAACACTACATGTTTGTTGGCTAATAAAGCAGCTTTAGCAAGTGTATAATGGCTATCATTAGGTGTCACAATGACTACTGCTTCAATCTGATGATTCTGTAGTAGTTCAGAAGGTGTAGCGTAATGTTGAATATCTATAGGCAGCTCGTTGGATGTTTTGCTAGAAGCGATACCTATGACTTTAAAAGCAGGGCAGGCTTTTAATAGTGGAAGATGAAAGACTTGTGTAGCTCTGCCATAGCCAATAATGCCAATACCAATGGTCATTGATTTTCTCCGTGATTAAGAAGCTTAAAGTGCTGTAAGGCTTTAAGAATGCCGTCTTCTTCAATGGTGCCAGTGATGTAATCGGCAACGGCTTTGACTTCTTCTCTAGCATCTCCCATAGCAACACCAATGCCGACATATTGCATCATTTCTACATCATTATGACCATCGCCAAATGCCATAGTCTGCTTAGGTGAAAGATTAAAATATTGGCAAACATCTTTGATGCCACGAGATTTTGCTCCATTTTTTTGCACTAAATCAACGCCAAGTGGATGCCAACGCAGTGCTTCAAATCCTTGATGAATCATTCCGTCTGCTTGAAATTGATTTAGTTGCTCTTCATCAAGAAATAAAAGCATCTGATAAATGGTATGGTTTAATGGATAATCCGGATCGACAAATACTCCGCCAATACCTTTTAAAGCATCGCGAACCACTTCGTTATCAGCAGAGGAAACCATAGCTGATTCAGAAATGCCCGCATAGTCCCAACCTTTTTGTTTCATATAGTCAACAACCTGTTGGATATAAGTAGGATCCATAGGATGATGGGAAATAACGGTTGAGCCGTTATCAGTGAATTGACAATTATATTGCCCATTAATAGACACTAATAAATCAAAGCTTCCATCTTTAAATAAAGGTTGTAAAACATCTGGAATCGCGACTGGAGAGCGACCTGTTGCAATAGCAGTGTGAATCCCTTTTTTTCGTAGTTGACGAATGGCGGATAAGGCAGAATCAGGAACGGTTTGAGTGGCTTTTCGATAAAGCGTATCGTCGATATCAAAAAAAACAAGTTGGATATCTTTCATCAGCATTCCCAGTGATTAATGGATATTTTAGTATAACGATTTACCAAGGAAAACGATACGATGGCTTTTCTATTACTGCTTTTTAAAGCACAGGTGCTTTCATCATGATAAATTTTTGAGAAAATGATGCGATACGTTGCAATAGAAGTAATAAATCCATTAGATTGGGCATTTGTGCTTTGTTCGTTTCGTGTTAGGATGCACCTGCTTTTTAGAGCAGCCATCATTTATAACCTTTCTAGGAGAAAAAATAACAATGAGTAAATCTCAATCGTTACAAGACCCTTATCTAAATGCATTGCGTCGTGAGCGTGTACCGGTGTCTGTGTATTTGGTTAATGGCATTAAGCTACAAGGGCAAATTGAGTCTTTCGATGCATTTGTGGTGCTTTTACGCAATAATATTTCTCAAATGGTTTATAAACATGCGATTTCGACAATCGTACCAGCACGAAATATTCGCTTAACAGATGATCAAGAAACCTCATTAGAATCAGTAGAAGAAACTTCTGTTAGTTCAGAAACTGTTGCGCCTGTTGTTAATAGTGACCCTCTTTACTAAGTTGGAGGACGTGATTGTTTGAGCGTCCGCAGAGCGGAGAGCGCGCTGCGTTAATTCAAGTTGATATTGGAAAGGCACCCGATGCGGCAGTAGTGGAAGAATTCCACTTACTGGCTAAGTCAGCGGGTGCCGAGATTGTGTGGGCAGAAAGTTTTAGTCGAGCAGAACCAGAGCCGAAGTTCTTTATTGGTAAAGGGCAAGCAGAGATGATTTCTGATGCGGTAAAAGCGCATAAAATAGAATTGGTGATATTTAATGCGAGATTATCCCCGTCGCAGGAAAGAAATTTAGAAAAGCTGTTTCAAACGCGCGTTTTAGATCGTAGTGGGTTGGTACTAGATATTTTTGCCCAGCGTGCTCGGAGCCACGAAGGAAAATTACAAGTTGAATTGGCGCAGCTTAATCACTTATCAACCCGTTTAGTGCGTGGATGGACGCACTTGGAAAGGCAGAAAGGTGGTATCGGTTTGCGTGGTCCTGGAGAAACGCAGCTTGAGACCGATAGACGATTGTTAGCGGTTAGGATTAAACAGCTTAAGAAAAAATTGGAAAAAGTAGAGCGGCAACGTTTTGAAACCCGTAAAAGTCGCGAGCGCCAAGAAATGCCAACTGTCGCATTAGCCGGTTATACCAATGCTGGTAAATCTACCTTATTTAATGTGTTAACTGATGCTGATGTTCTGGCAAAAGATCAGCTATTTGCTACCCTTGATCCAACATGGCGGAAACTTGTCCATTCAAATGGGCAAACTATTTTAATGGCAGATACGGTTGGCTTTGTGAGCGACTTGCCACATGAATTGGTTGCTGCTTTTAAATCAACTTTAGAAGAAACAGCTTATGCTGATTTGGTTCTTCAAGTGATAGATTATGCAGACCCTGAGCGTCAAGAAAGGGAGCAAGTGGTTGAACAAGTATTAGAAGAAATTGGTGCATTAGAAGTACCAATGATTCGAGTATTTAACAAAATAGATTTAAGAGATGAATCGCCGCGCGTGTTAACAGATGAACAAGGGAATGTGCACTCAGTATTTGTCTCAGCGTACACAGAGGCTGGTATTGATTTATTAAAAGAGGCTATCATTGCCCATTTTGCAAAAAATGAACATCGTGGTTGGCTGCACTTAACGCCCGCTGAAGGCGCATTACGAGCAGAATTATTTAAAAATAGCGCTGTACTGGAAGAACAGATACAGCCAGATGGTTCAATGGATATACATGTTGTACTGGGGGAAGTACAACTTCGACGCTTAGAGAGTCAGTATCAACGAACACTCGATTTACAATTAGAGCAAACAACATAGGTTAAGGTGTTTATGTTTCTTTCTTTAACTCATGCGATTACGCAATGGCGCGCGCATCGCGCTAAAGCAAATGGGCTTGCTATGGCGCAAGATCCTTGGGGTGAGCGTCCCGATGATAAAGACAATAAAAAAACTGAAAATGGTCCGCCAGATTTAGATGAATTCTTTGCTAAGCTTATCGGTAAAGGGAAAAAGTCTGGCGGAAATAATCAAAATAAAGGGAATAATCCGCTGCCTTCTTTTGATTTTCAATTTAATGAAAAAGTTGTTGGAATTGTAGTGGCAATCGTGATTGCTATTTGGCTATCTAGCGGATTTTATACTGTTAACGAGCGTGAAAATGGTGTAGAAACTTTATTAGGAAAATATACCAATACGACTCATGCAGGTCTAAACTGGAACTGGCCTGCCCCTATAGGAAAAGTCGAAAAGGTAGATGTTCAATCTATCAGCACGATGCGAGTAGGAGAGTTTAAAACGCGAAAAGGCAGTGTTAGTACACAAGATCAACGTGTTGGTCAAATGCTGACTAAAGATGAAAATATTGTTGAAATTGGTGTAGCTGTACAATATCGCATCTCTGATGCTAGAGCGTTTTTATTCAATGCGGCTGATCCCGTAGAAGTGTTGCGTGATGTAGTAACCAGTGCTATTCGCGAAGTGGTTGGTGCAAATACAGTAGATGATATTTTAAAAGATCGTCGTAATGAATGGCCACAACAGGCTAAGCAAATTATTATTGCAACGGCTCAAAAATATGGCTTAGGTATCGAAGTCATTGCTTTAGAGTTACAGGATGCGCGTGTACCTGTAGAAGTACAAGATGCCTTTGAAGAAGCTGTACGTGCACGAGAAGATGAAGAGCGTTTACGTTTGCAAGCCGAAGCTTTTGCTAATGAGCGTTTACCAATGGCACGAGGTGAATCTGCACAGCGTTTGCAATCTGCTAAAGCTTATGCGGTTAGTGTGGTTGCTAAAGCAGAAGCAGAAGCAACTCGCTTTACAGATTTGCTAGCGGCTTATCAGAAAGATAAGCAAGCATTAAGAACACGTTTGTATCTTGATACGATGAGTACTGTTTATGGTCAAAATCGTAAGATTGTTGCTGATAAGAATATGCGTCCAATTATTAGCTTAGATGGCGCAAATGAAGAAAAAGCGCAACGGGTAGCTGCATTTGAAGATGAACTGACGGCTTCAAGTATTAAACCAATGAAATCTGAAGAGCATTCTGCTGCTTCAAATGCGCAAAGGAATGAATCTCATGAGCGAACAGATGCTCAAGAAACCTCACGCGACCGTGCTCGTTTACGTAGCCGTTAAGGAGTTATGATGAAATTAAAATTTCCGATTATTATCGTAGTTGCGCTTGTCTTATTCTTTTTAGCAGGTTCATTATATGTGCTTAATGAGCGTCAAGTTGCAGTGGTAACGCAGTTTTCTCGGTTGGTAAAGACAGAAGAAAATGCGGGATTGAAATTTAAAGTACCTTTTCTTCAACAGGTAGAATTTTTTGATAAACGTATTCAGCGGTTAAATGTTGATCCAGAGTTATTCTTAACCAATGAGAAAAAATATTTAATTGTTGATTATTATGTGGAATGGCGTATTGGCGATATCCGTCGTTTCTATACTAGCGTACAAGGGAATTTTCAGCGTGCCTCTTCTTTGCTCGATCAATTGGTAAAAGAGGGAATGCGAGGAGAATTCGCGCGTCGTTCGGTTTCGGAAGTGATTTCGGAAGATAGAAATTCTATTATGGATACAGTAACGGCTGAAATTGGACGTGATAGTGCCCGTTATGGGGTAGAAATTATTGGTGTGCGTTTGAAACGGGTGGATTTTTCAGATGATATCCGTGATAGAGTGTTTGACCGTATGCGCGCAGAACGGGAAAGAGTCTCTAAAAATCTTCGCGCGCAAGGTCGAGAAAAATCACAAGTCATTCGCGCAAATGCAGAGCGTGAAGCGGCGGAAATCTTAGCGAAAGCAAATGCGGAATCTCAGGTAATTAGAGGGCGAGCAGATGCAAAAGCTGCGGATATTTACGCAGCGGCTTATGGAAAAGATATTGAGTTTTATGACTTCTGGCGCAGTATGTCTGCTTATAAGGAAGGCTTTAAGCATAATGGTGATGTTTTAGTTGTTAGTCCTGATGATCCTTTCTTAAAGTATTTTGGTAAGGGTGATGCTGTGGAAGTGCCGACTCAACCTCAAGCCAAGACTCAATCTGCCTCGTTAGATAATATTCAACCTCAATAAGTAGAAAATATTGTGAGTCCTTGGTTATTATCTTTAGTGATTGTGCTTTTTTTTGAAGGGTTAATGCTCGGCATTAGCCCTAAAAAATGGCAGGAAACCATGCGACAACTCACTGAGCTACCGACAGAAACAATACGTCGGATTGGGCTATCAATGATAGTAGTCGCTTTTGTTTTACTATTTGTGCTGTATTGGGGGGCAAAATGAGTCGTTATTGGATGTTGCCAGAGGATATTATTGAATTATTACCCGATAACGCGGCATTGGTAGAGAAAGTTAGACGTGAGTTTTTAGATAATGTCGCAACTTGGGGATATCAATTGGTGATACCACCGCTAGCAGAATTTTTAGATTCTCTATTAGCTGGTAGCGAAAATCTAGATTTGCAAACGTTTAAGATTACTGACCAACAAAGTGGCAGAATGATGGGGGTGCGTGCGGATATTACGCCGCAAATTGCCCGTATTGATGCGCATCGTTTGCCAACAGATGAAGTGAGCCGTTTTGCTTATTGTGGAGAGGTTTTAAGAACACGAAGTGAAAGTATTCAGCCGAGGAGGAATCCTTTAATTGCAGGCGCAGAGCTTTATGGTGTGCCTGCTGTTAGTGGTGATATTGAAATTATGGCGCTGCTTTTAGATTGTATTGAGCAATTTGCTATTACAGATAGTGTGTTAGATATTGGTCATTCAGGGATTTTTTCTGGACTGGTCGAGGTGTATCAATTAAATGGCGAGCAGCGTCGACAATTAAAATCTGCTTTAAGTGGATTGAAGCGCCCAGAAATCGCTTTATGGGCAGAAAGTACGGCATATTCTTCTAATTATTTGGAAGATGTTCAATTTTTATTAGATTCTCCTTTGAATGATGGTGATTTAAAAGCGTTTAAAGAGCGGTTTTATCATCGTCATCCGCTATTTAATCGGGCAATTGATGAGTTGGAAATCGCATTTTCAACGCTTTCAAAATTTTTTCCTCAACAGGATTTAAAGATTGATTTTGCTAGCGTTGGTAATTATGGTTATCACTCTGGTTTATTATTCGCACTATATGCGGAAGGTCATTATGACGCCATTGCTAGAGGTGGGCGTTATGATGGTTTAGGAGAGGTTTATGGTAGAGCGCGTGCAGCAACAGGCTTTAGTATTGATTTATTGACTTTATGTCAGCTATTAACACCTGTTTCTACACCGTGTTTGGAAATGACGCCATTACCGCAAACAGCAGAAGCATTTGCGGAGATTAAACGTCAACGTTGTCAAGGCAAAGCAATAGGTTTTCAGCATCGGGATGAGTGAGGATATGAGTACAAATTTGGTCGTGATAGGCGCTCAGTGGGGAGATGAAGGTAAGGGTAAAATTGTTGATTTACTGACCGAAAAAGCTGGCGCAGTGGTGCGTTTTCAAGGCGGGCATAATGCTGGGCACACTTTGGTTATCGGTGGGAAGAAGACGGTTTTACATCTGATTCCATCAGGGATTTTGCATGATGGCGTGATGAGCTATATCGGCAATGGCGTCGTATTATGCTTGCGAGCTTTATTTGAAGAAATTGAAGCCTTAGAAAAAGAGGGTGTGCCTGTTAGAGAGCGTTTACGTCTTTCTCCAGCTTGTGCATTGATTTTACCCAGCCATATTGCTTTGGATAAAGCGCACGAAGAAGCAAGAAGCGAAGGAAAAATCGGAACGACTGGTCGCGGTATTGGTCCGTGTTATGAGGATAAGGTGGCTAGACGTGGATTGCGTTTAGGCGATTTGGCGCATCCAGAGCGTTTTCGTCGTCGCTTAGCAGAGTTGATGACTTATCATAATTTTTTATTGACGGATTATTTGCAAGCTGAACCTGTTGATATTGAGAAGGTTGCTGATGAATGGCTCGCTTTTGGAGAACGCGTATTACCGTTAATGGAAGATGTTACTTTATCGGTTTATCATCATCGCAATGAGGGTCAACACGTTATTTTTGAAGGCGCACAAGGCGCTATGCTCGATATTGATCATGGAACGTATCCGTATGTTACGTCTTCTAATACGTCTTCTGGTGGCGCAGCGACGGGAAGCGGTGTTGGTATTCATGATTTGAATTATGTTTTAGCAATTACTAAGGCTTACACTACTCGAGTAGGGAGCGGTCCTTTCCCAACGGAACAATTAAATGATGTTGGTGAACATATTGGTCGTGTTGGGCAAGAAATTGGTGCTTCTACGGGACGTAAGCGTCGCTGTGGCTGGATTGATTTACCGGCTTTACGTCGTGCAACGCTAAATTCTTCTTTTGATGGTTTATGCATCACGAAATTAGATGTGTTAGATGAATTAGAAACTTTACAGGTTTGTACGCATTATTTGTTAGACGGTCAAAAGCTAGAGGTTGCGCCTTTAGGGGCTGATGAATTAGAAAATTGTGAACCTGTTTATGAAGCGGTCGAAGGTTGGAAAAGCAATACTTTTGGCATGGAAAATTATGAAGATTTACCTGAAAAAGCGCGCGCTTATTTGGATAAATTGGAAAAATGGCTAGGGATTCCAATTGTGATTGTTTCTACAGGTCCTGATCGTGCGCATACGATTATTCGTCAACCGTTATTAACCTAAGTCAGAAAGCCGCCTACTGGCGGCTTTTTGCTTTTGCAGCGGATTTGCTGCACCACATGGGAGAAGTTCTTATGGCAAAGATTAAAAAAAATGCCAATTGGCAAACGCTTGATCCATTTTTTGAGCGAGAAGTCAAAAAGTATGGAAAAAATCCGCTGCCAAGCCGAGAGTATTTATTGCAATGGTTAGAGAAGCAAGGAAAGTTGCTCACGGTTTTGGAAATGATAGAAGCTTTCCAATTAAGCGGTGAGCGTGCAGAGTTCTTTACGCATCGAATTAAAGCGATGATTTCCAGTGGGCAGCTCATGCGTAATCGTCAAGGTAAGATTGGTTTGCCTAAGAAAATGGATTTAGTGAAAGGGACAGTGATTGCGCATGCGGAAGGATACGGCTTTTTAAATGTCGATAATGAGGAGCAAGATGGTTTTATTCCGCCAAAGTATATGAATGAATTGATGCATGGCGATAAAATTCTTGCCCGAGTGAGCAATATTGATCGGCAGGGACGAAAGGATTTTGCACCTGTTGAAATTTTAGAGCGTGCGCAAAAGCGTGTGGTAGGTAAGCTGACAAATGTGCAAGGGGTGTGGTTTGTTTCTCCAGAAAATCGACGTTTAACTCAACAATTATTGATTCCTGCCAATATGCTTGGCGGTGGGCAAAAGAATCAAATTGTTATTGCTGAAATCACGGAATATCCCACTCGCTATCAACAACCAATCGGAAAAATTGTTGCTGTGCTGGGCGAGCAGATGGCAGCAGGTTTGGAAGTAGAAATTGCTTTAGCCAATCATAATATTCCGCATGAGTTTCCTGATGCGGTGCGCCAAGAAGCAGAAAAGCTACCAGATATTTTGCTGCAAAAAGATTATCAAGGACGATTAGATTTGCGTCATTTGCCATTGGTGACGATTGATGGCATCTCTTCTCGTGATTTTGATGATGCCGTTTTTGCAGAGAAACGTGGTGAGAATTATCGTTTGTATGTGGCGATTGCGGATGTGTCGCATTATGTAACGGTGGGTTCGCCTTTAGATAAGGAAGCGTATTTGCGTGGGACGTCGGTCTATTTTCCAGACAGAGTGATTCCAATGTTGCCGGAGAAGCTTTCTAATGGTTTGTGTTCGTTAAATCCCAATGTGGATCGTTTGTGCATGGTCTGTGAGTTAACGATTGCGCCAGATGGTAGCGTTAAGCGGACTAAGTTTCATGAAGCGGTGATGCATTCCCATGCGCGTTTAACGTATGAAACGGCAGAAAAGATTTTATTTGAGCGAGATCCATTAGTGCGCGAGAGTTTCGCGCAGTTGGTAAAACCATTAGAAGATTTAAAATCCGTCTATGAGATTTTAAGACGCGCGCGACAAGCTCGACACACGATAGAGTTTAATTTTCAAGAAGCTGAATTTTTCTACGATGGGGAAGGGAAAATTGAAAGTATCTCTGCCCGTGAGCGATTAGATTCGCATAAATTGATTGAAGAATGCATGATTATTGCAAATGTCGCAGCAGCGAAGTTTTTACAAAGACATAAAATTCCAGCGTTGTATCGCGTACACGATAATCCCAGTCATGAACGCTTAGAGAAGTTAAAAGCGTTTACCGCTAAATTGGGCTTGAAGTGGCAAGGTAAGGAAGATGAAATTACGCCAGAGCAGTTGATGGCGTTGTTAGATAAAGCTAGAGAACGAGAAGATCATTTGCTGATTGAGAAAATGATTTTGCGTAGTATGGCACAAGCGGTTTATACGCCTGAAAATCGTGGGCATTTTGGCTTGGCGTTAGAAAATTATGCGCACTTTACTTCTCCTATTCGTCGTTATCCAGATTTATTGGTGCATCGTGCTATCAGGCATATTTTGCGAGGGGGCAATGCCAAGGATTATATTTATCGCCTAGAAGCAATGACGGAAATGGGTAAGCAGTGCTCAATGGCAGAGCGTCGTGCCGATGAGGCAACGCGTGAAGCAATGGATTTCTTGAAATGCGAGTTTATGAGCCATCATTTAGGCGAGGAATTTGTTGGGCAGATTTCTAATGTGACGAGTTTCGGCTTTTTTGTGACGTTAGAAGATTATTTTATCGATGGATTGGTGCATGTCTCGACGTTAACCAGTGATTATTATCATTTTGATGCGGATACTTTGTCGCTAAGCGGTGAGCGCATGGGGCAACGGTTCGCGATGATGGATACGGTGAGAATTCGGGTAGCAAAAGCAGATACCGATACGCGAAAAATTGATTTTGAGTGGTTAGAAACCTTGTCTGGCAGTCCTTCTATTGTGAATAGGAAGTCAGCAAAGAAAAAGCGCGCAGCAAAAGTAAAACCAGCTATTCAGAAAAAAGCGGCAGAAAAGGCGCCAAAAGCGAAAAAGAAAACGGCTAAACGTAAAGCCGCTCGTCGTCAGAAAAAATGAGGAAAGTTTGTGAGTAAACAGTGGATTGGCGGTATTCATGCCGTCATGCAAGCAATTGAACAAGGTTCAGTAAAAAAAATAGAAGTGGCAGAGAGAAAACACTCTAAAAAACTTCAGAGCGTTATTGATTATGCGAAAGAAAATCAATTGCCTATCGAAATGGTGCCATTATATGCTTTGGATATGAATTTGCCGGGTGTTAAGCATCAAGGTGTTGCCGCTTTGTGTGAAGTTATGCAAACGGCTCAAACCTGGCAACAAGCGATTCACGGGAAAGATAAGCCATTGATTCTTATTTTAGATGGTATTCAAGACCCGCATAATTTGGGCGCTTGTTTACGGAGTGCTTTAGCAGCTGGTGTTGACGCAGTATTGATGCCGAATAGCAGAAGTGCGGATATCACGCCAGTTGTGCATAAAGTTTCTTGCGGTGCATCTGAAGTTTTACCAATTTTCCGTGTACCGAATTTAAAACGCGAGATTGAGCAAATGAAAGCACAAGGCATTTGGATTGTTGGTGGCGCAGGTGAAGAAGCGCAGGTGCTGTATCAGGTAGATTTATCCACACCATTAGCTGTTATTGTGGGTAATGAAGGAGAGGGGATTCGTCACGGTTTGCGCGAGGCTTGCGATTATTTGGCAGCCATTCCTATGAGTGATGAAATGGAGAGTTTAAATGTGTCGGTGGCGTGCGGCATTATGCTGTTTGAAGTGCGTCGGCAGCGTTTTTTTCAATAGAAAATGCAAAAAATTGTTCATCGGCTCGCCATTTATCAATCAATCCTTTTAATCGCAACAGCATTAACTGCATGGTATGGGGCTTTTACTGAGCTATTTACGCATTTTGTTCCTTACTATGTCATCACCTATTTAGGTGCAGCGGTATTTGATAAGCGGGGGCGGTAGCTATGGCTAGCTTTGGCAAGCGTATTGGGCTTTTGGGCGAGTCGTGGTGCGGAAGAAAAACTCAATGTTTTATCTGATAAAGCAACTCGAACGTTCATTTTCTATAATAGTAAGGTGGATAACAGTAATAATGCCCATGATTGGCAAGTATTAGCGGATGAACAGCCAGATTTTTTAGCATTAGTAGAAGTAGATAAGCCACAAACCGTCAATTTATATTCCGTTTTTCCAAAAGGTTGTGGAACGTCATCTGAAGGTATTTTTGGAATAGTTTTGTTAGCGAAACAGCCTTTAGAAATTTGTGAAGTGAAAAAGATAGGATTTTTTCCATATATTCGAGCGATTGCTAATGGGGTGGCTTTACTATATTTTGCATCCACCCCCGCCAATAGGGGAACTGGCGACGGAAAATCATCAGTATTTGGCGCAAGTGGCGAAACGGATTGCTCAAGAATCGTTACCAGTAATGGTGGTAGGGGATTTTAACCAGAGTCCTTATAGTCCAAGCTATTTTCGCTTTAAGCGCGATATTCAAGGAAAGACATTGCTTGTCAATGGTTTGCCTACTTGGAAGCCTTTTTATCTACATATTGACCATGTATTTGTCAAAGGTTTATCCGCGCAGGCAAAAGGGCTAGATTGGCTACACTCAGACCATCGCCCAATTAAGATAGTTTATCTTAGTAAGTGATGCGTTTAGTGGAGCAGTAATTGAATAGCGAGGTAAAACATAAAAAGTCCTATCGCAAATTCTAAGCCTTGCCACATACGGGGATTGCTCAGTAGTGGGCGAAGCAAGCGTGCGCCATAGCCAAGACTAAAGAAAAAAATAAAGGAAGCCAGTGTTGCACCGATTGAAAAGGCGATTTGATAAGGGGAAAACTGGTTTGCAACGGTACCCAATAGTAAAACAGTATCTAAATAAACGTGTGGATTGAGCCATGTGAATGCTAAGGTGGTCAAAATAATGCGTTTACGAGAAAGCGCGGTGTGTTCGGTAAGAGTTAAAGCGTTATCCTGAGTGAAAGCGGCTTTCCAGCGTAAAAGTCCATAGGTAAATAAAAAGGCAGCGCCTAACCATGTCATGATTTTTTCGATATTGGGTGCATATTGCGCAATGCTACTCATCCCAAATATGCCTATTTGAATGAGTATAGCATCGGATAATGCGCAGATTAGGCAAACGATAAAGACGTGTTGCATCAATAAGCCTTGCCGCAAAACCATTAGGTTTTGTGCGCCAATGGCAAGTATGAGGGAAAAGCCAAAAAGTAAACCGTTAATTAGCGCATATATCATTGAATATGAGAAAGGAAATGAAAGATAGTTTAAAGTCTATCACAGATTAAATCCTGCGTTATCTTATTGAAAGCAGCATTTTTACTTGCACATTATGTAAAAAATGCGTAATTTGCGCTATTACAACAGTCTATTTAACTTTAGCTGAAGTGATCACTATTGCTAGAAATGGGCAATAGCGCAGGGAGCTATGATGTCAAGATTCTAAAGGTATTATCAATGGAAACGTCTTCTTTTCTGGACTGGCTACATAGTCAAGTCAATTTTTTGAGTGGTTATTTGTGGAATGGTCTGATTTTCTTATTATTAGGAACGGGCATTTTTTTTACGATTAGCACAGGTGTTGTGCAAATTCGCTTGTTAGGACGCAGTCTTAAAGAAATGTTTGCGAGCCGGCAAGGTGGAAATGATGTGCATGGTATTACGCCTTTTCAGGCATTTGTCACAGGATTAGCTAGTCGTGTTGGTGTAGGTAATATTGCGGGTGTTGCGATTGCTATTGCTGTTGGTGGGCCAGGTGCTGTGTTTTGGATGTGGATTACGGCTTTGATTGGGATGAGTTCGGCATTTGCGGAATCTTCGCTTGCGCAGTTGTTTAAGGTGCGTGATCACGATAATCAGCAATTCCGCGGAGGACCTGCTTATTATATTACTAAGGGATTAAGGCAGCGTTGGATGGCGGTTTTATTTGCGCTAAGTTTGATTTTAACATATGGGCTTGTTTTTAATGCGGTGCAAGCCAATACCATTACCCAAATTGCGGCTGCGACTTGGCAATGGGATGAAAAAACGGTAGGAATGGTGTTGTGTGTGTTAACGTTGCCAATTATTTTTGGCGGTATTCGGCGAATTGCAAAAGTGGCAGAAATTATTGTGCCAGTGATGGCGTTACTGTATTTGCTTTTAGCTTTTTATATTGTGATTAAAAATGTTGGTGTATTACCAGATGTATTGGCTTTGATTTTTAAAGATGCTTTTACGGCTAAATCGGCAAGTGGCGGATTTCTTGGCGGCATTATTTCAATTGCGATGATGAATGGTATCAAACGAGGGTTATATTCAAACGAAGCGGGTATGGGTTCGGCACCAAACGCAGCTGCGGCAGCAGATGTTTATCATCCTGTGAGTCAAGGACTTATTCAGATGCTCGGGGTTTTTGTGGATACGATGATTATTTGCTCTTGTACCGCATTTATTATTTTGCTCTCACCTTATGATAGTGTGACTCAGGAAGGTATTCAGTTAACCCAAGTGGCAATTGTGAACCATGTTGGTCAATGGGGTAGTATTTTCTTGACCATTGCTATTTTCCTTTTTGCGTATTCGACTATTATTGGTAATTATGCTTATGCAGAAAGCAATATTCAGTTTTTAAATAGCAACCAAGTCACAATGATAATTTTCCGTTTGTTAGTAGTGGGTATGGTCTTTTTTGGTGCCGTTACAAAAGTATCTCTCGTTTGGGATACCGCCGATTTGGTGATGGGCATAATGGCAGTTATTAACTTAGTGGCGATTTTATGGCTTTCTCCTTATGTGTGGCTATTGCTAAAAGACTATACACGTCAGCTTCGTCAAGGTTCTAAAGAACCTGTGTTTCAAATGAAGGAATATCCTAAGTTGCAAGGAAAGGTTGAGAAAGATATTTGGTAATCTCTCATCATTTACAATGTATCATTTTTCAGCGGCGCTAATGTTTAGCGCCGTTTTTTTAGGAGTAAAATAGCGTTAAATTCTCTAAATTGCAGATTTTCTCTTATCCACATTAGGGAATTTGACGGTATTTTTTCTAAGGCAGTAGAAAAGTATTTTATGATGATTAAGAATAATGCCCCTATAGGTTTGTTTGATTCTGGCATAGGCGGCACCAGTGTTTGGCGAGAAATTCAGCAGCGACTTCCCAGTGAATCAACTATTTTAATTGCAGACAGTGCAAATGCGCCGTATGGTGAACGCAGCCATGCGCAGATTATTGATTTATGTTGCCAAAATTGTGAAACGTTATTGGATAAAGGATGTAAGCTCATTGTGGTGGCGTGTAATACGGCAACGACTAATGCAATTCAAACGCTTAGAGCGCGTTATAAAGTTCCTTTTGTGGGGATAGAGCCAGCAGTTAAGCCTGCCGCAATTGTTAGCCATACGCGAAAAATTGGTATTTTGGCGACGAAAGGCACATTAAGTAGCGACTTTTTTCATCAACGTAGCGCTGAATTGATTAAAGCTTATCGTATTCAGCTGATTGAACAATGTGGAACGGGGATTGTCGAGCGTATTGAAGCAGGAAAATTAGATACAGAGGAAATGCGTGAGCATTTGCAATATTTATTAGCCCCTTTATTGGCGGCCAATATTGATATGTTGGTTTTGGGATGTACGCATTATCCTTATTTACGCGCGCAACTACGCACTATTTTGCCAATGAATATTAAAATTGTTGATGCTGAAGAAGCTGTTGCAAGACAAACTGCCCGCTTGTTAGCAGAAAATGATTTATTAGCAAATGAGCAACATCGTCCAGAGCATCAGTGGTTCAGTACGGGCGAAGTCGCAATATTAAAACAATTTGTTCCTGAGTATTGTCAGGTGGATGTTGCGCCATTGGTTCGATAAAGATTTTTTGATAAATTGAAGTTTCTTGAAAATGACTTTCGGTTTTTTACTGAAAGACTTTTCGGAAAGTAGAAAAATTTGTTACTATTCGCGCTCATGACTGCATTTAAAATGCAGGATTTTGTTAACTCTAGGAGTATATCTAATGGGACTTTTCGATTTTTTTAAAGATTCCGGCGAGGAAGTCATTGAGAAAGAAGCTGCTGCACCGGAGAAAAGTGCGGAAGAGTTGAGCCAAGAAGCGGCAAATGCCATTCGTACCTATATTGAAAATCAAAATCTCAATATTGAAAATTTGAAAGTAAGTTTTGTGGCTGCTGAAGGTAAAGTAACTTTAGAAGGAACAGCACTCACTCAAGAGGCTAGCGAGAAAGCTGCATTGGCAGCGGGAAATATTAAAGGGATTTCCAATGTCGAAAATAATTTGAGTATTGCTGAAACAAGTGCTGATGAGTCAGTGCAATACCATGATGTTAAAGGAGGGGAAACACTTTCCTCTATTGCTAAGCAATACTATGGTGATGCGAATCAATACATGAAAATTTTTGAAGCCAATAAACCAATGTTGACCAATCCGGATAAAATCTATCCAGGACAAAAATTAAGAATTCCATCATAAAAAATCCTGATAATAAAAAAGCCAGCGTAAACTGGCTTTTTTATTAATGAGAAGGTTTGGATGGTGTGGCATGCGGTAAAGCATGTTTGACAACTTTTCCAATCGTTAAACCCTGAATAAGAATAGAAAAACATACAATCGCATAAGTCAAAGTCAGCAAAATATTTCGTGGTTCGCCAGAGGGAAGCGATAAGACTAATGCCACAGAAATTCCGCCACGTAATCCGCCCCAAGTAAAAATTTTCCAAGCCGTTTTAGGAACGCGCAAATCTCGGTGTAAAGAAGCTGTTGTTAACCCGACAACGACCCAACGAGCAAATAAGGCAATGAAAATCGTTAATCCTGCTGCAAATAAAACATTAATATTTGAAGCAATAATCATAATTTCTAGCCCAATAAGAACAAATAAAACGGCATTGAGAATTTCATCGATTAGCTCCCAAAATAAATCAACATAGCGACGAGTAATATCACTCATCGCATATTCTCGTCCGTGATTTCCAATCAATAATCCTGCAATAACCATCGCCAATGGACCTGATAGATGCCATTGACTTGCCAAAGCATATCCACCAACGACCAGTGCTAAAGTAATCAATACTTCTGTTTGATAGCTATCAATACTTTTAAGCAGATAATATCCAATACCGCCTAAAACCGCGCCGAATAATAATCCGCCGCCAGCTTCATGCAGTAATAATTCTCCTGCTTCATGTAGATTTGGCACATGATGGCTGCTTAAAATTCCTAGTAATAAGGTAAAAACAACGACGCCAATCCCGTCATTGAATAAAGATTCTCCAGCAATAATGGTTTCTACGCTTTTAGGTGCGCCGGCAGATTTTAAAATGCCCATCACGGCAATCGGGTCTGTAGGAGAAATTAGAGCGCCAAAAATCAAACACCAAATAAAGGGTAATGATAGTCCCAATAAAGGCAGTAAATAATAGGTTAATACCGCGACAATGCCAGCAGAAACGAGGGTTCCGATAATAGCAAGCGCACCAACCCACAATTTATAATCGCGTAAATCAGCGAGTTTGACGTGCATAGCACCAGCAAATAATAATAAAGACAACATCCCGTCCATTAACAGTTCGGTAAAATCAATGTGTTGTAATAATGTTTTTTCAAATTGTGCAGGCGCGGTAATACCAAAGCGGTGCAAGATAATTAGCAGTAAAGATAACAATAGGGAAATAAACATGACGCCAATGGTGGTTGGCAGTCCAATAAAACGGTGGTTAATATAGGCGAAAGCAGCAGTTAAGCTGAGGAAAATAGCGATAATATCAATGAGCGACATGGTAAAAAAAGATAATGAAAAGCCTATTATATAACCGCTACAAAAGTTTTTTTATGATTATGCTCATGAAAAATAGGTTTGAAATAGCGTTCTGAAGTTGAGGAAAACGACGAGAGAAACTGTGTTAATAAAGGTTTTCGTTTACAATGACGAGTTTTATATTGGATAGGATGATGCGTGTAGGAACAGTAGTAATCGGTTTATTATGGTTAGTTGCAAATGCTGATGAACCGCCTGTGGCTTTGTTACCTGATAAAGGTAGCGTGGGTAGTGAAGAAGCGTTATTGCGTTCGGCTGCACAGCAGGTTCAGCAAGCCACCCCACCGGTTTTAACTAATATTTCTTCTACAGCTTCAGCGAATCAAACGCCTCCACCATGGTCAGGCTATAAAGCGGCAGAATCTTTAGCAACCAATGGTAATCCAGAGTTAGCATTGAAACAGCTAGAAGGACGCTTGGTTTCTGCGCCAAATGATGCAAAAGCAGCTTATTTAAAAGGATTGATTTTAATGCAATTAGGACGCAGTGAAGATGCTGAGCGCTGGTTTAAAATGATGCAAAGTAATTTTCCTAATTTGCCTCAGCCATATAATGCATTAGCAGTAATTTATACGGGTAGAGGGGATTTGTTATCTGCTGAAAATACTTTGCAAGCGTTACTTGCGCAAAATCCGAATCATCGCAGCGCACACATTAATTTAGCCAATATTTATTTGAAATTAGCACAAGAAAATTATCAAAAAGCCTTGGATTTAAATCCAAAAGATGCGGCAGTAGCGCAAAAGTTGAAAGCGCTTGAAGCCTTGAATTAACTGTTAGGAATGTATATTTATGAATGAAGAACAAAAGAAAGCTTTAAATGCCGTATTAGGTCATTTGGATAAGCAATATGGAAAAGGAACGGTCATGCGTTTGGGAGATCAAACTGAGCGGCATGATGTAGAAGCGATTTCTACGGGGTCTTTGGGATTGGATATCGCGTTGGGCATTGGTGGACTACCTAAGGGGCGAATTGTTGAGATTTACGGTCCAGAATCATCAGGTAAAACAACCATGATGTTGCAAGTGATTGCAGAAGCGCAAAAATCAGGTGGAACAGCGGCATTTATTGATGCAGAACATGCTTTAGATCCCGTCTATGCGAAAAAGCTAGGGGTCAATATTGAGGATTTATACGTTACCCAACCTGATAATGGCGAACAAGCACTTGAAATTACGGATGCTTTAGTGCGTTCTGGTGCATTTGATGTCATTGTGGTGGATTCTGTTGCAGCTTTGACGCCAAAAGCAGAAATTGAAGGCGATATGGGGGATTCTCATATGGGCTTACAAGCGCGCTTAATGAGCCAAGCATTGCGTAAGCTAACGGGGCATATTAAGAAAGCAAATACGCTCGTAGTCTTCATTAACCAAATTCGGATGAAAATTGGCGTAATGTTTGGTTCACCAGAAACGACGACTGGTGGGAATGCGTTAAAGTTTTATGCTTCTGTGCGCATGGATATTCGTCGAATTGGTTCGGTCAAGGATGGCGATGAGGTGTTAGGCAATGAAACGCGTGTTAAGGTAGTCAAAAATAAGGTTGCGCCACCTTTTAAGCAAGCAGAATTTGAAATTCTTTATGGAGAAGGTGTTTCCCATGAAGGAGAGGTTATTAAGCTAGGGGTTGATGCTGGTATTATCCAAAAATCAGGTGCTTGGTACTCTTATAATGATGAGAAGATTGGACAAGGCAAGGAAAAGGTTCGCTTGTTCTTAAAAGAAAATCCTGAAATTGCACAAAAAATTGAAGTACAAATTCGAGAAAAATTTATTGGTGGAGAAATGCAGTTACCTGAAGCGCATGAAGATGATACCGATATCTCGAGTGTAGAGAATGCTGACGAATAATTCGGAATTAGATGCAGAGGCTTTCCGTGCATTTGAAGCATTATGTGTAGAGGCTTTGGCGCGACGAGAACATAGTCGTGCTGAGCTATCGGCAAAAGCCAAGGATTCTATTCCAGCGGAAGTGATAGAAGCGGTTTTAAATCAATTAGCGGAAAAGGGTTGGCAAAGTGATGAGCGTTTTGCACAAACGTATATCCGCAGTAAAGCGATGCGTGGAGATGGACCTTTAAAGATTCGGCAATCGCTCAAGCAGCGTGGAATAGATGAGAGTTTGATTCGAGATACGTTAGAATCAGAAGATTGGTTTGCGCGTGCCAGTGAGGTTTATGCAAAGAAATATGCTCAACCGACTAAAGATGCTAAGGAACGCGCAAAGCGTCAACGGTTTTTAGCACAACGCGGCTTTACTTTTGAGCAGTATCAAGCCGCAGAAGAAGATAATCAATAAGGATAAATTTAGTGCTGACACATAGCAGCACAAAGTTCGGTATAGTTGTGAGTATTGTCAGGCGTTAATAAGCCATGACGAATCGCACAATCAATCATCACAATGGCCGAGTTGTATTTAAAGGTTTCTGGTTGGTTTTCTAGTTGTACTAAGACCTCTTCTATCGGTAAGCAGTAAAACGCGGCGACTTCTCCGTCGGTATTGTGCGGTGTAAAGCTTTCAGGTAGCCAAAGGTCATAATGAAACATAACATCCGCACGTATGCCGTTATCAACTTCATGGTAATAACTACTGACTCCACAAGCAATGGCTTTTCGACTTAGCTCAAAGGGGATAGCGGCTTCTTCCGCACATTCTTTTTGTAGGTTATCAAATGCGCTGATGCCATAAGGTAATCCACCAGCGGCAATTTGATCCAGTTTGTTGGGGGAAGTTGGTTTGTTCGCTGCTCGACGCGCAATCCACATATAGATTCGGTCGGCTTTTTTAACGAGTCCATTAAGGTGAACGCCATAGCCTTTACATCCCAATATAGGTAAGGCAGCACGCTCAATAAGCGCGTACGGTGTGCTATTGTAGGCAGAGGCAATGGGATAAAGTTCATCACGCCAACCATGAACAAAGCCCGTTTTCTCCATTTTTTGAGTAATTTCTGCTAAGAATGCGCTGTTTTCATCAAAATTACCAATAGGTTGCCAGTAAAGGCAGTCTTCTTTTTCTGTGA
Source organism: Suttonella ornithocola (assembly GCF_001889065.1). GTDB lineage: Bacteria > Pseudomonadota > Gammaproteobacteria > Cardiobacteriales > Cardiobacteriaceae > Suttonella_A > Suttonella_A ornithocola. The sequence continues at coordinate 5,895 of NZ_LWHB01000007.1, read as the reverse complement.
ACGTTAGTCCGTAGTCCGCAAGGGTAGCACGCAAGGTTCGGCGAATGTATCCTATGTGATGGTTATGAATATACCAAGGCTGGTAATCGCTTAGCTTGGCGTTATTTGCGTAGGTAAAGGAATCAATGAGCGGCATCTTTATGGAAAATCCGGCTGTTGTAATAAAGTAAGGGTCCACGTTCAGGATAAATGTGGCTTTCTTGGATTTCTGCGATAAAAATGTCGTGATCACCTTGAGCAAGGCGATTAACGATGTTGACAACTAAATTGGCTTGTGCATTTTTTAGCATGGGTAGAGCGGCATTATTGGCTGTTGAGAGGTGCTCTTCTAACTGACTACGATCACCGCTTGCAAACTGGTAGGCTAAGTCGGTTTGTCCTTCGGCGAGAATGTTGATGATGAGCGTTTTTTGCTCGCATAATTCTGGATAAATATAGGCGTCTTGATCAATACAAAATAAAACCAAAGGTGGATGTAGGGATAGAGAGGAAAACGCGCTAACAGTGATTCCTTGTACTGGCGTATCGGCTCCTTTCCACGTTAGAACCGTAATTCCGCTAGCAAATAGGCGCATAGCTGCTTTAAATTCATGTGCATCAATCATAAGCAATGGTTAAATTGGTTAAGGTAAAGACTTATGATAAGCGAAAATGTTTAAAAAGGAAAAAACACAGGCACTAATATAATGGCTATAGCACCATAAATCAGGGTGAGCGGAAAGCCTGTTCGAATAAAGTCTATTATTTTGTAATTGCCTGGAGAGTAGACCATGAGATGCGTTTGATAGCCAAATGGCATGAGAAAGCAAGCGCTTGCGGCATAAGCAACAATCATAACAAATGGCATGATATCAACTTGATAGGCATTAGCGGTAGAGATGGCGATCGGAACGACAATAGCTGCTGCGGCGTTGTTGGTAATGGCTTCAGTGAGTAAGACGGTGAGGAAATAAATGGCAATAAGTGCGCCATATATGCCCATTTTGGAGAAGAGGTGTTGCATAGTTTCTCCAATAATATCAGCAGCACCTGAGTTTATAAGCGCTTCAGAAAGCGCTAATGAAGAGCCAATGATGATGAGTAAGTCAAATGGAAAACAGCTTTTAAGGTCTTGTATCTCTAGTGTTTTGCTAATAATTAAGGCGCCAAGTAACAATATTAGAGCGTTAATCAGCGGTATCAGCCCAATAGCAGCGCTAAAAATGGCAGCTAAAAAGCCTATAATGACAAAAGTACTTCTTTTAGGGCTAAGCGTTTTGCGAATGGCTTTTTCATTGAGAATGGCGAAGTTACGTTCAATGTTGGTTTGGTCGTAAAAATCTGCACTGGTGGCTAAAATGAGGTTATCTCCTGTTTTTATCTGAATATTGCCCAAATTGCCGGTAAGGCGTTTACCGCGGCGATGAATAGCGACAATACCCGCGTTAAACATACTGCGAAAATCAAGTGTTTGTAAGGTTTGATTGATGATACAAGCATTGGGTAAGACAATCACTTCTGTTAGATTTCCCGTGAGTAAATCATCAATTTTTTCGCCTAAGATACGAAGATGATGATGCTTTCGTAAGTCGCTTAGATGTTCGGCAGCACCTGTAAAAATCAGGTTGTCATTTGCTTGGATGATTTCTGTTGGACTAACAGGGCTAATTAGGCGTCCAGCGCGTTCTATTTCTAATAGGAACATCCCATTTAAATCGTGTAATTGGTTATCACGGACGCTTTTGCCAATGAGAGGGCAATTTTTTTCTACGAGTGCATTTAGAAAGTAAGTTTTATCAACGGGTAAGCGATTAGGCGCTCGCTCGGTAAGTCGCTTGCTCAAGAAAAAAAGCAGAGGTAAGCAAATAAAAGCAATAGGCAGTCCGACAGCTGCGAAAGCAAACAGCCCAATCGGGGCATGACCTGCTTTTATGACAAAAGAGTTTACAATGAGATTGGTTGAGGTTCCAATTAGAGTGGTGATACCGCCGATGATTGAGGCATAAGATAGCGGAATGAGTAGGCGAGAGGGATTTAGGCGATGTTGGCGCGCAACGGTAGAAATAAAGGCAGAAACCACTGCGGTATTGTTGATAAATGCTGATAAGAGAGAGGAAAAGCCAATTAGGCGGATAAGCGAGTGGCTTTCATTACGGGTAATTAAATGTCTGGCAGCATAGTTGATGACAGAGGTTCGTTCAATTGCTGTTGAGATGAGTAGTAGCAGTATGAGAGAAATTAAGGTAGGGTTGACGTAGCTGGTTAGAAAACTTTCTAAGCTAATAATCCCTAGTAATTGGAAGATAAAAGCCATTGAGAAAAAGGCTAAAGAGGGGGCAACAACATCACTAATCAGTAGGATGAGTAATAATGGAATGCAAATTAATACAAGATAAGCCATAGTCGCCCCGAAAATGAGAAAGATTAAACAGTATAGCTGTAGATTTGAGAATGTCAGCTATCAATCATTTTTCGGTAGATTGGAAAGTTTAGCTTATGCTATTAAAAGCGTATATAATCAATATGCAATGATGATGAAAACTGGGAGGCAACATGATTTTAGTTCCAGGTGGTGCGGGCTATATTGGTTCACATACCGTTTTATTATTGCTACAAGCAGGATATGACGTTGTAGTTGTAGATGATTTATCTAATAGCAGTGAAAAAGCGCTAAAGCGGGTAGAGCAGTTAGCAAGGAAAAATCTCACTTTTATTAAAGGTGATATTCGTGATAGAGCATTGTTAGATAAGATTTTCGCAGAGTTTGGTATTCGCGCTGTGATGAATTTTGCTGGGCTGAAAGCCGTAGGCGAAAGTATAGAAAAACCGTTGGAATACTATCATTGCAATGTCTATGGCGCAGTCACTTTATTGCAAGCCATGCAGGAAGCAAACGTAAAAACCTTTGTTTTTAGCTCTTCGGCAACGGTTTATGGCGAACCAAAAGAAATGCCCATTAAAGAAACCTGCCCAACTAGCAAACCCACCAATCCTTACGGTCGCACAAAGTTGATGATTGAAGAGATTTTAGAAGATTTAATCAAAGCTGACCCGCAATGGCATATTGCGACACTGCGCTATTTTAATCCTGTTGGTGCGCATGAAAGCGGACAAATCGGGGAAGACCCTAATGGTATTCCAAATAATTTATTGCCGTATATTGCCAAAGTAGCCGTCGGCGCATTGCCTGAACTATCTGTTTTTGGTAATGATTATCCAACAAAAGATGGAACAGGCGTTCGAGATTACATTCATGTGATGGATTTAGCGCAAGGGCATTTGGATGCATTGGCAGAAATCGAAAAAGCACCGGGATTGCGTGTGTGGAATTTAGGCACAGGCAATGGTTATTCGGTATTAGAAATGGTTAGCGCATTTGAAAAAGCCAGTGGAAAACTGCTTCCTTATAAAATTGCGCCTCGTCGGGCGGGAGATATTGCCATTTGTTATGCCGATCCAAGTAAGGCAAAAGCAGAGTTAGGCTGGCAAGCCAAACGTGGACTTTCTGAAATGATGGCAGATACTTGGCGCTGGCAGTCTCATAACCCTAATGGATACAAAGTATAAGATAAAAGAGAGAAAATAATGAAAGTTACCGTTGTTGGCACGGGCTATGTCGGTTTATCTAATGCTTTATTGTTGGCACAGCATTATCCCGTCTTTGCGCTTGATATTGACCAAGCGCGAGTAGATGCTTTAAAACAACGCCAAGCGCCGATTAAAGATGCGGAAATAGAAGCCTTTTTAGCAGATGAACAATTATCTTTTATACCAACAACCGATAAACTTACTGCTTATGCAGAGGCGGATTATGTGGTGATTGCTACCCCTACCGACTATGATACGCGGACAGGGTATTTTAATACGCGCTCAGTCGAGTCAGTTATTGCTGATGCGCTCCAATATGCGCCACAAGCGACCATTATTATCAAATCAACCGTTCCCGTTGGTTTTACTGCTGATATGTGTGCTAGGCATCAAGCAGATAATATTATTTTTTCACCAGAGTTTTTAAGAGAAGGGAAGGCGCTTTACGATAATCTTTATCCTTCGCGCATTATCATTGGAAGCCATGATGAGGCAGGAAAAATTTTTGCTGATATGTTAGAGCGCTGCGCGCACAAGCAACATATTGTGAAAATTTTTACCCATAGCACAGAGGCAGAGGCAGTTAAACTATTTGCCAATACTTATTTAGCGATGCGGGTAAGCTTTTTTAATGAATTAGATTCTTATGCAGAAGCATTGGGATTAAATAGTCGTGAAATTATTACGGGCGTATGTGCTGACCCAAGAATTGGCGATTATTACAATAATCCATCTTTTGGTTATGGTGGGTATTGTTTACCAAAAGATACTAAGCAGCTATTGGCAAATTTTCGAGATATTCCGAATAACTTAATTGAATCAATCGTAAAGTCTAATGATACGCGTAAGCAGACCATTGCCGATAATATTTTAAAACGTCAACCCAAAACAGTCGGTGTATATCGTCTAGTAATGAAGCAAGGTTCAGATAACTTTCGGGCGTCAGCGATTTTAGATGTCATGGACTTATTAGCAAAAGAAGGGATAGAAGTGATTATTTATGAGCCCACTTTAAGCGGTGCCGCTTTTGAAGGCTACCGCTTAATTGGGTCGCTAGCATCATTTAAAGCGCAATCAGAAGTCATTATTAGTAATCGTTTTGATTCTGTATTAGCAGATGTTGTGGACAAACTTTATACGCGAGATTTATTCGGCAGCGACTGATGGCGCATCCGTATCGGGCTGAAAATTAAAATACGTGTAAAAATAGCCAGATGCCTCGTTGATGCGAAAAGTCATATCGCTGTCTTCATCCACATACCCCGAAGCCACAATTAAATTTAGCAATTTCTCATCGCTAATCTCGCGGGTTTCTGAAAGTGGCACAATAATTGAGCTAAAAGTTAAGCGCTGCGCGGCGCTATAGCATTTTTGATAAAGCCCTGTATATTCAAATAATGGAAATTCGTGCTGCTCAATTACAACGGTATCCGATAATAATTGAACTTTTGAAAAATCTGCCATGTTGTTTCCTTAAATCATTTATTTTATCGTATTTTTTCCATCTAAATAAATGTGTTTAAATTTTTCTATATTTTTCTCAATCAGTTTTACAATAGTTTTTATTGTATGACTCGTATGGAGGCAGAATGGGAATTACGTTATCCAATCAACTTTGAATACTAGCAATTGATGACTTTGGTGTGCAATGGATGAGCTTAAAGTCAGTAAAGGATGTGAACGTTTATGGCAGGGATGATGCTTGGTAGGGAGCGTCGAGTACCTTTGTTATTTCCCATTGTAGGAAAGTTTTATGAAGATAGTTTTCGTCATGCGGGTATTTCTTATGCAATGCGTCAGCATGGATTTGCACGGGATAGCCAATGGAAATTGATAGCGCATACATCAGAAAGCTGTTGCTTTATGTTAGAAGCGAGCGTTACCACACATAAAAATTATCCTTTTGTGTATCGGTTGGAAATGGAAACGTGGCTAAAGAAAAATACGATTTTAACGCAATATTGCTCAGCGAATCTTGATAGTACTCAAATGCTTTATGCCTCTATAGTAGGACTCCCAAAAAATACATACAAAACTTTGGGATATTAGGCTGTTTTTAAAGTGGATATTGAGTTAATGTTGTATACATTTTTTGGGAAGCTAGCTATAGTCCTAGTATAAATTATCTACTTAATCAGGTATTTATAGTAACTCTAGAAAAGGAGAATACCCTTATTTATCATTCAAATACTGGCAAAATTACAGCGGAATTGTTAGACGATAATGGAGAGCAAGTCATTTGTGGAAGTAAGGATTTACCATTTTTAGGTATTTGGTCTCCGGTTAAATCTCAGCAAACGGCACCATTTGAGACCTTTGCAAAAAAAC
>NZ_LWHB01000069.1 GCF_001889065.1 Suttonella ornithocola | reverse complement strand
CTCGTTTATTCAAACTCCTGCTTCCATTTGCATTGGAAGCAGGGCTTAAAAATAGTCAAGCGCCTAAAAATATTGCTTTGAAAGCGGTAGCCGGTGTGATGGGGTTAATTGCAAGTATTTTTGCACTTATTACGCTACATCAATATCTTTCGAGCTTTTTGAAGCCAATGGAAGTGAATGGCTGCTTTGCAATCGGTTTTATCGTATTAGCGGTATTACTATGGTTAATCGCCTATATTCGTAGTAAACGTAAAAAACCTGCAAGCAGTTTATTGCCAGACTTATCTGGCGCTCCGACAGGATTGAGAAATTTTGTAGAGCAAAGCGCGACAAATGTGATTCATGCAAAACAGAAATTTGATCGTGCGACTAGAAATAATACTGGTAAAATTTTATTAGGCGCAGCTGTTTTTGGTTTGCTCATGGGTAGCCGAGCAAGAGGCAAAAGACGTAGCAAAGAAGATTAATTTCTATTTTGCGTTAGCGATATTTCTCTTTTAATATGTATAAAAAAACCACTGTATTAACAGTGGTTTTTTTATTTTGAGACCTTTGTAAAATTCCGTTTTACACTAATTTCTGCTACTAGTAGAAAATTAACACCATGATTTTAATATATTTTCAAAATTTAAAAAATTGAAATTTCTCTATTTTATGTTTTTTTGCAAAGGTCTTATCTTGAAAACAAGTATCCTATCTCCAAGTACGGTATGCATTTTTCGGGAGTCCTGCTATAGTCAAATCAGCTAAAAAACAGAACGTTATCTACCGCCAGAATGGCTAGATAAGGGCTATAGGATGTTTTGTTTTTTAGCTGATCGCACTATATATTACCGAATACTTGATAATTCTGCTGCCAGACCAATGTAGCGAGCTGGTGTGAGTTGTTTTAAGGTTATCTTAACGTCTTCAGGTAATTCTAAAGTTTCAATAAAGTTTGCTAAAGTTTCTGGGGTAATTTTTTGTCCACGTGTGAGCGCTTTTAATTTTTCATACGGCTCAGGAATATCGTATCGGCGCATAACAGTTTGAATCGCTTCGCCTAATACCTCAGGATTTTCTGCAAGATCTTGTGCTAAACGCTCATGATTTACTTCTAATTTTCCTAATCCTTTTGATAGAGAAGTTAAAGCAATCGTGGTATAAGCAAAGGCGCTTCCTAAAGAGCGTAGCACGGTTGAATCCGTTAAATCGCGTTGCATCCTTGAAAGAGGAAGTTTGTGCGCAAGATGCTCTGCAAGTGCATTAGCAATACCAAAATTGCCTTCAGCATTCTCAAAATCAATTGGGTTGACTTTATGTGGCATAGTAGAAGAGCCTACTTCTCCAGCAACCATTTTTTGTTTGAAATAGTTAAGACTAATATATGTCCAAATATCTCGGCAGAGGTCAAGCAAAATGATATTACACCGGCTAATGGTATGCATTAGTTCTGCAATATAGTCGTGTGGTTCAATTTGAGTGGTGAGCGGGTTGTAAGTGAGTGATAATTGTTCTTCGACAAATTGTTGAGCCGTTGCTGGCCAATCAATATTTGGATAAGCGGATTGGTGCGCATTAAAGTTACCTACCGCACCATTAATTTTTCCTAGGAATGCTTGTTTATCTAGTTGGGATAATTGTCTTTTTAATCGGTAAAGGACGTTAGCAATTTCTTTTCCCAAAGTAGTAGGGCTTGCTGGTTGACCATGCGTTCGAGAAAGCATTGGGGTATTGGCTTCATTTTTTGCTAATGTTTCTAATCTTTCTACTATTTTTTGATAATGCTGATAGAGATATGTGCAGCCTTCTTTTAACATTAATGCGTAAGATAAGTTATTAATGTCTTCACTGGTACAGGCAAAGTGAACGAACTCAATTTTTTCTGCTAATTCGTTATTGGCAGATAAATCTTTTTTTAGCTGATACTCTACGGCTTTTACATCATGATTAGTGGTTTTTTCGATATTTTTGATGGCTTCTGCCGTTTCAAGGTTGAAGTTTGTAATTAGCTGCTCAATAAACGCATTGGCTTGTTGAGAGAGTGTGGAAAGCTCCTGAATATCAGGATGATTGGCTAAGGTTTGCAACCAACGTAATTCAACGCGATAGCGGTATTTAATGAGACCGTATTCGCTAAAGATTTCTCGTAAATCTGCAGTTTTATCAGCATATCGACCGTCAATGGGAGATATTGCAGTAAGGGCAGTAAGATTCATCGTCTTTTTCCTATGAAAAGTATAGAGTAAAAATATTTATAGCAGCTGGATAGAAGTTATTTCATAGCAGAAATAGATTGGCTATAAGTCATTCGTTAGATATCGCTTGGTATCATAAGCAAGAATTAAAAGTAATCTAGTATCCACGGAATCACCCATAAAGGGATAAGCGCAAAACCAGCAGCAGCAATGTCGTCTATCATTACGCCAAATCCGCCTGGTGCGTAGCGGTCAAGTTGTTTGATTGGCGGTGGTTTGAGAATGTCAAAAATCCGAAAGCTGATGAAAGCACAAAAAGCGGTTAATAGCATACCCCAATGAGCAATTAGCGTTGTTGGTAGGGCAAGCATCACTAGCCACACACCAATAAATTCATCCCAAACGATATTGCTTAAGTCATGTGTACCAATGTCTTTTTCTGTTTTATCGCATAACCAGCAACCTAATAAAAATGCCACTATGAGCAATAGCCAAGCAATGATAGGGCTTGCTAGTAGTAGTTTCCAAAAAGGCAATAGGATTAGGACACCAGCTACGCTACCCCAAGTGCCAGGAGCAGGGGTAATTAGCCCACTGCCTAGTCCAAATGCAAAGAAATGAATCGGATTTCTAATGAGCGTTTTAAAGGTATGTGGATGCTTTTTTGTCATATTAGCTAAATATTTCTATTAAATATGAAATGGAATGAAAATTCATAATTTTTGCATGGTAGATTGAAAGCAATCTTGGATGAGCCTTGGTCCTTGATAAATAAGCCCAGTATAAAGTTGGACTAAATCAGCACCTGCTGTGAGCTTTGCTTGATAATCGTTAGCAGTCATTACGCCACCGCTTGCAATCAATGGCATATTAGGTAATCGGTCACGGATATGTTTGATAATATTAGTCGTTTTTTCTGTTAATGGTTTGCCTGATAGGCCACCTTGCTCATTTCCATAACGATGGTCTGAGACAGCAGTTTTATCAATAGTCGTATTGGTTGCAATAATGCCATCAACTTGTGCAGCAGCTAAACTGACTAAGGTTAAATCCAATTCGTTCATGGTATTGTCAGGGGAAAGTTTTACGACTAATGGCACATATTTGCTATGTTTTTGTGCATTTTCTGTTTGTGCTTTTTTGAGTCCTTTGAGTAGTTGTTTTAGTGCTGCACCATGCTGAAGTTCTCTTAACCCTTGTGTGTTTGGGCTTGAGAGGTTGATAGTTAGATAATCTGCATGTGCATAAGCGATATCCATGGCTGAGCGGTAATCTTTCAACGCTTGCTCATTAGGGGTATCTTTATTTTTACCGAGATTGATGCCAATAAGTGTTCCTTTGAGTTGTGCTCTCGCTTTTGCAACACGTTGGCAAACGCGTTCTGCGCCTTCATTATTAAATCCCATACGATTAATAATGGCTTCTTGTTCTGGCAGTCTAAAGAGTCGTGGCTTAGGATTACCTGGTTGAGCACGAGGGGTAATGGTACCCACTTCAATAAAACCAAATCCCATTCGCGCAAAAGCGGGGATGGCTAAGGCATTTTTATCTAAGCCAGCAGCTAATCCTAATCGATTGGGAAAGGTTAACCCCATAAGAGCAACAGGCTCTTGGTAAGCACAACTCGGTGCTAAATTAGGCATTTTGGCGAGCGTTTTGAGGGTTAATTCATGGGCAGCTTCAGGGGCTAATCCAAAAAGCATCGGACGTAAAAAAGCGTATAAACTCATCCGTGTGTTCTCTCAAAAGTATTCATAAAGTCAATTAGGGCATCAGCAGCAGATATTTCAAGTGCATTATATAGACTTGCACGAATGCCGCCGACCAATTTATGTCCTTTAAGTCCAGAAAGTCCTTCTTTTTCTGCAGTTTGCCAAAATTCAGTATCTAATTGTTCGTTAGGCGTTTGGAAGATAACGTTGGTACGAGAGCGAAAAACTGGCGTAATGTTATTTTGATAAAAGTCACTTTTATCGATTGCTTGATAGAGTTTTTCGGATTTTTGTTTGGCTTGTGCTTCGAAATAAGGAATGCCACCTTTACCTTGCATCCATTTTAAAACGCCATTTAAAAGATAAATTTGCCAAGTTGGGGGGGTGTTGTATAAAGAGTTAGCATCGGCATGTGCTTTATAGGTTAGGAATTTAGGGATATGTGGATGGTCTTGCAAAAGGGCTTTTCTGATAAATACAACGGCAAATCCACTCGGGGCAAGATTTTTTTGTGCGCCACCATAAACGATATCGCAAGATTGCCACGAAATAGGGCGAGTATAGTAATCTGATGAGGCATCAATGACTAAAGGCGTTGATAAGTCTGTCGGTAATTCATGGTATTGAATACCACCGATGGTTTCATTGCTGGTGAGATGTAGATATTTATATTGTGTATCAGTTAATCGTGCTTTTAGCTCATCGTTAGAAGGTAGAGTAGTAAATTGCGTACTCTCACCACTCCAAATTTCTTCCATTTCTCCAATTCGACGGGCTTCTATGAGTGCTTTGTTTGCCCAAATGCCACTGTTTGCAATCGCTGCTTTTCCGCCATTAGCAAGAAGATTCATGGCTGTCATAACAAATTGTTCGCTAGCCCCGCCAGGTAAAAATAAGCATTGAAAATCATCTGGTGCGGCAATCAGTTTACTAGCAAGTTCTACGGTTTCTTCGTGTAGTGGTTCAAAGCGTTTACTACGATGGCTGATTTCCATTACTGACATACCGCTGCCTTGAAAATCAAGAAGTTCAGCTTGAGCTTGTTCAAGTACAGAAAGCGGAAGTGTGCAAGGGCCTGCACAAAAGTTATAAATTCGATGCGTCATGAGTGCTGTCCTAATAATAGAGAAACAATGATAACGCGATTTGTCTTTTGTTTCACTAATTGCGAGGAAAAGCGTGATAATCTCTTGGATTTTTAGCTTATTGTTTGTGGATATAGCAAGAGTTAGTAAAGGATTATAAGGTGTTTAAGTAGAGAAAATGGTTCAGTCTTACTTTTCATTTTAGTGATAGAAGCATTTCTGTCGCCAGTAATGAGACTTCTTCTCTTTGATAATGACGTCTTTCTATGGCATTAAAGTTGTGATGTAAAAAGAAAGAATAAGCGGTATCACTGACGGTTGCTGATAGAGCTGTAAGATGATTGTTTTTGGCTAATGTGTAAATATGCTGAAAAAGGGCTGTACCGATACCTTTATGTTGATAATTAGGGTCAACATAAAAACAATCAATATGGCCAGTTTGTCTATCAAATTCAATAAAACCAACAGGTGTATGGTTTAAATAAGCAATTATTGGCTGGGTTTGTATAAAGCGTTGATGCCAGTCAATTAAAGAGCGTTTTCCTATCCAAGCATGTTTTTGTTTAATG
>NZ_LWHB01000068.1 GCF_001889065.1 Suttonella ornithocola | reverse complement strand
GCTAATGTGTAAATATGCTGAAAAAGGGCTGTACCGATACCTTTATGTTGATAATTAGGGTCAACATAAAAACAATCAATATGGCCAGTTTGTCTATCAAATTCAATAAAACCAACAGGTGTATGGTTTAAATAAGCAATTATTGGCTGGGTTTGTATAAAGCGTTGATGCCAGTCAATTAAAGAGCGTTTTCCTATCCAAGCATGTTTTTGTTTAATGTTATAAATTTTATTATCAATTGCAAGAATAGCGCGTTTAAAAATAGACACTAAAGCTGCAGTTTTTTCGGCACCATAGTCAGAAAGGATATAGGGCTTTGTTATCATTGGTGGATATGATGATTTCTGGTAGTGTTTTGAAAATAATACAATATAATTTTTCAAACCACTACCAAATATTTTTGGAGGAACTAAGCTAAATTTAGTCCAAGATAGGATAAGATTCGCCGTCCCACTTGTGCTCAGGATCTGGAATGAAGGTTATTCCACCTTCGTAGCCGTTGCTAATAAGCCAGCCACCAAAAACAGGACTACGATAGCAGTCGGGAACATTTTTGTTCCGACTTTTTAATTTTTGCCAATCAAGTTTAGGGGTATTTTTAAATGGGTTGGGAATATTTAATGCCATAAGTATCCTATGTGGTTTTATTGTGTTTTTTCAATGTAATCAAAAGTAATGAAAGTGCAGCCGGCGTCATACCTGGAATGCGAGCTGCTTGGTCTAAGTTTTCTGGTTGTGCCTTTTGCAACTTTTCAGCCACTTCTGCGGAAAGTCCTCGTACAGCAAGGTAATCAAAAGGAACTGGCAGACGTTGAGAGCGATTTTTTTGTAGTTTTTCTACTTCCGCATATTGTCGCTCAATGTAGCCCGCATATTTTGCACGGATGTCGATTTGTTCAATAATTGCATCGTCTAAAGGAATGTCAGCGCCTGCTACATTTGGTAATGCCATGAGTGTTCGATAGTCCAGCTCAGGACGTTTAAGTAATTCTGCAGCCTGAATGCCTTGTTGGATTTCTGGGTATTGTGCAGGACGAATGGTTAGGATTTTTAAACGCGCACTTTCTTTTTCCAAAGCATCCATTTTAGCTTCAAAATGGCGCATACGATGTTCATCCACACAGCCTAGTTCAAAACCAATAGGAGTTAGTCGTTGATCAGCATTATCTTCTCTTAAAAGCAGACGATGCTCTGCACGGCTGGTAAACATTCGATAGGGTTCTCTAGTTCCTTGTGTAATTAAATCATCGACAAGAACGCCGATATAGGCTTGGTCTCTCTCCGGATACCAACTGTCTTTTCCTTGTACGCGGCGAGCAGCATTGATGCCAGCAAGAATCCCTTGTGCACCAGCTTCTTCGTAACCTGTCGTTCCATTGATTTGCCCGGCAAAGTAGAGATTTGCAATGGTTTTGGTTTCAAGGGTGTGTTTGAGTCCTTGAGGATTAAAGAAATCGTATTCAATGGCATATCCCGGACGGGTAATAACGGCATTTTCCATGCCTTTGATGCTTTGGATGTATTGAATTTGCGCTTCAAAAGGCAAGCTTGTAGAAACTCCATTGGGATAAAGTTCGTTTGTCGTTAGGCTTTCAGGTTCGATAAAGACTTGATGACTGGTTTTATCTGAAAACCGCATCACTTTATCTTCAATGGATGGACAGTAACGTGGTCCAAAGGCATCTACGATAACACCAGCATATATTGGCGCTTGGTCAATGTATTGACGGATAATATCATGCGTACGTTCATTGGTATGCGTAATGTAACAAGAAATTTGACGAGGATGGTCGCTTGGTTTTCCTAAATAGGAAAAAACAGGAATAGGAGTGTCACCAGGTTGTTCAGTCATGACGCTATAATCCACGCTACGTGCATCAATTCTAGGCGGTGTTCCTGTTTTCATTCGGCGAGTGTCAAAAGGCAAATCACGTAAGTGGCCTGCTAATTCTAATGAAGGCGGGTCTCCCGCTCGTCCTCCGGCAAAGTTATTAAGACCGACGTGGATTTTACCACCTAAAAAGGTTCCAGCGGTTAGAATGACGGTATCCGCACTAAAGTTGATTTGATGTTGTGTATGTACGCCAACAACTTGTTCGCCGTTTAAGATAAGTCCAGTAACAGGCGTTTGAAAGATATCTAGGTTTTCCTGTGTTTCAACAAAATGTCGAACCGCTGCTTTGTAGAGAATTCGATCAGCCTGCGCGCGAGTCGCGCGGACAGCAGGACCTTTACGGCTATTGAGTATCCGCCACTGAATACCTGCACGGTCAGCAGCTTTTGCCATAATGCCACCTAAGGCATCTATTTCTTTGACTAAGTGTCCTTTACCAATTCCACCAATGGCTGGGTTACAGCTCATTTGTCCAATGGTTTCGATATTATGGGTGAGTAAAAGCGTTGTAACGCCCATACGGGCAGCGGCGCAAGCGGCTTCAACACCGGCATGCCCACCACCAACAACGATAACGCCGTAATGTTTAGGATAGTTCATTCTGAATGTAAGCAATAAAAAGCGTTATTTTAAGCAATTTTATCGCTTTTTGCTGAATCAGTTTTTAGACTAAGCTCAAATGTACCAATGCAGGAATGATATTGTCTTTGACAAGATAAAGTAAAAAGAGTGCTATGATTGGCGTAAAGTCTAGCATTCCTAGCGGAGGGACAATTTTTCGTATGGGCTGCATTAGCCATTCGTGACAAGCGCGGCAAATTTGAATTACTGGTTGCTGTGGTGGCGTTTGTAGCCATGAGGCAATGACGACAATAAATAGGCTGTAAATCATAATGTTTAACCATGTGCCAAATAAAAGCGCAAATAAGCCTAATTGAATGCCACGTAAAATGCTATGGGTGGTAATAATGCCAACAAGTAAAGCAATTGCCCCAGCGACCAGTAATGCGGAAGGGTCATGGCGAGTGCGAATATTCGCTTTTTTAGCCAATTCACGAGCAGGTTTGATAATTGGATCGGTTAGCTCAAAAAGTTTACGCATTAAGGGGTTAAATTGTAAATGGTAACGTTCGCCATGATAGCGAATGATAAAAGCAGCAATAATTATTTGAAAAATAAATAGCATATTACCAGTCCTTTGTTAGTTTATCGGCAAGGGCTCTGCTACGCATAACCGCAGCATGCAAGGTTTCTTCAAGGATAGGGTCAATCTTATGTTTTTCAAGAATGTTAATAGCCGCTTCAGTCGTTCCGCCTGAAACAGCAATTTTTTTCACAAAAGTGGAAAAGTCGTTTTGATGTTCGCTTTCTAAAGTAAGCGTTGCTGCGCCTAAAGCAGTTAAGCTAATGATGTCAAATAGCTCATCTTTTTCAAAGCCGTATTGTTCGCCTGCATGCATCATTGCTTGCATTAGGCGGAAAAAGTAGGCTATTCCACTACCTGATAAAGCAGTAATGCCATCTATTTGGGTTTCGTCATCTAACCATGCAGTTGAGCCAATGGCTGAAAAGATGTGATCAATTAAGGCTTCATCAGATTCGCTTAGGTCGTCATCGCTATAAATACCGGTTAGTGATACTTGATAGGCAGCACCCATGTTAGGCATAGCGCGTACAATGGTAACGTCATTGCCTAAGATTTTTCGATAGTCTGCAATTCTAATGCCAGCGGCGACGGTAATTAGCATAGTATTAGAAAGGTCGTATTCAGCAAGTTGTATAAGTAATTCATGCATTTGCTGAGGTTTGACACCAATGAAGAGGTAAGCCGCATTTTCAATGACATCAGCGTTATCCAGGCTAACAGGTAGTCCAAATTCTTGTTTGAAAGTGTCTGCGCCTGCTTGCGTTTTGGTAGAAACTAATATTTGTTTTGCGGTGATAATTGGTTGGTCGCTTTCTAATATTCCCTTGATAATGGCGCTATTCATATGGCCTGCACCAATAAAGCCAATTTTCTCATCAAACATATTTTCCCTTCAGGTCAGTAGGCGAATAACAGTGGCGATGTTATCATGTTTTTTACTTTACGGTAGGCGTGTGCGTGCGCGCTTGTTCAAGCAGTACTTTAAAAGGAATGAATTATGGCTGAATTGAAATTAGATGATCTGTTGCGTTTTGCTCAAAAACAAGGCGCGTCTGACTTACATATGAGCGCGGGACTGCCGCCAATGATTCGTGTGGATGGGGATGTTCGTCGTTTGAATGTGCCACCGCTAGAAAATAATGATTTACGAGAAATGATTTTCTCAATTATGACAGATTCGCAAACTAAAAGTTTTGAGGAACATTGGGAAGCGGATTTTTCAACGGAAATTCGAGGTGTTGCGCGTTTTCGTGTAAACGTATTTAACCAAAACCGTGGTATTGGCGTCGTTTTCCGAACCATTCCTAGTAAGGTATTATCTTTAGAGGATTTAAATGCACCTGAAAAGTTTAAGGAAATTATTGATGTTCCTCGTGGCTTAGTCTTGGTTACAGGCCCGACAGGTTCTGGTAAATCTACTACTTTGGCAGCAATGCTAGATTATATTAACGATACGAAGCACGAACATATTTTAACGATTGAAGATCCGATTGAATTTGTGCATCAATCTAAGAAATGTTTGGTAAACCAACGGGAAGTACATCGTGATACGCAAAGCTTTTCAAATGCACTCCGTGCAGCGCTTCGTGAAGACCCTGATATTATTCTAGTTGGGGAGCTTCGAGACTTGGAAACCATTCGTTTAGCCTTAACAGCGGCAGAAACAGGTCACTTAGTCTTTGGAACTTTGCACACCTCATCAGCAGCAAAAACAATTGACCGGGTTATTGACGTATTCCCCGGTGAGGAAAAACAATTGGTTCGCTCAATGCTTTCTGAATCTTTACGCGCCGTTGTTGCGCAAACGCTTTTGAAGAAAATTGGTGGCGGACGTGTGGCAGCGCATGAAGTTTTAGTAGGAACTTCTGCGGTGAAAAACTTGATTCGTGAAGATAAAGTTGCACAGATTTATTCGATGATTCAAACGGGTGCGCAACATGGTATGCAGACGCTTGATCAGGCGTTATCTAATTTGGTTCGTAGCGGGCAGGTTGATAAGATGGTGGCTGCCTCTAAGGCGCATGATAAAAATAATTTTATGTAAGAGGATGTTATGCATATTGAGAAAGAGAATATTCGTTCTTGGTTTGATAAATTAGTCACTTTTGCTGCCGAGAAGAAAGCATCTGATATTTTTATCAATGCAAATTTGCCTGTTGCCGTTAAGCTTGATGGTGAGTTGAATTATTTACCTAAAGCACTAATGGATGAGGAAGATGTTTATAACCTTATTCAAGAGATTACTCGTCCAGAAGCTTATCAAGAATTCATGGATAATTATGAATTAAACGTCATGGTGGAAGTCCCTGATGTTACCTATTTGCGGGTAAACGTTTATATGCAGAGAAATTTACCTGGTTTGGTATTACGTTTAATTCCTGCCATTATTCCTAGCTTAGATGATCTGGATTTACCACAGCCGCATGTACTAAGAGATTTATCAATGGTTAAGCGGGGATTGGTGATTATCGTAGGGGCAACAGGTAATGGTAAGTCAACCACACTCGCTGCCATGGTAGATCATCGCAATCAAAACTCCCAAAATCATATCATCACGGTAGAAGATCCAATTGAATTTATGCACCAAAGTAAAAAATCTGTGGTCATTCAACGAGAAGTAGGGGTTGATACCAAAAGTTATGGGGCTGCATTGAAAAGTTCTTTACGGGAGGCACCAGATGTTATTCTAATTGGGGAAATTCGAGATGTAGAAACCATGGGATATGCGATGCAATTCGCAGAAACAGGGCATTTATGCCTAGCAACCTTGCATGCCACGAACTCTGTGCAAGCACTTGAGCGGATTTATAACTTTTTCCCATTAGACCAACGGGAAAAATTGCAAATGGACTTAGCTGAAAACTTGAAATGTTTGGTTACGCAACGATTGTTACCACGTAAAGGTGGTGGTCGTGTTGTGGCAATGGAAATGATGATGAATACACCTTATATTTCGCAACTGATTACAGAAGGACAAATTGATAAAATTCATGAAGTCTTAGAACGCGGTGAGGCAACAAAAGGTGTCTTTAGTTTTGACCGCTGTATTTTTGATCTTTATGAAAAAGATGTGATTGAATTTGATCAAGCATTGCAATATGTCCACTCAGCGAATGACTTCCGAATTAAGGTGCGGACACAATCTAAGCGTCGCTTACCAGAAGAGTTGCAATCGGCAGGCGATACATATTCTGTGCAAAGTGATGATAGCTTAGAACACGAGTTGTTAATGAAAGCTCGTGAAGCACGTAAGGCGTCACGAGGCAGTTAATGGGACAATATAACGCATCGGACTTAGAGCTCCTTAAGGGGCTCGATCCTGTTAAAAGACGGCCGGGAATGTATACCGATACCACCCGGCCGAATCACTTAGCCATGGAAGTGATTGATAATAGCGTTGATGAAGCATTGGCAGGCTACGCTAAAAAAATTC
Organism: Suttonella ornithocola; assembly: GCF_001889065.1. Lineage (GTDB taxonomy): Bacteria > Pseudomonadota > Gammaproteobacteria > Cardiobacteriales > Cardiobacteriaceae > Suttonella_A > Suttonella_A ornithocola. The sequence goes on along the minus strand of NZ_LWHB01000068.1, from coordinate 7,229 downwards.
AAGTCACTTTGTATAAAGATGGTTCTTTGTCTGTTAGTGATGATGGTCGAGGAATGCCGGTTGATATTCACCCTGAAGAGAAAGTCAGCGGAGTTGAGTTGATTTTGACACGACTACATGCAGGTGGGAAATTCTCAAGAAAAAATTATGCTTTTTCTGGTGGGTTACATGGCGTCGGGGTTTCAGTGGTTAATGCTTTATCTAGGCGTTTGGAAATTAGCATTGAGCGCGATGGGCAGCTGTGGCAAATGGCGTGCGAACATGGCGAGATGGTCGAGCCATTGCGTGCAGTAGAAGCGATTGCGAAAAAAAAGCACGGAACGACGTTACGCTTTTGGGCAGACCCGTCTTACTTTGATTCGCCCAATTTTTCAGTGAGCAAACTCAAACACGCTCTAAAAGCAAAAGCGGTGTTATGCTCAGGATTAGAAGTGGTGTTTCATAATGAAAATGACGGAGAAACAGCGCGTTGGCAATATCAAGAAGGCTTGTATGCTTATTTAAGCGAAGCTCTACAAACTTTTGACACCATTCCAGCAGAACCTTATTGTTTGACACATGAAGATGAACAAGGGCAACTAGATTTAGCACTGTGTTGGGCGGATGGTACGGGCATTGAAAGCATGAATGAGAGTTATGCGAACCTTATTCCGACCATTGGCGGCGGCACGCACGTTAACGGTCTGCGCACAGGATTAGTAGAAGCCTTACGCGAATTTTGCGAATTTCGGCAGTTATTACCACGTGGGGTAAAACTTACACCTGATGACGTATGGGATGGCTGTCAATATGTTTTATCCATTAAAATTCCTGAACCGCAGTTTGCCAGCCAAACAAAAGAGCGATTAAGCTCTAGACAGGCAGCATCATGGGTAGCTAGCGTTGTAACGGATAAGTTTGGAATATATCTCAATCAACATGCAGAATGTGGTGAAGCGCTAGCGCAGCGTGCAATTAGTAATGCACAAAAACGGTTACGAGAAAATAAAAAAGTTGTTCGTAAAAAAATTACCCAAGGCCCAGCCTTGCCTGGCAAATTGGCGGATTGTGTTAGTCAAGATTTAGCAGTCACTGAACTTTTTTTAGTAGAGGGTGATTCGGCAGGCGGTTCTGCAAAACAAGCACGCGATAGGAATACGCAAGCGATTATGCCATTGCGTGGAAAAATTCTAAATACTTGGGAAGTGCCGAGTGATGAAGTGATGGCGAGCCAAGAAGTCCATGATATTGCTGTTGCGATTGGAATGGATCCGGGAAGTGAGGATTTAAGCGGATTACGCTATGGCAAAATTTGTATATTGGCGGATGCGGATTCCGATGGTTTGCATATTGCGACTTTAATTTGTGCGCTAATGGTGCGTCATTTCCCCGCATTAGTGAAAGCAGGGCATCTATATGTGGCGATGCCACCGCTTTATCGATTAGATGCGGGTAAACGGGTGGAATATGCACTAGATGATAGTGAACGTGAAGCGATGGAGCGCAATATCCGTCGTGATGGATTTACTGGCAAAATTCACGTGACTCGCTTTAAAGGCTTGGGCGAAATGAATCCGCCTCAACTGCGCGAAACCACTATGAATCCAGATACCCGACGTTTGGTGCAACTACAATTAGATGAAGAAAATGCGGCGTTGATTATGGATATGTTGCTTGCCAAAAAGCGTGCGGCAGATCGTCGGGCATGGTTAGAGCAAAATGGTGATGATGCAGATTTATTAGAATGACTTTATAGAATGAAGGAGAAAGAATGAATATTGTTTTAACGTTTAATATGCGTTTACAACCGCAAGACCGACATGATTTAGAGGATGTTTTAGACCAGTTTTTAGAAGATGAAAACTTAGGAGAAATTGTTGGCGGTGGCACATCAATTTCCAAAGAAGGAGAGCCAGAGTCTTGTGATATTTCTATAGATCTTAATCATGATGATAATCTGGAAAAAATTATTCATTTGTTAACGCAAATGAATGTGGTTGCTAAAGGCTCAAGCTACCGTATTGGAGAGGAATCCTCAAACTCTTTTGGGACACTAGTGGGGGTGGCTATTTATTTGAATGGTACAGATTTAGCAGATGAAGTCTATCAAGAAAATGATGTTAACGATTTGATTTCGGAAATATTAGACGAAATGGGTGAAAATAATCGGATATTTAGTTGGTGGGATGGCCCGAGGGAAACAGCATTTTATTTTTATGGACAAGAATTAGCACCATTAATGGCGGTGCTTCAAGAAAAACAGCAAACGCATCCTTTATGTGAAAAATCTCGCTTAGTGGTATTAGTTGAATAACTAATTATATTGACTATATTTTTAAAAAAAGCAAAAAAATAACCAATACTATCATAGACTTAGTTTTAAAAGGAAACTCATGTTGTTAGAAGAACAACAGCCGTTGGCGGCGTTTACGGAAAAAGCGTATTTAGATTATGCGATGTATGTCATTCTTGACCGCGCATTGCCGAGTATTGCAGATGGGTTAAAGCCTGTTCAGCGGCGTTTGGTCTATGCAATGAGCGAATTGGGATTATCCGCAACGGCAAAATATAAGAAGTCGGCGCGCACGGTGGGCGATGTTTTGGGGAAATATCATCCGCATGGCGATAGTGCGTGTTATGAAGCCATGGTGTTAATGGCGCAGCCGTTTTCTTATCGTTATCCGCTTGTTGATGGGCAGGGAAACTGGGGCAGCCCTGATGACCCGAAGTCGTTTGCCGCGATGCGCTATACGGAGTCGAAGTTAACGCCTTATGCGAAATCTTTATTGCAAGAGTTAGCGCAAGGCACAGTAGATTGGCAGCCGAATTTTGATGGTACTTTGTCAGAGCCTGCGCGCTTACCCGCACGGTTACCCAATATTTTGCTCAATGGCGGTAGCGGAATTGCGGTGGGCATGAGTACAGATATTCCGCCACATAATTTGCGTGAAGTGGTGTCTGCATGTCAGGCATTATTAGAAAATCCTGATTTAAGCGATGCGGCATTACTCAGTTATATTCCTGCGCCAGATTTTCCCACAGGTGGGGAATTGATTACGCCAAAAGCGGATTTAGCGAAGTTGTATCAAACAGGTAGCGGTAGTGTGAAATTGCGTGCGCGCTATGTGTTGGAAGACGGCAATATTGTGATTGAGCAGTTGCCCTATCAAGTCAGCGGTGCGCGGGTTCAAGAGCAGATTGCTAAGCAGATGCAAGAGAAAAAGTTGGCATGGCTTGAGGATTTACGCGATGAATCCGATCATGAACAGCCAACGCGATTGGTTTTGGTGCCACGTTCTAATCGCGTCGATACGGAACGCTTAATGCAGCATTTGTTTGCAACGACAGATTTAGAAAAAAATTATCGCGTGCAGTTTAATATGATTGGCTTAGATGGTAAGCCACAAGTGAAATCATTGAAATCGATTTTAACGGAGTGGTTACGCTTTCGAGAGCAAACCGTCATTCGCCGTTTGGAACATCGCTTAGCTGCGGTGGAGTCACGCTTGCATATTTTAGATGCATTATTGTTGGCATATTTAAATTTGGATGAGGTCATTCGCATTGTTCGCGAGGAAGAACATCCAAAAGCAGCATTGATAGCTACTTTCGGTTTAGATGAAGAGCAGGCGGAGGCCATTTTAAATACGCGGTTACGGCATTTGGCACGTTTGGAAGAAGTCAAAATTAGAGATGAACAACACGCGTTATTAGCAGAAAAAGCACAGCTAGAGCAACTACTCAGTAATCGTCAAGCGTTACATAGATTGATTAGTGATGAATTGGCAGAAGATGCCCAAGCGTATGGCGATGCTCGGCGGACTTTATTGGTAGAGCGTGAAGCAGCGCAGGCTTTGGAGGAAAGTGAGTTACTGCCGAGTGAAGCTATTACGGTTGTCTTATCAAAAATGGGCTGGGTACGCGCAGCGAAGGGGCATAATATTGATGGCAGTAGTCTGAATTATAAGAGTGGCGATGATTTCCTTTTACAGCTACCTGCTAGAAGTCATCAAAATGCCTGTTTATTAGCCGATACTGGACGTTGTTATACTTTACCCTTAGCGAAATTGCCGTCTGCTCGTAGCTATGGAGAACCTTTATCAGGAAGCTTAACGTTAGAAAATGGTAGTCGCATTGTGAGTGCGGTTGTGATTGAAGAGGCATCGCATTATTTGATTGTTGCAGATAATGGTAGTGGATTTATTGTGAGTGGTAGTGAGCTTATTAGCCGAACCAAAACGGGAAAAGCATTGATTACGCCTAGCAAAAATGGAAGCGCATTAGCGATTATTCCCATTCAACCATCAAGCGATAGTATTTTGGCAGTGAGTAATGAAGGTCGAGCGGTAATTGTTGGTGCTGATGAATTGCCAATGATGAGCAAAGGTAAAGGCAATCAAATTATTGGTATTGCGAAAAAAGCCTATGATAGTGGCGCACGCTTAACGCAAATTGAAGTTTTAACGCCTCAAACAGATGTTATTTTATTTAGTGGTAAACAAAAGATGCATTTGAGAGCGGCAGATAGGGCAGATTTTCAAGTGGCTAGAGGGCATAAGGGATATTCATTACCAAAAGGGTATCAAAAAATCGAGCGTATTGAGCGGGTTGAGAAAGCTGAGGAAACGCAATGAAAACCCTACCGTTGCCAACATTATCCTCAGCCATAGAACGATTAACGTATTGGATATCGCCCTTATTGGAAGAAAGTGTTTTAGAAAAGACGACGCAAGCAGTAGAGCGCTTTACTAAACAAGATGGTGAGGCGTTGTATCACGCGCTAGAAGTGCAAGCAGCTGCAAAAGCCCCTGATTCTTGGTTGATTGATATTTGGCGACGACAATTTTTAACGGAGCGTGATAGCTTACCCTTGACCAATAGTAATGCCACCATGCAAATTGATTGGCATGCGCCTCAGCAAGGTTTAAAAAGAGTGGCGCATTTTATTATTGCAATGGCGCATGTTCATCGGCAATATGAACAAGATGCGATAGCCAGCCAAGCATTTTTAGATCAAAAAGGGCAAGCATTGTGCTTAGCGCAATGGGAAGTGTTACGTGGTGCAGATCGTCGACCTGCAAGTCATAAAGATGAATTGCAAATACAGGAAAATGAGGGTAAGCAAAAGCGCCATATTATCGTTTTATATCGAGGATATGCTTGGAAAGTTTCTCTAATGGATGAAAAAGGCAATATTGCCAATCCTGCACAATTAGAGAATGTTTTGTATGAGTTGGTTCAAGTTACGACAACCAATAATGATATTCCTTTTACCGCTCCATCCATTTTGGATAATGAAACGGCTCTAGAAGTCCGCGCGCAACTGGTTTCAAGAGATGAAAATAGTCGAATTATTCAGCTGGTAAAAAGCGCATGGTTTATCGTATCTATCAATACGCATCATTATAGCGATACCGCAGAAACTTTTTTTGATGCAGCTTTTGGGCAAGGCAATAATTTTTGGGCATATAAACCGATTAATTATTGTTGTTATGTTAAAGATAATCGGATTTTTGTGCATTTTGACAGAAGCCATATTGATCCTGCGGCTTTGGAAGATATGATTGCTTTAGGGCAAACGCAATTTAATCAAAAACCTTTTAAAAGAAAAAATCAGTTGCCTGAAGATTTATCTATGAGCGCTATTAACTGGACTATTGATGGACAAAAAAACAATGGCAATACTCGAGAGTTTATTGGCACTTTTAAAACCATTTACGATGGCTTAGGAGAGTATCAAAGACGAACTCAGGCGTTTATGGTAACGCTTTATGATGTCTTTATGACGGATGAAGAACAGCGCTTACTACGCGATTATAACAATGCGGGTATTATTCAAATTTTATTGCAATATGCGCAGCTTAATGTCTATGGAGAAGTAAGAAATACTAGCGAAATGATAGATATGCGGCATTTTCTAAATGGTCGTATTGATATTATTCCGACGGTTACTAAAGATAGCTTGGAATGTGTGCAAGCCATTTTTGATAATGAAAATACCATTGATTTATTAAGAAATGCTGTCAATGCGTATAATAAGCGTTATGCACTTGCAAAAAATGGTGGAGGAATTTATGGTTTTTGGTTTGCAATGCAATATATGGCAGAAGTCCAAGGCTTAGAGGTACCATTATTTCAAGATAAAGGAATTCTTTCGCTTACTCGTCCATTTATTACAACGATTGGTTGTGGAGAAAATCCTATCGGCGGACATATTGTTTTTCCACCTGCAGATCCCGATGGATTGACCATTAGCTACCGTAGTGGAAGAAACTATTGTAATTTTGTGCTAACGCATAGACGTAGCAAAATCAATGAAGTAGAAAAATTTACCAGAGCGATTGGTAGCGGGCTTAAGCAAATATTATTAATGCTAAGAGAAATGGCTTAACTGATTGCAGTAAATAATGAGCATGCCCAGCGTTTTCATTGCTCACAGACAGCTATTCACAAAGCATTGAAGAAACTTGGTATTAGCTATAAAAAAACACTAAGGCCTTCAAAAGCTAATCAAGATGATAGGGAACGCTTTAATGAGAGCATCGCTAAGTATCAAAAAGAAGAAACTCCGATTGTTTATCTTGACGAGAGTAGCTTTAGAAGTCAGTGGTTACATCGGTATGGATGGTCTGTGAAAGGACAACGTTGTTACGGTGAGTAGGATTGGCAGATGAAAAACCAAACCCATACTATAGGAGCATTAGGTAATGGCAACCTCTTTGCTGTTGGGTTATTTGAGAGCAGTATTAACGGAGATATAGTGCAATCATCTAAAACCCAACCCAATCCAAAGCAGATAAAAGCATAAAGTATCAATACAATCCATCCGCCATTCTTTGCGTATTTGCTTAATCCAAGCCCACATCTTTTCAATAGGATTTAAGTCTGGACTATAAGGGGGTAACCAAACTATCTCATGCCCATGCTCTTCAATGATTGCTTGAATATCACTGCGTTTATGAAAGCGGACATTGTCCATGACAATTACACTGTTTTTAGGTCACTCAGGTAACAGTGCTTCTCTCACCCAATGAGAGAAAATATCGCTGTTAATAGAACCATCATATAAGCGTAAGGCAAACAATTCTCCATTGATAATGGCTCCAATCGCATTGCTCTGGTTCTTTAAATGCCAGTTATCACTTCCATGACAAACTTGTCCTTTTGTGCATGTAGCCATAACGTTCTATGATCAAAGGCTTTAAAACCACGATTCATCAAGATAAGACTATCGGTTTCGTCTTGAGCGG
>NZ_LWHB01000067.1 GCF_001889065.1 Suttonella ornithocola | reverse complement strand
ATAAACGCAGTGATATTCAAGCAATCATTGAAGAGCATGGGCATGAGATAGTTTGGTTACCCCCTTATAGTCCAGACTTAAATCCCATTGAAAAGATGTGGGCTTGGATTAAGCAAATACGCAAAGAATGGAGGATGGATTGTATTGATACTTTATTCTTTTATCTGCTTTGGATTGGGTTGGGTTTTAGATGATTGCACTATAGCTTTATATTATTCAGCGTATTTATCTTTAGAAAGAACGCAGTCGTATCAAGATTTGGCTTTGGAAATAGAAAATATAGTGCGATCAGCTAAAAAACAAAACATCCTATAGCCCTTATCTAGCCATTCTGGCGGTAGATAACGTTCTGTTTTTTAGCTGATTTGACTATATTATTGCAACGGTAGCCTCATATAGTAGTCCTCCAGTTGATAATCCATTTGCGACAATACTAGAACCAAAGGTTTTATCGATTGAGCGTGAAAAGATTTATCAGCACTTAACGGCTCATGTATTGCCGCTTGTGGTAACACCGTATCAAGATGTGCTAAATAGAATAGGGGATAAAAGAGCCCTGCTAAGTGCTTTAAAAGCGCTTAAAGGATTGAAGCGAGTATATGCTACATTGCTAGTAGATACGCTTGAGGAGCATTGGCAATCTCAAGCAAGGTTATCAATGGAAGAAATTTATTTGAGAAAAACGTCATTGATTTTGTTGAAAGAACGTCTTATTTAAATAAGCTGTATAGTTTATGTGCTAGTTGCATAGATTAAATATGCAATTAGCTTTGAGAACTTAGTAAGGTTCGAAATCTTGCTTCTCTTCCTCTTTCGGGAATAAATGTTGAGTCAAACGTGCTAAGGTTTCTTTATCGCTATCAATCGGTAAAGCACTGGCATATTCTAGCGCCCGATAGGCTTGTTTTTCACAGGCAAGTGCTAGCTCACTACGAATATGCGCGATAGAGGCAAGTGCTTTCATCAACCGAATTTGCACTTCATAATTACCAGCACCGTCTCTAGCAATAGGGTCGAAAGGTTGACGAATAAGGTCTGTATAGTTGGCTTGTCCTAAAGATAGATGAGGATAATCTTCTTTTTGTTCTTCAGGTTGCGTATCTGTCAGAATTGTTGAAAGATTATTGATAATCGTTAGTGCTGTTCCAGGGTCATTAACAGCTGGGGAAAGCGCTCTTTGCGCAACCTCACTCATGACTAATAATCCAAATCGTGGATCTTGCATATAGCTTCGATTGGGTTCAATAACAAAGCAGTTCCCAATTTCTTCTAAGATATATTCGTTAGTTTCTCCCCAAATATTGGCAATAGGGTCGTGAAGATAGGTGAAATGTCCAGGGCGAACGTTTAAACGAATATGTAAATTATTTTCTTTCGCAATTTTATTTAGCCCAGAAAAGTAGATATGGGCAATATAGCCAGTGCTAGCAGAGTGATATTGCGCATCATGCTCTCTATCAGGTGCGTCTCCACTAATGCCAAATTGAGGATCTGCTAACCATTTGGCTAATGCTTGTTTGGTGGCATCATAAATTTTACTAATTGTATTATCTAAACGCCCTAGTGTTGAGAGGGTGTGTACCCAGCGGATGAGCGTAATAATGACATAGATGAGTACCAAAATGGTTGAAATAAAGAGAATAAATCGCCCATTTTGGGTGTAGTAATCTAGTCCAAGTGCAATTTTTCCAATGACTGCATAGATAAAAGCACTAATAAAGCTTGCAATAGCAATACGGGTATTATCATCAGCCATTACAAGAGAGGTTGCTCTTGGTGTGGCACCATTTGAGGCTGCTGCAAATGCACTCACCATGATAGATAGTGAAAAGGTACTAACAGCCAGCATCGTATTGGAGATAACGTCTAGTAAGCTTTCAACAATATCAATGCTAATATCTGGCAAAATAGCACTAGGTAATAAAAAACTACCGAATTTTGCGATAAGTGCAAAAATTACCGCAAATACGCCTCCTAAAGTTGGCGTTACCCAAAGAGTATTGCTAGGTTTTTTTAGCCACAGAATTAAGCGATAGAGCTTAAAAGCATTTTTTTTATTTTGGTTTAAGCGACGATTAACAATTTTATCTGCAGAAGATTTTTTCATGATGAGCGGTTGGTTTGATGATTAGTCAATGGTAGTGTCGTTCCCATGTCCCATGCTTTGAATGATTTGGTCATTATCTCGCCAGTTATTTTTGACTTTGACAAAGGTTTTGAGCATTACTTTTTTGCCTAGAATTTTTTCTAGGTCTTCACGTGCGGATTTTCCAACCGCTTTGAGCGTTTGCCCGCCTTTTCCGATAATAATGCCTTTTTGGCTATCTCGCTCTACCATAATGGTGGCATCAATAAAGACGATGTTATCATCTTCTTGATAACGCTCAATGATAACGCCTAGCTCATAAGGGACTTCCTGATGAAGGTAGCGAAAGAGTTTTTCGCGGACAACTTCAGCTGCCATAAAGCGCATTCCTGCCGTGGTGATTTGATCTTCAGGAAAAATCCATGGCTGTTCAGGTAGCTGAGCAGTTAAGGTGGTAAGGAGAGAATCCAAGTTTTGCGATTTTTGTGCAGAAACTGGGACAATCGCCGTCCATTCGCCACGCGCAAACATTTTTTCTAATTCAGGCAGTAAGGTAGAAGGGTCTTTGAGTTTATCAATTTTATTGATGACTTGAATTTTTGGAATGGCTAATTTAGCAATTCCATCGGCAACGCGCTGGTCATCTTCTGTCCAATGTCCCACTTCGCTCACTTGAATCACTGCATCAACGTAATCCATTGATTGCCATGCGGCTCGGTTCATTTGTCGATTGATGGCTTTTTTAGCATCGCTATGAATGCCGGGCGTATCGATAAAAACAATTTGCGTTTCTTGGTCAGTATAAATGCCCATTAAGGCATGACGAGTGGTTTGCGGTTTACGACTGGTAATAGCAATTTTTTGTCCTAAAAGATGATTGATTAGGGTTGATTTACCAACGTTGGGGCGTCCAACAACAGCAATATATCCAGCTTTAGTCATTAAGATTTCCGGTAATGAAGGAGAAGGGATTCAGCCGCAGCCTGTTCCGCTTTTTTTCGATTGGTTGCGGTGGCTTCGCTACGATAGTTTTCGCTGCTGGCTGAAACGGTAAATTTACGATTATGCTCTGGACCGCTTTCTTTTTCTAAGGTGTAGATAGGTAAAGGGAGTCCGCGTCCTTGTAAATATTCTTGTAAGCGTGTTTTGGCATCTTTAAGTGCCTCAGCATCGGGCAAAGCTTCTAAGTTTTGTTCAAATAGGGCAAGGGTAAAGCTTTCGCACAGCGCAAAATCACTATCTAAGTAAACAGCCGCAATAATCGCTTCAACGGCATCTGCGAGTATGGTTTCGCGTCGAGAGCCGCCACTTTTTCGCTCCCCATCTCCTAATTGTAGGTATTCGCCAAGCGCTAATTGTTTGGCAATTTTGGCTAAGTTGCTGCCTTTGACAATTGCGGCGCGTAAGCGTGTTAAATTCCCTTCCGGCGCTTGGGGATGACGACGATATAGCTCAATGCTGATAATCGTTTCTAATAGGGCATCCCCTAGATATTCAAGTCGCTCATTATGAGTGATGGAATGACTTCTATGGGTGAGTGCTTGTTTAAGCAATGCCAAATTTGTAAATCGATAATTGAGTTTTTTTTGTAGGGTTTGCCAATCTGTTGGTTTCATTATTCTATTTTTTTACCAATACGATTACATTGTCCACGAAGAAGAATGCAATCACTGTTCATCCAAATGCGAGTCGCTTTACCGACTAAGTTAGCATCTGGTACAAATCCCCAGAATCGACTATCTGCACTAGCGTCACGATTATCACCAATCGCAAGATATTCGTTTTCAGGTACGATAAAGGCAACGCCTTCTGGGAGTTGGAAAGGTTGTCTGTTAAGTTGCGCAAGTGCTGCGTTCACGCGGTAAGCAGAATTTTGTGTAAACTGCGTAAGATGCTCTTTTCCGTCGATGTTTTCTTTATAGACATCGTATTTTTGGCTTTTATCTTCATGTCCAAAGCGAGGTTGGTTTAAAGAAGTTAGCATCAAAGGATGTCCATTGATAACAAACGTACCGTCTTTAATGATGACTTCATCACCGGGAAGGGCAATAATTCTTTTAATGTAAGCAATCTTAGGGTTTTTCGGGTAACGAAATACTGCAACATCTCCGCGTTTTACTGTGCCAAGCGGTAAGATTTTTGTATGCGAAATAGGAAGGCGCAAACCATAACGATATTTGTCAACGAGGATAAAATCGCCTTTTTGTAGCGTTGGTTCCATTGAAGCTGATGGAATTTGGAACGGTTCCCATAAAAAGGAACGAACTATCCAAATAATAAACAATATCCAAAACATTCCACCAAAGAATTCTATAAATTTTTCTTTAGGGTAAACGGGATGGGTTGCCCAATAAAGTTCTTTGGCATCTAGCGGTTTGCGGGTATTGAGCTTGGTATTTGCGGAAAGAAGGGTGGTACGCAAGCGTTTTTTTACCCCGTTTTGTTGTGCTTCAATGAGACGCATTCCATAAAGATTACGGTCTTCATCGGTTTCTGTTTGCGTTTTAAAGACTTTATAAAGCCGATTGCGCTCTTTGCGATAGCTTCTGCCATCAATAACATAGAAAATTAAACAGATAATGACCGCAATTGTAAGAATGAACTCAAAGTATTCCATTAGGGTTTGCATAAGAAAGTCCTGAAGTTAGTCATTTTTGCCGGTATCGGCTTTGAGAACCGCAAGAAACGCTTCTTGCGGAATTTCTACGCTACCGACTTGTTTCATGCGCTTTTTACCGGCTTTTTGTTTTTCAAGCAATTTACGTTTTCGTGAGACATCGCCACCATAGCATTTTGCCAATACGTTTTTACGCAAGGCTTTTACGGTTGAACGTGCAATGATAGATGAGCCAATAGCCGCTTGAATAGCGACTTCAAACATTTGTCTAGGAATAAGGTCTTTCATTCGTTCAACGAGTTCTCGTCCACGATATTGTGCTTGTTCACGATGAACAATGATGGATAAGGAATCGACTTTATCGCCGTTGATTAACACATCTAAGCGAACAAGGTTTGCTGCATCAAAGCGTAAGAATTCATAATCAAAAGAAGCAAAGCCTCTAGAAACGGATTTTAAGCGGTCAAAAAAGTCTAGAACGACTTCGCTCATCGGCATTTCAAAGCGGAGCTGTACTTGGCTGCCTGCAAATTGCATATCTTTTTGCACGCCGCGTTTTTCAATACACAGTCCCATCACGGCACCAACGTATTCTTGTGGTAAAAGAATATTCGCAATAATGATAGGTTCGCGGATTTCTTCAATGTAGTTTGTTGGTGGGAGTTTGCTAGGGTTGTCAATGTGAAGCGTTTCACCATCGGTGGTAAGGACTTCATAAATCACGGTAGGCGCGGTAGTAATCAGGTCTAAGTCGTACTCTCTTTCAAGTCGTTCTTGGATGATTTCCATGTGAAGCATTCCTAAGAAACCACAGCGGAAACCAAATCCTAGCGCTTGCGAGGTTTCTGGTTCATAAAATAATGAGGCATCATTGAGTGCGAGTTTAGATAACGCATCGCGTAAATCTTCATAATCATCTGATTCTACCGGAAAGAGTCCTGCAAATACGCGTGGCTGAACTTGCTTAAAGCCTGGTAAGCGTTCGGCAGTCGGATTTTGAGCATCAGTTAATGTATCGCCAACAGGTGCGCCGTTAATATCCTTGATAGAAGAAATGACGAAACCAACTTCTCCTGCGCGTAAAACTTCTCTATCAACAGGCTTGGGCGTGAAAATACCTAATTTGGTAATAATATGGTCATCGCCAGTGCTCATCACTTTCATTTTTTGTTTGACGCGTAATTCACCGTCAAAGACGCGTACTAAGGTAACCACGCCAACATACGCATCAAACCAAGAATCGATAATTAATGCTTTAGTTGGCGCATCGGGATTACCTTGTGGTGGTGGAATTTTTGCGACAATTTGTTCGAGTAGTTCTGGCACGCCTACGCCTGTTTTTGCTGAAACATTAAGCGTTTCGCTGGTATCTAGTCCAATAATATCTTCAATTTCTTGTTTGACGCGTTCTGGTTCAGCAGAGGGTAGGTCTATTTTATTCAGCACAGGAAGCACTTCTAAGTCTTGCTCAATAGCGGTGTAGCAGTTCGCTACCGATTGTGCTTCCACGCCTTGCGCAGCATCTACCACCAATAATGCGCCCTCGCAAGCATAGAGAGAACGAGAAACTTCGTAAGAAAAATCTACATGTCCCGGCGTATCAATAAAATTGAGCTGATACACTTGTCCGTCTTGCGCCGTGTAATTTAGTGAAACGGATTGCGCTTTAATGGTTATTCCACGTTCTCGTTCAATATCCATAGAATCCAATACTTGTGCCGCCATTTCACGTTCGGATAAACCGCCGCAGTATTGGATAAAACGGTCAGATAAAGTGGATTTACCATGGTCGATATGGGCAATAATAGAAAAATTGCGGATATTGCTTTGCATGAAACTAAACTCGTCGCACGTGTAAAAGTTGCGCATTATAGCTTAATAGAAAGGCGCGTGTTAAAGTATAGATTTTATAGAGATAGTATTTCTTGAGTCTGTTTCGTTTAACTTTACCTTTGTTGTTGGGATATGTTCCTTTGGCAATCGCATTTGCAGTAGCTTGGATGCAAGCTGGGTTGCCTGCTTGGGGCGCATTATTAGCAAGTGTCTTTTTATATGCGGGGTCAATGCAATTTTTACTAATTGGATTGTTGGTCGTGCAAGCCAATTGGGAAACGGTCTTCGTTGCTGCTTTGGCGGTTAATCTGCGCCATATTTTCTATGGCTTATCTTTTCCTAGCGTGCTTTATCGTCATCATCCTTTGGCATTTTTGTATAGCGTCTTTGCGTTAACAGATGAAGGATTTTCGTTAGTTGAGCAATTAAAGCGTGATAAAGATTATCGTAAAATTACGATTGCGCTGATGTTATTGCAGATTTATTGGGTTTTTGGGACGTTAATCGGAATTTTAATTGGTGCGTTTATTCCTGTGGAAATCGTGGGATTTGATTTTGCTTTATGTGGGGTGTTTGTTGTATTGGCGCAAAATCATTATTATCACCGCTCTCGGCGCCCTGCCATGCTATTAGGAGCCATAGGAATGGTATGCGGATTGATAGCCGTTTATCTTTTTGGGGTAGATAAAAATCAATTATTGTTAATAGCGATTAGCGTGTTAACGGTTTTATTGCTTGGTTTGCCTCGTCAACAAGTTCTGCCAATGGATGAAAATAATGGCTAAAAGTTATATTATTTTTATGATTTTTTTGTGCGCTGGGATTACTTTTTTTCTACGTCTGTTTCCCTTTATTTTGATTAAGATGGCTAAACGCTATCAGAATATTTTCCGTTTTCTAGGGACAACGATGCCTTCAGGAATTATGGGAATTTTGGCAGGATATTGTGTGATAAATTTATATTGGCAATCGCCTGCTCAAATTTTGGTTAGTCTGTTGGCATTATCGATATTGGCGGGCTTAGAGCATTTTTATCGTCAGCCAATGATTAGTATTTTTACGGCATTAAGTGTCTATGTGATTGGGCAATCTTTTATTCATTAGGAGCGATTATGATTTATCCACTAACGGCTGCTATCCAACCATACGCATGGGGTGGGTATCACTTTTTAAAAGAGTATCTCGCTGGGGCGGTTATCAAAGATAAAGAAGCTCCTTTAGCGGAGCTTTGGTATGGCAATCATCCAAATGCCCCTTCTTTGATTGAGGGAAAACCGTTAAATCAATGGTTAAAATCGCATTTAGACATATTAACTCCAGCTTCTAAGACGCGTTATGGTGAGCATTTACCGTTTTTATTGAAATTATTAGATGTGCGGTTACCGCTTTCGATACAAGTCCATCCTAACAAAGCGCAGGCAGAAGCTGGTTATGCGAAAGAAGAACAAGAAGGGAAACCTTTATCTGCTACTGACCGTTTGTATCGTGATGATAATCATAAGCCAGAAATGATGATTGCGTTATCTGACTTTTGGTTATTACATGGGTTTACAACGGTAGAGGTTGCACGGCAAAGACTTGCTCGTCATCCTAGTCTAAAGCCTGTTGTCTCAATGCTCAATGAGCAGCCATTAGCGGAAGTTTATGCCAAACTGATGAAAACTCATGTAGAAACTTTGCAAGAATGGCTAATGCCTGTCATTGAACAAGTTGAAACACAAGATTTATTAAATCCAGATTATTGGCTACGCTATGCTTTTGAAGCAATGGAGATGACGGCTGAAACTTTAGATGCCGGTTTACTTTGTTTTTATTTATTTAATATTGTTCAACTGAAAAAAGGGGAAGGCATTTTTCAGATTGCACGCTTGCCTCATGCTTATTTGCGTGGACAAAATATTGAGTTGATGGCGGCTTCAGATAATGTATTAAGAGCGGGATTAACGCCAAAGTATGTTGCTATTGATGAGTTATTGAATATTATTAAAGTTGAATCAATTGAGCCAGTAATTGTTTCCGCAATGGCAGAAAATGAAAACGTTAAAGAATATGCTTTTTCTGTTGATGACTTTACATTGGTTGATTATCAATTTTCTCAATCAACCCAACAAATTTACTCTGCTGAACAAGTCGGTATTCTCTTGCTTTTAGAGGGAGAATTATCTATTCAAGCTAAGGAAAACGCGCTTGTCTTAAAAGAAAAAGGTGCGGCGGTTTTAATTCCTGCTGGTGAGCACTTACAGTTACAAACTGATAGTGCTCGTTGGGTAATTGCTAGTAATCAAGTTTAGCAAATAAAAACTTAATTTTTATTAGAAATGATAAATTATGATTTGATTACATTCTCTAGCTGTTTTTCATTGGTAAAAAAGTTTGCAGCGGTTTCGACTGCTGCAATGTTAGCAAATGCAATTGGAATTTTTCCACCATTGTTAAGTGTAATTAGTAAAACTCCGTTTTGTGCTAACTGCATATGAGTGATTGCACTATAAGGAACATAGCGAAAATAGTAAACAAATCCATTTTCTTTTAAATGCCATTTAGGGTGTCTAATCATCAAAATAAGCAGAGTAATCGCTAATATAGTTAATGGTGCTAGCAAGGAAGTGTATTGCTGATTTGTAAGCGCAGTATAGATACCGTATAGAGTTGCGCCAAAAATCATTAGAGAATCTGCTAATCGACGTCTAAGTGCGGGTTTTACCAATGTTGGTTCAACCATATCTGGTAAATAAAATTTTTCTGATAATAAATAGATTAAATAGACAAGAGCAATTAACCAAATAAGGATATTTACCCAAAACATTTTCTCTCCTAAAAAAGAACCCCTCTAAAAATTAGAGGGGCGATAAAGAGTTGAAAGGCTTATAAACCAAGAATACCGTATTTATAGCCAATTAAGCCGATAACAAAAATACCTAAAATTAGCCATAGTGCATTGATACCGCGTTTTAGAAGCGCCATACATGCCCATGTACAACCTAATGCCGCTAGACCAGGCATTAGCTGGTCTAGAATTTGTTGCACAGTCGGCGCAACGTTAACTTGAGTAGTCATTACACCATCAACTAATTGCTGAATTTCAGTATCTTGCCCTATTTTGAGCGGAATGTTGATATGTGTCCATTGGTTAACAAGAACTCCCATAATGAATAGCCCCATAATAGAGGCACCTTCGGTGAGCTTTTGTAACAGACCGCCCCCCATATTACCAACAATATTTAAACCTTCACGGTAACCGATTTTCATGGTGTAAAAGCGCATAGCAAGACGGATGAGGTTAAAACCAATAAAGAAAAGTAGCGGTCCTACAATACTACCAGAAAGCGCAAAGCTAGCACCTAAAGCTCCTAATACAGGGCGCACAGTTGCCCAAAAAATAGGGTCACCAACGCCTGCTAATGGCCCCATCAAGCCCACTTTCATTCCGTTAATTGCAGCATCATCAATATCTGCACCATTAGCACGTTCTTCTTCCATTGCTAGATTGACACCTAAAATAGGTGCAGTCATATAGGGATGAGTATTATAAAACTCTAAATGACGCTTAATAGCAGCTTTACGTTCTGGAGAATTTTGATCAGGATAAAGACGCTTGATAATAGGTACCATTTGAAAGCAGTAGCCTAAGGCTTGCATCCGTTCAAAGTTCCATGATGCTTGTAAGAAATTAGAGCGGATGAATGCGGCGTTAAAATCGCTCTGAGTCAGCTTGACAGCTTGCATAGAGGTTTTATTTAAATCAGTTGTTTGTTCCATGGTTTGCTCCTTAATCTAATTGGTTATCTAGCTTACTAGCGCGATTAGCTGTTGGTATAGTTTGATTTAAGCCCTGATAGTATTTGGGGTGTAAGCGAATATAAAAATAAGCAATGGCAAATCCAATGACTCCAAAACCAATTAGGTTGAATTTGAGAAACGCTGCAATAACAAAACCTACAATAAAAAACATCATCATACCGGGTGCGCGAATCATATTGATAACCATTGCATAACCAACAACTACGATAATACCACCGCCAACTTTTAAGCCATCAACAACCCATTGAGGAATTTTTTCTAACGCGTCTTGCACACCAGTTGTATTAACAGCAAGTGCAACAAGTATTGCAGGCACTGCAATGCGTAAACCTTGTAGCATTAGTGCGCTCAAATGTAATCTAGTGATACGTGAAAGACTACCATCTTCTACAGATTTATCTGCCATATGTTGGATTGCAACCGTAATAGTACGAATTAAAACAGTTAAAAGCGTACCAGCTGTTGCTAATGGAATAGCAAGCGCAATACCTGTATTGATATCTTGCTTTCCAGCAATGACCAAAATAGCGGAGACAATAGAAGCTAAAGCGGCATCTGGTGCAATTGCTGCGCCAATGTTCATCCAACCAAGTGCGATTAGCTGTAGAGTTCCGCCTAAAATAATACCAGTTTTTAAATCACCTAAAACTAATCCTACCAATGTACAAGCAACAATAGGTTGGTGAAATTGAAACTCATCTAGTACGCCTTCCATTCCAGCGAGAAAAGCTACGACGAAAAGTAAAATAAGCTGAATAATATTAATATCCATAAATTTTTTCCTTAATTTTTCCGATAATATTTATCTTTGAGTAGGTTCATAATATTGACTTTATTGTCATTAGAAACTTTTCTCACTTCTAATTCTACGCCAGCTTCATTAAGTTTTTCAAAAGCTTTAACGTCATCATCATTGACAGATACTGACATATCTAACATTGTTCGACCTTCTTTATAAGCCATACCGCCAATGTTTACAGATTTAATTGGCATTCCGCGCTCAAAAAGACGCAATACATCTGTCGCGTTCGTGAAAAGTAGCATTACACGATCATTTGCATATTCAGGGTTATTAAAAACACGAATCATTTTGTCAATGCTAACAGTGTGTGCGGTTACCCCATTGGGAACCGCTTGTTTAAGCATCGTAGTACGCATTTTGTCTTTAGCGACATCGTCATTAACAACAATAATTCGATTAACCTCTGTTTCTTTTGTCCAACGTGTGGCAACTTGTCCATGAATAAGACGATCATCAATACGCAATAAGCCAAGTGCCATATGAGGTCCATCTTTTACTTGCTTAGATTCTTCTTCACGTAGTTTAATAATCTCAGGGTCATTTTCATCAAAGTTTTCATTAGATGAATTTTGACTCACTATTGGCTTAGATTCAGCTGTTTTCTGTGTAGATACTGTGGGGGTAGCTTGAGTATTTAAAGCTTTAACCCCTTCAGCGCCAGATTGTAAAGCGGTGTTTACTAATTCTTTTAAATCATCAGTATCATCTCTTGCCATTAGTGTTTCAACTAACATTGGGATGTTAACGCCAGTAACAACATCCGCGCGTTCAATTTCACTACTAACTTTTGAGGCGGCATTGAAGGGAGTTCCACCCCATAAGTCAACTAAAAAGAGTACGCCATTAGCGGTATCTAAGGTATTTAAAGCATCACGCATTTTTTGCGCAAGAACTTCTCCATTTTCACCGGGGACAAATTCTAGGCAGACTAAGTTTTCTTGCTCACCGATAATCATTTCCGCTGTTTTGCGCAAAGGTTCGGCTGCATGACCGTGTGTTGTGATTAAAACGGCAACACTCATGCTTACTCCTAATTGATTGGTTTATTGAAAAGCTTTATAAAATTGACGTTGTCAATTTATGAGGAAATCATAAACAAATTATTATATTTTGCAATGTGTTTGTGATAAATGATTACCATAAATGGCAAATTTATTTAATTTAATGCTAAATGGCATCAACAAATGTGGACGAAAATGATATGAAACTTTTCTGTTTTTTATGATATATTCTTAAATATATCAAAGAAATTAGTTACTTAAAAAGCGTAATATTTTCTAAAACTAGCCAGAAAAAGATAAGCAGCGTATGATAATTAAATGACTAAAAATGCATCCCACTTTATTTTCTTATCAATGCAGCGACTCGGTATATTCGCTACCGTTTGTTTATTGGCATTGAGCAGTGTTTATTTTCTCGTTTCTCCTAGTATAAAAGCACAACAAGAAAAGGCCTTACTTGCACAGTTTCAAGCGCTGTTACCTAATGAAAAATTAGAGGTAGAACAGTTTAAGCATCCTAAAAAGGTTTTACTCAATCAGTTACCAGTTGAAATTTATCCCATTCAATATAATGACAAGCTAATTGCGACCTTTATTAAGGCACATACCGATAAGGGGTACAATGGTAATATCACCTTGTTAATTGCCATTGCGCCAGACAATCGTACGCTTATCGGTGTGCGGGTATTGTCTCATCAAGAAACTCCCGGTTTAGGAGATAAGATTGATGCTAATAAATCTGACTGGATAGAAAGTTTTAAGCATCAGAGTTTGAACAGCAAAAAATTCTTAGTCAAAAAAGATGGCGGTGATTTTGATGCTTTTACAGGCGCAACGATTACGCCACGTGCAGTTGTTAATTTAGTTGGACAGGTATTGAAAGACTGGCAAGAAGAGCATAAATCTCATGAATGAAGAAGCAAAAAAACTCATTAATAATGGATTATGGAGTAATAATCCAGCTTTAGTACAGATTTTAGGATTATGCCCTTTATTGGCAGTCTCGAATACGGTGGTTAACGCTTTAGGCTTGGGATTGGCGACTATTTTTGTAATGGGATTGTCAAATGTATTAGTTTCAGGTACTAAACAATGGTTAAAACCAGAAATTCGTATTCCGGTTTTTGTATTATTGATTGCTAGTGCGGTAACGCTTTGCCAGCTTCTTATAGAAGGTTATCTTTATCCACTGTATCAGAGTTTGGGAATTTATCTTCCATTGATTGTGACAAACTGTGCCATTATTGCACGTGCTGAAGCTTATGCCGTTAAAAATCCAATCAAATATGCTTTATTAGATGGCGTGGTGATGGGATTGGGATTTGCCTTAGTTTTGCTTATGCTTGGTGCGATGAGAGAAGTTTTGGCAAATGGGACTTTATTCTCAGGTGCGGATATTTTATTCGGTTCAATCGCTAAAAATTGGGAAATTCAAGTTGTAAAAATTGATATGGGAATAATTCTCGCAGCTTTACCTGCTGGCGCCTTTATTTGTTATGGATTACTGATTGCTGGCAAAAATATGATAGATGCCTTGTTAGAGAGAAGATGTATTCGGCATAGAAATGCGTATAATCGTCCGCCCGGTGTGAGTAACCCCTTATCTTCTTAAAAAGACTTGGTAATAAGGCTATAACTAAACCGAATGGTTAGTTAATGTGTGATAAGGCATGATAGTTCTTTTGAAAAGTGATGAATATGTCGAAACGTATTTTATTCTTACTCCATAATCCTAATGGACATACAGGTTTAATCGGAGAAAAACTTCAGTTAAAAGGGTATCAGCTAGAACGTTGTTGCCATTTATGTGGTGAGGCTTTACCAACAGATATTCATGCATACGAGGCAGTAGTCGTTTTTGGCGGAAAAATGAGCGTTAATGATTGTAATACCGTTTGTAAACCACTAAAAGAAGAATTAAGGTGGATTCGTCAATATGTGGAAAGTGGTAAACCTTATTTAGGAATTTGTTTAGGTGCTCAGTTATTAGCAAGAGCATTTGGTGGAGAAATTACTCGACACCATGAGCAATATGTAGAAATTGGTTATTATAATTTATATCCCACTGTAGATGGCTTTATGGAAATCTTTGCAGATGCACCAGAAAAATTTTTCCAATGGCATAACGAAGGATTTACGATTCCAGAAAATGCGATAAAACTCGCAGCAAGCGACCTTTATCCTAACCAAGCATTTAGAATTGCAGAAAGGGCTTATGGCTTCCAGTTTCATCCTGAAGCAACACTAGAACAAATTCGTCATTGGCATGAACGTGATCCAGAAGAATTAGCAGGTCCTGGTGCACAGACGGTGCCAATGCAGCTTAGAGATTATGAAAATTACACACCAGAAATCAGTGCTTGGTTGGATAAATTTATAGATTATTGGTTGATGATAAAGTAAGAAGAGGATAAGAAATGGCTTTAGCAAAACGGATTATTCCTTGTTTGGATGTTGATAATGGTCGTGTAGTAAAAGGAACGAATTTTATTAATATTCGTGATGCTGGTGATCCTGTTGAAGCCGCAAAAAGATATAACGATCAAGGTGCAGATGAAATTACCTTTCTTGATATTACGGCAACGTCAGATGCTAGAGAAACAACGCTGAAGATGGTAGAAGAAGTTGCGGGAAATATTTTCATTCCATTAACCGTTGGCGGAGGCGTTCGAACGCTACAAGATATTCGCAATTTGCTTAATGCAGGAGCGGATAAAGTAGCGATTAATAGTGCTGCTGTTAAATACCCTGAATTTGTAAAGGAAGCGGCAGAGCATTTTGGGAATCAATGTATTGTTGTTGCCATAGATGCTAAGCAAACCGATGAAAATCATTGGCATATTTTTACTCATGGTGGGCGAAACAAAACAGAATTGGATGCTATTGTTTGGGCGGAGAAAATGGTGAGCTATGGTGCTGGAGAGCTTTTAGTAACTAGTATGGATAAAGATGGTACGAAATCTGGATTTGACAATAAATTACTATCCAAAATTAGCCAGCGTGTAGATGTTCCTATTATTGCGAGTGGTGGGGTAGGTGCGCTTGAACACTTAGCAGAAGGGATTATAGAAGGGAAGGCAGATGCGGTTTTAGCTGCGAGTATTTTTCATTTTGGTGAATATACTGTTGGAGAAGCAAAAGCTTTTTTAGCAAGTAAGGGAATTACTGTTCGCTTAGCCTAATAGATATTTGAGAATAATTTGGTAGGCCCGGAGGGACTTGAACCCCCGACCAAGCGATTATGAGTCGCCTGCTCTAACCGACTGAGCTACAGGCCCTTAGAAAGGCGGCAATCATACGCTATTTTTCACTTGCTGTTAAGCCTTAATCGTAATTTTAATAAAAAAATACAATAATCTATTGTATTAAAAGTATAATTTTTTCAAAATATAGAGTGCTTATTTTAGGATGCGTTTAATTTTTAATAAAATTACTGAGCGTACTATGCACTTTTTTTATGTTTTCAATCATTTTGTCATAATCTCTCAGTCGATGTATAGAATGAAAAATTAAGTAAAAAGCGATAGCGAGCAAAGCTAGATTAATACATCCAACAATGCTCAATAATAACCATACATGATTGATTTCATAGTATTTAGAAGTGGCAATTAGAAAGCTAATAATAGATAGCGGCAAAATTAAGGTAGCGATACCAATTCTTAGTAAGGAAAGAATGGTTCGTTTTTCTGCAAGGACTAACTGAATTTGGTTGATGACTAAGATATCTTGCTGTGTTTGGTTATCCATATTGAGATTTTATTTTTCATTAGGGAGAAAATAAGAATTTTGGGTAGTGGTTTGAAAAGTATGCTGGAATATTATCAAATAATCCAATGGCAGTTAAGCATTTAGATATCAATATATTATGAGAAATATTTTTTGTAAGAGTATGTTTAGCATACTTTTCAAACCACTACCGAATTTTGTATTCATATAGCAGGCTTCCCAAAAAATGCATGTCGTACTTTGAGATAACGTTATGTTTTAGAAGAGAATATTGAGTTAATATTGTATGCATTTTTTTTGGAAGTTGGCTATAGAAAAATGACTTCTTCTATGTGATTTGCCTGACAAGCAATCATAAATAGGCGATCTATTCCTACTGCGACACCAGCGCAGTCAGGTAAACCGTTTTCTAACGCTTTTAGAAAGGGCTCATCTATCGGCATGCTAGGTAAACCCAGTTGCTTTCTTTGATGATTATCATCTTCAAAGCGCGCACGTTGTTCTGCTGGCTGATTTAGTTCATAAAAGCCATTACAGAGTTCTAACCCCTCTAAATAGGCTTCAAATCTTGCAGCAACTAAATGTCCATTTTTATCTTCAATGATTTTTGCAAGTGCTGCTTGGCTAGGCGGATAGTCAGTAATAAATTGCAATTTATTTTTTCCTAAATTAGGTTCTATAAAATGCGTGAACAACAAGTCCGTATAACCATCTCTATCGAGCTGCCATTGCTGACTTTCAGGGATTTTTTGATGACAAAATTCTTTTAGTTGGTTATCGCTGATATGAAATAAATCAATAGAGAGCGTTTCTTGAAAGCATTGTGCGTAGCTGATAAAGTCAATATGAATAGTTCTAGGCTTGAGAAGATATTGAATTAACTCACCAACTTCTTGCATAAGTTGTTGATGTGTAAAATCTAATCGATACCACTCTAAAAGCATAAATTCTTTACGATGTTTTCTTCCTTGTTCTTCTCCTCGGAAAACATGGCTTAATTGATAAATATCAGGAGCACCACGGGTGAGTAATGTTTTCATGGCGTATTCTGGAGAAGTAATTAGATAACCGTTATCTGCTGTTAAAGAAGTTAAATTGACATCAGTAACCCCATAAGCGGTTAGTAATGACGTATCGACTTCATAGATATGACGATGCGCAAAAAAGGCACGAATTTTGGCAAGAAAGTTAGCGCGTTGGATAATGAGTGCAGAAGTATTCATAAATGAGCAAATTAGCTAGGCTTGATGGGAAAGGTAACTCGATTATCTTGAATGGTTAAGTTATAAACGGTTTTTAAAAAGTTTTCAAAGTCTGTAAAGCCATAAGAATGGTAATCAAATCTTGGACTAAGATCTTGTTCTAAGGTTTGTAAAGAGGCGGTGCCATTTTTATCTTTAAATTTATTCATGGCTTCTTGTAGAAGTACAATAAATTCTCGATAGGGAATTTTACGACAACGCATTGTTGAACCAGTAGTATCAACATGAATACCCGACAGTAATTTAATCATTGAGGATAGTTTGCTATAGCCATAGCTACGAGAGTCAAAATCTGGTTGGGTTTGTGAGAGGTAGGAACCAATGGCAGAAATGCTTGCCCAACCAGTATTTTCATCAAGACAACTATTAATGGCTCGCCGTAAAAGTTGTTCCAATTCACCTTTAATGGGTTGCCGAGGAATGTTAGCAGGGCTAGGGGCTTTATTATCTGTATGATTAGTGTTTTTATTGATGGTTATTGAGGTCGTTTCAGGTTCAAGATTTTCTAAATAAACAAATTTATCACAAGCTTGTTTAAACGCTTCTGGCGCTGTTTTTCTTCCAATGCCATAGACAGTCAGGTCTTGTTGACGAATACGAGCAGCAAGAGGAGTAAAGTCGCTATCGGATGAAACGATACAGAAACCATCAAATGCCTTGCTATATAGCATATCCATTGCGTCAATAATGAGTTGCATATCAGTCGCGTCTTTGCCTTTTGTATAGGCAAATTGTTGAACAGGCGTTAGCCCATTTTTTAAAATGATTTCTTTTGTCCAACCTTGCGGTGTTCCGCTCCAATCGCCGTAAATACGTTTAACATTTGCATTCCCATAGCTGGCGATTTCTTCTAGGATAGTTGTCGCTTGTTTCGCAGGGGTGTTGTCTGCATCAATTAAAATAACGAGTTTTTTCATAAATAATTTTAAAATTATATGCTTGGTGCTTTATATAGAGTAGGGCTGATAGGGTGTGTAGCATTTTCAAAAATGTTTTGTACATAGGTTTGTAAGAATGCCATTGCTTCTGCATCCTCTTTCTGAGCAATTAAGAAAGTATCTCTCGCAGGGATGGCGATAAGGGTATTTTCTAGGGTTAATTCTGTGCTGATTACGGGAATCAGTTGGTCAATAATAAACCACAGTGCGCTATCAAATATGCCATTGAGTTGGAGTTGATAGATAGGATAGTTTTCAATTTGTGCGGTGTTGATACCGTTTTGATTGATGTAGTCATAAAGATTATTGATACCTGCATCAATAGCTTCGTCTATGGTTTTAAATTGCTCAGTAAGTTTTTCAGTGGCATATGCAATAGAACTAGGATAATCAAAGATACCAACGGTTTTTAGTCCATTAGGAGCCACTAGCGGTAGTTCTATTAATGCCTGATTAGCTTGATATTCTGGTATTTCAGTAAGTTGTGCTTGTGCTTGAGAGAGCCAATCTTCGGTAACAAGCAATGGAAAAAATAGCTCTGTAGAAGGTGCTTCCATTTGCTGATGGTCTTTGAGTGCTTGAATGTGATTTTTGATGATATCTGTAATCTGTTTGGGATTGGCTAGATAGTCTTGATAGGTATTATCAAGGTAAGTGGTGACATCGCCGATTGATAAATGCGTCATAATTTGCGTTGTGTTGATATTTTTTCCCCATTGAATTTCTGATGAAAATTCTTCGTTTCTAAGCGATTTTTCGTAGGTTTCAAAAATCTTGCTAAGGTAAAAGTGAAGAAGATGGATGATTGAAAAGTTTACTGAAAATAGACATGGTTTTTCCTATTGATGGCAGAGTTGCGCTTTCTTTAAGTTAACATAGTTAATTTTTTGCCATTACAATGTTTTTATCCTAACTTCTGAATACGCTTCGCATTTGTCTAAAAAATAGGTAGTGGTTTGAAAAGTATGCTGGAATATTATCAAATAATCCAATGGCAGTTAAATATTTAAATATCAATATATTAAAAGAAGTATTTTTTATAAGAGTATGTTTAGCATACTTTTCAAACCACTACCAAAAAATAAATAGCCGCCTTTTGGCGACTATTTTTTATAGCACAATATTAGTTTTTATCTTTATCAACTAATGCGTTGGCTTTAATCCATGGCATCATTGCACGGAGTTTTTCACCAACAATCTCAATCGGATGTTCAGCATTTAAACGGCGACGAGCAGTCATTGAAGGTGCGCCTACTTTATATTCACTAATAAATGATTTGGCATATTCTCCATTTTGAATATTTTCTAAGCATTCTTGCATTGCCCAACGGCTTTCTTCGTTGATTACGCGTGGACCTGTGACATATTCACCATATTCTGCGTTATTAGAAATAGAGTAATTCATATTTGCGATGCCACCTTCGTAGATAAGGTCAACAATAAGTTTTAATTCATGCAAACATTCAAAATATGCCATTTCAGGAGCATAACCTGCTTCGACTAAGGTTTCAAATCCTGCTTTAATAAGCTCAACTGCACCACCACATAGAACAGCTTGCTCACCAAATAGGTCAGTTTCAGTTTCTTCTTTGAATGAGGTTTCGATAATACCCGCTTTGCCACCACCATTTGCAACAGCATAAGAAAGCGCAATATCACGTGCTTTACCAGACTTATCTTGATGAATAGCGATTAAGTGTGGAACGCCGCCACCATTTTGGTAGGTGCTACGAACAGTATGTCCTGGTGCTTTAGGAGCAATCATGATGACATCTAAGTCTTCGCGTGGTTGCACTTGTCCATAATGCACATTGAAACCATGTGCAAAAGCTAAAGCAGCGCCTTCTTTGATATCATTTTCAATTTGTTTGTAAACTTCAGCGATGTTTTCATCTGGAAGCAAAATCATAACAACATCTGCATCTTTGACTGCTTCGTTCACTTCTTTGACAGTTAAGCCTGCTTTTTCTGCTTTTGCCCAACTTGCTCCTCCTTTACGCAAACCAACCACAACGTTTACACCGCTGTCGTTTAGGTTATTAGCGTGAGCGTGTCCTTGTGAACCATAGCCAATAATAGCAACGGTTTTGCCTTGTAATACGCTCATATCTGCGTCTTTATCATAAAATACTTTCATGCATTCTCCCTGTTAGTAAGTCGGTTAAAAAGATTAAAGTTCTAAACACTTGCCAGAGCCTGTAACCGCAACGCCTGTTACGCCTGTACGTGCCATTTCTCGGATTTTTTTGTGATCAAGCATATTTAGGAAAGCATCTAATTTTCTAGGGCTACCGCTAATTTCAATCACAAGTGTTGTTGGATGCATATCCACAATTCTTGCACGGAATACTTCCGCTAGCTGTAATAAATCGCCACGCGTCTTATCATCGGCAATAATTTTGACCATCATCATATCGCGGTCAATAAGCTCATGTTCTTCAATATTTACTAGCTTGATGACATCTACTAGCTTATTGAGTTGTTTATTGATTTGTTCAATGATTTGTCGGTCGCTAAAGGTAGTCAGCGTTAAGCGAGACACTTTAGGGTCTTGGGTAGGGGCGACGTTTAAGCTATCAATATTAAATCCGCGAGCGGAGAAAAGCCCAACGACACGCGAAAGCGCACCGGCTTCATTAGCCATTAAAATTGAAACGATATGGCGTTCTTGGCTCATACTAATACCATTCCTTCATTGTAAACGGATTGCATTTTGTCACGACCAGCTAGCAGCATGTCTGCTTGCCCACCACCAGAAGGAATCATTGGATAGACGTTTTCGGTAGGGTCGGTCAGAATATCAACAAAAACAGTTTTATCTTTAAGTTTAATCACTTCTTTTAAACCAGCTTCTAAGTCTGACGCTTTTTCGATGCGAATACCGCTATGTCCATACGCCTCAGCTAATTTGACGAAGTCGGGCAGGCTATCCATATAGCTCATCGAATAGCGTTTATCATAGAAAAATTCTTGCCATTGACGAACCATACCAAGGTAGCCGTTATTAAGGCAAATAATTTTGGTCGCGATGTTATATTGGCGAGCGGTAGAGAGCTCTTGTAACATCATTTGGATAGAACCTTCACCAGTGATGCAATAAACGTCTTCTTCTGGACGACCTAATTTCGCCCCTAAAGCAGCAGGAAAGCCAAAGCCCATGGTGCCAAGCCCGCCAGAGTTAATCCAACGGCGCGGTTCATGGAAACCAAAATATTGCGCAGCCCACATTTGATGCTGCCCGACATCGGAGGTAATAATGGCATTTCCGCCAGTGAGTTCATATAGTGTTTTAATCACACGTTGAGGTTTAATGACTTCGTCTGTGTGTGGAAAATCTAAACACTTCACTGTTCGCCATTTTTCAATTTGCGCCCACCAATCGTCTAAAGCTTTAGGTTCAGCTTTTTCTTTTGCTAACTGCTCAAGCATCACTGTAAGCACATTTTTAACAGAACCAACGATTGGAATATCTACTTTCACATTCTTTGCAATAGAGGAAGGGTCAATATCAATATGAATGATTTGTGCTTTCGGGCAGAATTTCTCAAGATTTCCTGTGACGCGGTCATCAAAACGTGCGCCAACAGCAAATAACACATCACAATGATGCATTGCCATATTAGCTTCATAGGTTCCATGCATACCAAGCATACCGACAAATTGAGAATCATTGGCAGGATAAGCACCTAAACCCATTAAAGTATTGGTAATTGGTAAATGCAATTGACGAACGAGCGCTATTAGCTCATTTGAAGCATTATCAATAACCACACCACCGCCGGTATAGACCATAGGCTGCTTGGCTTTTAATAAAAGTTTAATCGCCTTTTTAATCTGACCAACGTGTCCTTCAATGGTTGGCTGATAAGAAGGAATATTGATTTCATCAGGATAATAAAAAGGCGCTTCTGCTGCAGTAATATCTTTAGGAACATCAATTAGAACAGGACCTGGGCGACCTGAACGTGCAATGTAAAACGCTTTTTTAATAATTTCTGGAAGTTTATGAATATCTTTAACCAAAAAAGAGTGTTTTACAACAGGGCGCGTAATACCAACTGCATCAACTTCTTGAAATGCATCATTCCCAATCAATCCAGAAGGAACCTGACCGGAGAAGACAACCATTGGAATAGAATCTGCATAGGCGGTTCCGATACCAGTAACCGCATTGGTTAGTCCTGGTCCAGAAGTAACCAATGCAACGCCAACTTTACCAGTTGCACGCGCATATCCATCTGCCATATGAACAGCACCTTGCTCATGACGGGCAAGTACATGTGTAATGCTATCTTGCTTATAAAGCGCATCATAAATATGAAGAACAGCACCACCAGGATAGCCGAATAGATATTCTGTTTGTTCTGCTTTAAGCGCTTCAATAATCATCTCTGCGCCGTTTAACTTGTGTTTTCTTTTTGCCATGAAATCTCTCTCTGCCTCGAAGCGAATGCTTAACCTTACTGTTTGTTAGGGAAAGCGTCAAGCGGTTTTCTTACGGATTTCGTGGAGATACCGTGCGACAGGGAAAAATTCTTCTCTACTAGAGAGAGCAAGTTCATGAGCAATAATATTTTCTAGCGAATTTACTTCACGATCTTTGGGTTTCATATAATCATAAAAACATCGAATACCACTGCGCTGGATGAGAGATAAATCAGACAGTTGTGTTTCTACCCAAAGCATTTCTCGTGGATAATCTGGTGTTAATTTGGCGCGTTTTTTAGCGACAAGACTAGCATCCACATAATCAAAATTACCGAAAACATGTTGGGTAAACTCTAATGCTATTCGGTTATAGTACATAAGAGAGAAAAATCCCTCGTTTTTTAAAACCGAACGAGCAATATTGAATAAATCCGTACCATTAGCGATCCATTCTAATACGGCATGACAAAGCACACCATCAAAGGAATTTTCTTCTAACTGTTCTGCTAATGTAAAAATATCACCATGTAGAAAAGATATTTGATGACTAAGATTTTCGCTGGCAGCAAGGGCTTTGGCTTTTTGAAGTAAAGGTTCTGAAATATCAATAACGGTTACATGATGACCTAATTTTGCACACCAAAGCGCCATTTGACCTGCTCCGCCACCAATATCTAATAATTGAAGGGGCGGTGTATTTTGTAGAAGAGGCGCTAAATCTCGCTGTAAAACGGCTAAACGAATAGCGCCTTTAGAAGAATGATAAATCGCTTTCAAAAAATGTGCATCAATCTCGGCAAAATAGCTTGAGCCTCGTTTCATTTGTTAAACTGTCCTAAAAAATCAGAGAAAAAAGATGTGTACTGAAAATATTTATCCTGCTATTTATCATGCTTTAATGTTGTCAAATCCAGCAGACAAAATACGCGAGGCTTATCAGCTTTATTACGGTTGGTGCGATAAATTATATCACCGAGAACCTACGGAAATATTGAGTGTTCTCGATGCTGGACGACCGATTGTCCCTAAATTGGTCGCGCCTAAAGATGTACCACGTCGTCGGATGGGAACACTAGAAGGCTTACAAGCAATGCTACATGCTGTTGCTCATATTGAATTTAATGCTATCAATTTAGCACTTGATGCCGCTTATCGTTTTCAAAATATGCCGGAACAATTTACCCATGATTGGCTAAAAGTTGCGAAAGAAGAGGCTTACCACTTTAGCTTAATAACTAGTCGGTTAGAACAATTAGGCGCTAAATATGGAGATTTCCCTGCGCATGCGGGCTTATGGGAAGCTTGTGTAGAAACAGAACACGATGTAATGGTACGAATGGCATTGGTTCCAAGAGTCATGGAAGCTAGAGGATTAGATGTTACGCCACAAATTCAAGAAAAACTGCGTTCGGTAGGCGAGGCTCGCACAGCAAAATTACTCGATATTATTTATCGTGATGAACATGGACATGTAGCGATTGGTTCTCATTGGTTTAAGTATTGTTGTGCAGAAAGAGAATTGCCGTATCGAGAAACTTTTGAACAATTATTATCAGGCTACTTACGCGCTAAAATTAAAGGTCCTTTTAATATAGAAGCTAGATTACAAGCTGGATTTGATGATCTAGAAATGGCAATGCTAGAAAATTTAGGTCAGAAAAATAGCTAAATTGAGACTTTTGCAAAATTCCGTTTTATACTAATTTTTACTACTAGTAGAAAAATTAACATTATGATTTTAATATGTTTTCAAAATTTAACAAATTGAAATTTTTCTATTTTATGTTTTTTACAAAGGTCTAAAATCGTTATAATTTACCTATAGATATACGAATAAATGAACAATCGTTATAATATTATTTAAACAAATATGTTAGTTTAATAAATACCTTTTAACCAAATGGAGTCAAAAATGGATGACAAACGTATTGAAGCTTTAGAGCAAAATATCGACAGCGTACGCAAAGATTTTGCTGAAATTGGTCGTAATCTTCGTAAGCTGGCAGAAAATAAAAGCTCAAAATTAGAGCAGCAAGCACGTCGTACTTACAACTGCTTTAGCGATCGTGCGCAGGATTTATGGGAAGATGCTCAAGATTATGGCGCACATTATTATGATCGTGCGCGTGAGCGTTTTGATGATACTGTTGAATCAGCGACAGATAAAGTACGTGAAAATCCTTTGCAAGCAGTTGCTATCGTTGCAGGTATTAGCTTTATCATTGGTTTCTTAGCTAGCCGTCGTTAAGAGGGTTTATCTTGTTTTCTCGTTTATTCAAACTCCTGCTTCCATTTGCATTGGAAGCAGGGCTTAAAAATAGTCAAGCGCCTAAAAATATTGCTTTGAAAGCGGTAGCCGGTGTGATGGGGTTAATTGCAAGTATTTTTGCACTTATTACGCTACATCAATATCTTTCGAGCTTTTTGAAGCCAATGGAAGTGAATGGCTGCTTTGCAATCGGTTTTATCGTATTAGCGGTATTACTATGGTTAATCGC
>NZ_LWHB01000066.1 GCF_001889065.1 Suttonella ornithocola | reverse complement strand
GAAAAGATGTGGGCTTGGATTAAGCAAATACGCAAAGAATGGCGGATGGATTGTATTGATACTTTATTCTTTTATCTGCTTTGGATTGGGTTGGGCTTTAGATGATTTCACTATACAGTACTTGTGGATAATACGCTGTTTTCGAATTAGATATTACATTAACGCTGTATGTATTTTTTAGGAAATTGGCTATATAAAAGATTTTTCTGATTGACTTGATCCTGGTAAATTTCTTGCCGAAAGATAGCATACCAGCAGTTGATGGTATTGTGGTTTAAATTCAACAAAAGTGTTGTTTTGATTACGTCAATATCAATGCAAAAGCATTTTAAGCTTATATGCGCTTAGTTTGCTGTTATATTTAATTTTTCTAGACTAACAGATGATTCCTGCTAGTTTATAGCCTTACTTAAAAAGTCAAAAAATTGAATTTCTCCCATTTTGTAGGATTTTGCAAAAGTTTCTTTCTTTCTATCAATCATAAAAACTTGAGCACTATAAATCAAATCTTTGCAAGAATCTCAAAATGCTCTATTTTTATTACCCTACAAAGAAAGCCTACTGCTAACGCAGTAGGCTTTTCATTGATGAAAAGCTCATTAACTCGCGGTGCACTCGCCAAGAATATTTTCATCATTTTTTGCTGACAACACAGCTTTTTTACCTTTAATAAATAGTTGATAAGAATAATTAGGATCAACAGCTTTGTATAATACGCCTGATGCGCTCTTAGCTTCCGCTAATGGAATAAGCTCATCCATTTGGCTGATTACCGCATAATTTTTTTTGCCATTTTGGACGAAAACTACTTCTAATTTTTCATTACCAGAACAAAGATATACGGTTTTTGAAATAGCCTTATTCGTAGGCGCAGCCACAGCAGCCACACTTAATCCCATTAATAAACCTGTTAAGAATAATTTTTTCATAACATTTCCTTTGATTAACCAATAAACCTGTTTACTTCGTTGAGTAAACACAATAACTCTAACATAAAACCTCTTGGTTTTCTGCTGAACATATGGTTGGAAATCCAACACATGCTCCACGCCAAATAACGTCATATATTAGCAATAGGTTAAATTCATGCCCATAACAAAAATACGGTATCTTGTTGATAAAAAATCAATTAAGTAAAACTCTTCATAAAATAAATATATGAGACCTTTGCAAAATTCCGTTTCACACGAATTTTTATTACTAGTAGAAAAATTAACACCATGATTTTAATATATTTTTAAAATTACTCTATTTTTAGAGGTTTTGCAAAGGTCTCCATCTATCTTCACTATAGCTCGCCATTTAATTAGTCTCTTTCACGTAAGACTTGGCTTGGTGTACAAGAAAATTGGCGAACAAAAGCTGCTTGAAAGCTGCTTAGATGATGATAACCAACGAAATGCATCGCCGCATTCACTGTGGTAAAGCGGCGCGTCGCAAGCCCATCAAACGCACATTGTAAGCGCAATCGCCGAATCATAGCAGCAGGCGTTTCATCGGTGCGTAATTTAAAAAAGCGCTTAAAGTAACAATCATTTAATCCAACACGATGAGCAAGTTCTGTAATAGAGAGTGGTTGACAATAATTTTGATGAATAATATCAACTGCCTCATCAATTTGCGCCGCTTGTCGTTGAGATATTCGTGAAGGGATGGTCTGTTGTAAAACTTGCGTAGTAAGGGTTAAGGTAGCTGCTTCTAATGCCAAATGCGATAGTGCATGATTGCTAAAATTTTGTGCAAACAATGCTTGCGTGGCAGAAGTACGGTAACGTCCTAATCGACGTAGCTGTGTACCGCGATTCGGGCAAAGCTCAGCAGGTAATAGATTTTCTGCTTGCCAGCGGGCAAGGCGTTCGGGAGAAAAATCCAAATGTAGCGCACGCCATCCGCCCTGTATAGGAAGCGCAGATTCATGTACATCATCAAGAGTACCGCTTACAAGCCATACTTCACCAGCTTGTAAGGAAAGACGCTTAGTGTTAGAAAAACGAAGAGAATTTTGTCCTTGAACCATAAAAAATAGCGCCCAATTATGGTGAAAATATGGTAAATAACTGGCTCGTGGTTTATGGCTTTGTGCGCATTGACGAGCAAGTAGTAATTCATTGGCAAATTGATTAACTTGCCAATGCGCTTGCCAATGTGATGCTTGGCTATGTGCGTGAATATGCTGGCTATCGGCAGAAATCGCGCGCGTGCCATGATGATGACAGATAAGTTCCTGATAATCGGTAAATATGTGTTTAAGTGGACGCATAACAGTAAATCAGCTTAAATTATTTAGTAAGAACAAATGCTTTTATCTGAATTATTATGTTGATTACGCGATAAATTTGTTAATGATTTATTCACCAACAATCTCTTATAACTACTCATCATGGTTGCATTTAGTTTTATCATTCTCTAATAAAAAATAAAGGGTAATGGTTTGAAAAGTATGCTGAACTATAACCCAATAATTTTAATAACAATAAAATATCTAAATTTCAATATATTGGGGTGATATTCTTTTACAGAAATTACTCAGCATATTTTTCAAACCACTACCTATTTTTAAAACCCATTTAGAAAGACGTATTATTCTGTTGACTTGTAGTGCCTTTTTCTTTGAGCACAAAGCATCATCAAAGGCGCTAACGTACTCAGCCAAACTGCTAAATTCAGCGATAATCCTATACTCACTGCCACAACAGGCAAAGCACAAAGCAACAACGCCAAAAAACAACGTTTGTTTAAGCGCCGATGAACTGGGTCAATTAAATGGGAAATAAATAAAATGCCAGATAAGCTGAAAAAGACTGCCAGACTTAATATGCTTATTGCACTCAGCGCGGAAACCGAATGCCCCGTATGCGCCTGATGTGCATTGATCAGACTGTCTGCCAACAATTCTAAACCTGTCCCCACCACTGTTAAAGCGGCAAAAATTACATAATGTCCGTAAGCGGTCGGAAAAACCTGCCTGATAGCCGCATCCATCGAATGCAAACGCTCCTCCGGTAAATTAAAATATACCCACCATAACAGAAAGATAACCGCAAAACTGCCCAAACCTAAACTTAGGATAACTGGTAAAGACAAACTGTGTTCAGCAACAGCTGTTGCTATAGTATTGGTACTGCCCAAAATACCTTCACCCAAAACAATAATTACCAATAATCCGTAGCGTTCCGCCATATGATGACTATGCCACGGCGTGCGCCCGTAGCGCTCAGCCATCAGTGGCACAGATAGCTCACCAATCATCAAAATAGCGCTAAAAAGATATTCATAGCTTCTATCAGGCAATAAAAATAACCCAATCCAACCAAACTGCATCAATGACACACCAGCAGCATAAAACAATGCCGTTTTACGATATGCTGGCGCCTGCACCGCCACCCGCAACCATTGCATGACAAGCCCAATGCGCATGATACAATAGCCAATCAGCCCAATGCGGATATCTGCTGGTTCCTGAAAAAGACTGCTAATACCAGCTGCCTGAACTAATGAACCGAACATTTGGATAAACGTTGTTAAACGAAAAGACACATCATCGGTATCAAAAGCAGATGCAAACCAAGTAAAATTCATCCACGCCCACCAAATACAGAAAAACGCAAATAGATAATGAGCAGTGCCACTGATACCATGCCCAGCAGAAATCGCATGATGTAGCCCAGAAGCAGCAGCGCTGATAGCAACCACATAAATTAAATCAAAAAATAACTCTAACGGTGTTGCTACACGATGTGCTTCGTGAGGATTGCGCCCGCGCATGGGGCGTTGATAAAAGAAATTTTTAAGCATTTGCATAAACGAGACCTTTGCAAAATTCCGTTTTACGTGAATTTTTACTACTAGTAGAAAAATAACACTATGATTTTAATATGTTTTCAAAATTTAAAAAATTGAAACTTCCCTATTTTATGTTTTTTTGCAAAGGTCTCAATTTATCAAGCAATATTGCTTTATTTTCCAACCACTCATCAGCCGTCATGCTATAAAAAACCGTATCGCGAATACTACCGTCCTTTCGCAATGCATGACCACGCACAACCCCATCTTTCTTTGCCCCTAAACGCTCAATTGCCGCTTGCGAACGCGTATTCAAATTATCCGTTCGCCAACCAACCGTTAAACAATCCAGCACCTCAAAAGCATGAGTTAATAACAAAAATTTACACGTTGTATTCACTTCCGTACGCCAATACCGTTGACCATACCAAGTATAGCCAATCTCTACCCTTCTCACCTCTGGGCAAATATCATAATAACTCGTTGACCCAATCAGCTGATGGTGATAATACACCGCAAACGCAAAACGATTTGGCGTATTTAACGCCTTTGCAATATAGGCGCGCGCATTGTCTGGATGTGGCGCACTGGTTACGACCAACTTCCACAACTCACCATCTTTAACTGCTTCTGCCAACGCCTTTTCATCTGCTAATTCCAATGGCTTTAACGTGATATTACCCTTAGAAAGTGTAACAGGGGAAATAAAACTCATTCATACACCTCAAAAAAACATCTACTCAAAAGATTGATGCCAACGTAAATCTTAGCAAAATAAAAAATCCGAGAGACCTTTGCAAAATTCCGTTTTACACCAATTTTTACCACTAGTAGAAAAATCAACACCATGATTTTAATATATTTTCAAAATTTAAAAAATTGAAATTTCTCTATTTTATGTTTTTTTGCAAAGGTCTCGATCCATTAAAAACTTTCTAATATAGTATAGCCAACTTCCCAAAAAATGCATACAGTAATTTAAGATAAAATTATGTTTTAAATATAGATATTGAGTAATATTGTATGCACTTTTGAGAAGTTGGCTATAGCACTAAACTTTGCAATAAATTGATCTATTCATAAAATATCAGCCATTCACTCAAATCAAAAAATACAGGCCAAATCATGACCAGCACCCAACAACGCGCAGAACTCCAACGCCGCATCTGGCAAATTGCGAACGACGTCCGCGGCTCAGTCGACGGCTGGGACTTTAAACAATACGTACTAGGCACACTTTTTTACCGCTTTATCAGCGAAAACTTTGCCGATTATATGCAAAGCGGCGATGACAGCATCAACTATGCCGCATTAGACGACAACAACCCCGTATTAGCACAAATCAAAGACGACACCATCAAAACCAAAGGCTACTTCATCTACCCCAGCCAGCTGTTTCAAAACGTTGTTGCCAATGCCGCCCAAAACCCACAGCTCAACACCGACCTCAAAGCCATTTTTGACGCCATTGAAGCATCAGCAAGCGGATACGACTCAGAAGAAGCCATCAAAGGGCTCTTTGCCGATTTTGACACCACCAGCAGCCGTCTTGGCAACACCGTTGCCGAAAAAACAAACGCCTTAGCGACGTATTAAAAGGCATTGCCGAACTGAATTTTGGCAAATTTGCCCATAATCAAATCGACCTATTTGGCGATGCCTATGAATTTCTCATCTCCAACTATGCCGCCAACGCAGGCAAATCAGGCGGCGAATTCTTCACCCCGCAGCAAGTCTCCAAACTCATCGCCAAACTCGCCACACACGGAAAAGACCGCATCAACAAAATTTACGACCCCGCCTGCGGTTCAGGTAGCCTGCTGTTGCAAGCCAAAAAACAATTTGACGACCACATCATCGAAGAGGGCTTTTACGGGCAAGAAATCAACCACACCACCTACAACCTCTCGCGCATGAATATGTTTTTGCACAACATCAATTACGACAAATTTCATATCGCGCTGGGCAACACCCTCACCAATCCGCAGCTATCAAACAGCAAACCCTTTGATGCCATCGTCTCCAACCCGCCATACTCCATCAAATGGATAGGCGACGACGACCCCACCCTCATCAATGACGACCGCTATGCCCCCGCAGGCGTACTCGCCCCCAAATCCAAAGCCGACTTTGCCTTTATCCTGCACGCCTTAAACTACCTCTCTGCCAAAGGGCGGGCAGCCATCGTAACCTTCCCAGGTATTTTCTATCGCGGCGGCGCAGAACAAAAAATCCGCAAATATAGTCAAATCAGCTAAAAAACAGAACGTTATCTACCGCCAGAATGGCTAGATAAGGGCTATAGGATGTTTTGTTTTTTAGCTGATCGCACTATATCTGGTAGACAACAACTACATTGAAACCGTCATCGCTCTCGCGCCCAACCTATTCTATGGCACGACCATTGCCGTGAACATCCTCGTGCTATCCAAAGCCAAACCAGACAGCCGCATCCAATTTATCGATGCCAGCGGCGAAGAATTCTTCAGCAAAGCCACCAATAACAACATCCTCACCGATGCCCACATAGAAAAAATCCTCAACCACTTTGCCGACAAACAAGACATTGCGCACATTGTCAAAATGGCAGACGTAAAAGACATTGCAGCGAATAATTACAACCTTTCTGTGAGCAGCTACGTTGAAGCCAAAGACACCAGAGAAATCATTGATATTGCAGAATTAAATGAAGAAATTCGCCAAACTGTACACAAAATCGCCGCGTTACGGCAAAGCATTGACGAAATAATTGCGGAAATTGAGCAGTGAGCGAAATCATCCTATACACCGCCACAGACGGCAGCATAAAACTCAATGTAGCACTGAATAACGAAACCGTTTGGCTGAGCCTTGAGCAAATGGCTAAGCTATTTGACCGCGATAAATCCACCATCTCCCGCCACATCACACAAGAAGCATTGCGCTATATTCAAAATAGGTATCTGAAAGAAACGGTGATCAAGCTCCCCAACCAAGCCAAAGCCAAACGTTTTTGGAACTATCCCTTTGAAGCCATTGAAGAAGCGGTAGTGAATGCCGTTTATCACCGCTCCTATGAAATTCGAGAGCCGATTGAAATCCGCATCAATCCAGACAGCATAGAAGTGCTAAGCTATCCAGGGCCTGATCACTCCATCCGCTTAACTGGCTTGCAAAATGGCAAAGCCGTCAGCCGCCGATACCGCAATCGCAGGATTGGCGAATTTTTAAAAGACCTTGAACTCACCGAAGGACGCTCCACAGGCGTGCCTAAAATCATCCACGCCATGAAAAAGAACGGCTCACCTGAGGCGAGCTTTGAAACAGATGATGAACGCAGTTACTTCTTGATTCATTTACCGATTCATCAAGAAGCGAAACAGACAGAACCAGACACCGACCTAGACAGCCCCCTAGATCAGGCAAGCCCAGTAATTCGCCTGCTGCATTTGCTCACGCAAGAAGCACAAAGCAGCAGCCAACTGATGCAACAGTTGAATATTCAACATAAACCGCATTTCAGAAAAAGCTACCTTAGCCCCGCCTTAGAGCAAGGCTTGATAGAAATGACGCTGCCTGAAAAACCTACCAGCCGGCATCAGCAATATCGCCTAACCCCGAAAGGCCGAGCTTATTTAACGCAACAGAATAAGGATAAATAATGGAAACAAACACTTTTTTAGACAAATTATTACAAGGGGCAGAAGTGGAATGGAAAACATTGGGGGAGGTGGTAGATTTGCAAAGAGGGCGAGTAATATCAAAGCAATATTTATCCGAAAATACAGGAAATTATCCTGTTTATAGTTCTCAAACAGCTAATAATGGAGAAATTGGACGTATTCAAACATTTGATTTTGACCAAGAAGCTGTTACTTGGACAACTGACGGAGCGAATGCTGGAACTGTTTTCTACCGTTCAGGCAGATTTTCAATTACAAATGTTTGCGGGTTAATAAAGATTATAGATATTCAGAAGTTAAATTATAAGTTTATATTTTATTGGCTTAGTATTGAAGCAAAAAAACACGTATATTCAGGTATGGGAACCCCTAAGCTAATGAGTCATCAAATGGAAAAAATCCTAATCCCCATTCCCCCCTTAACGGTGCAGCGTAAAATTGTCGAGATACTCGACAATTTTACGGAGCTTACCGCAGAGCTTACCGCAGAGCTTACCGCAGAGCTTACCGCAGAGCTTACCGCAGAGCTTACCGCAGAGCTTACCGCAGAGCTTACCGCAGAGCTTACCGCAGAGCTTACCGCAAGGCAAAAACAATATCACTATTATCGCGATAAATTACTCACCTTTGGCGATGAAGTCGAATGGAAACCGCTGGGGGAGATTACATTACCAACACAAAATATTAAATGGGCTAATACAAGTAGAAGTTATCAATATATTGATTTAACATCAGTTGATAAAGAAAGCCATAATATTGGAGAAACAATAGAAATATCTGCTTCAAATGCACCAAGTAGAGCTAAAAAAATAGTGAAAATAAATGATATTATTTTTGCAATAACTCGCCCAACACAACAGCGAACGGCATTAATTACTGATGAATATGACGGTGAAATTGCAAGTACAGGTTATTGTGTTTTGCGAGCAAATGAAAATAGAGTTTTACCACAGTGGATTTACTTTAATATGTTATCTTCTCGTTGTAAAAGTTACTTAGAAGAAAATCAGAGCGGTTCTGCTTATCCTGCAATTTCAGATACAACATTGAAAGAATTTTCAATCCCCATTCCGCCTCTTGCCGAGCAAGCGCGTATTGTTGCCATTTTAGATAAATTCGACACGCTCACCCATTCCATCACCGAAGGCTTGCCCCGTGAAATCGAGCTCCGCCAAAAACAATATGAATATTATCGAGATTTGTTGTTGTCGTTTGAGAGATAAATATGGAATTCTTATTTAGAATACTGTTATCTGCTAGTTCGGTATCTTTATTGCCAATTATTTATTATATAAAAGAGAGAAGAAATGTATTTTCAATTCTAATAGGATATGTTAAAAATCATAAATTAAATTTTATGTTAAATGATATATGCCTAATTGCTTATTTTTTAATCCCACTATTACTAGTATCTGTAGTTTTTATGTTAATTCCAAAGCTAAGCAAAGATGATATCAATAATAACAATATTGTTGATATAGAAAATCAAGTAAATCATTTCCTACCAACTTATTTAGGATATATCTTTATTGCTCTTAGTATTTCAGATGATTTTATGTTATGGATAATATTTTTTATGGTTTCTTTATTCACATTTATATCTCAAGATAATTATTTTAACCCTATCTTTTTATTGTTTGGGTATAAATTCTATAAGATAAAAAAGTCGGATGGATTTTCTTATCTATTAATTAGTAAGTTGCCAATAAAAAAAGCTAGCGATATAGAAGAAGGTTTTGTATATAGAATTAATAATTATACTTTTATCCAGAGGTAATATATATGAATTACATTTTAGGTAAAATCCCCAGAAAAAAGCTGCTTTATAAAGTTACTTCAAGTAATGATGTAGCTTATAAAGATATTGCATTTAATAATGAAAATTATGTGAATTATAGCCCAGACCATAATTTAGATGAAGAGTGCTGGTTTAAGATTGACAGTTTTAGCAAGCAAGAATTTTTTCTTAATTTTTTGATTAAAGAATTTGATTCCAAAGAATTAGACACACTAAGCAGAGAGCAATTTAAGCATCTACAGTATTTGTGTTCAATACAAAGTAATAAAGAAATCTTTTGCTTCCAGAAGGTTACACCTTCATTATTTTTAGAAAGACAATCAATTATTTACATAGGAGATTCAGCTAAATTAGAAGAAGCCAATAACCGTATCTTAATAAAACAAGAGCCTGATGCGGTCTATTTTAAAAATCAGGATATTTTAATTTTTAAGTATTTGCCTGTCATTTCCAGTATTTTTAAGGGGATAGATACTCTTTACAAAGAAGCAACAGCACAAGAAACAACAGATTTTCTTAGCAATTCTTTTATCAAGCTAAAAGATTTTGATTCAACTAAAGTAGGTAAGCCTAATAGAAAGAGAATTGCAATGGCAATGGCTTCATTAGGGAAGTTTGATGATAATATGAAATTGCAGTTATTTGATTATATTAATAATTACTGCTCTTCAAAGTTAAAATTTCATAAAGATGAATTAGCATTTGAAATTTCTACAGATGAGGAGCTTAAGTTTTTATTATATGGAATAGAGCAAAGATTTTATACCACACTACTTGGTAATGAAAAAAGATTAGCGAATTCTGTTATAGATAT
The DNA here is from genome assembly GCF_001889065.1 of Suttonella ornithocola. Lineage (GTDB taxonomy): Bacteria > Pseudomonadota > Gammaproteobacteria > Cardiobacteriales > Cardiobacteriaceae > Suttonella_A > Suttonella_A ornithocola. Next base: position 3,518 of record NZ_LWHB01000066.1, on the reverse strand, counting down.
TAACTAAATTTTTAAATAAAGCTAAGCCTGTTCCACTACAAAATAAGCAAATTTTTAACATCATGAATATGACCGAACAAACCGCCCCATTGCTGAAACCAATCATTTTATTGTGCTCGATAGTTACACCAAGATTGAACAGCCAGACAGCTATCAAACCGAAGCCGATTTAGAACAGGAGCTTATCGCTGATTTGGAGCGGCAAGGCTATGAATATCGCAAGGATTTAAACAGCCATAATAAGTTATTAGCAAATATTCGCCAACAGCTAGAAACTTTAAATCAGGTAGCCTTTACTGATGCAGAATGGCAGCGATTTTTAACGGAATATTTGGATAAGCCGTCTGATACGCTGATCGATAAAACCGAGAAAATTCATCATAATCATATTTATGATTTTACTTTTGATAATGGGCAGATTCGCAATATTTATTTGCTGGATAAAAAACAAATCCACCGCAATCGCTTGCAAGTGATTAACCAATTTGAACAGACTGGCACAGCTGCCAATCGCTATGACGTTACGATTTTGGTGAATGGTTTACCGCTGGTGCAAATTGAGCTGAAAAAACGCGGTGTTGCCATTCGTGAGGCATTTAATCAGGTGCATCGCTACAGCAAAGAGAGCTTTAATGCCGAAAATTCTTTATTTAAGTTTTTGCAGATTTTTGTGATTTCTAACGGCAGCAATACCCGCTATTTTGCCAATACCACAAAACGCAGTAAAAACAGTTTTGATTTTACGATGAATTGGGCGCGGTCAGATAATACGCCGATTAGAGACTTAAAGGATTTCACCGCCACTTTTTTGCAAAAAAATACGTTGCTTTCGATTTTGGTACATTATTCGGTGTTCGATGTGAATCAAACGCTGCTTTTAATGCGACCTTATCAAATTGCGGCAACGGAACGGATTTTGTGGAAAATCAATAGCTCCTTTCAGATGAAAAATTGGAGCAATACCGAAAGCGGCGGTTTTATTTGGCACACCACAGGTTCAGGCAAAACGCTGACGAGCTTTAAGGCTGCCCGTCTTGCCACGGAATTGCCTTTTATTGATAAGGTGTTTTTTGTGGTGGACAGAAAAGACCTTGATTTTCAAACGATGAAAGAATATCAGCGTTTTTCGCCTGACAGCGTCAATGGCAGCAACAGCACGGCAGGCTTAAAACGCAATCTCGAAAAAGAGGACAATAAAATCATCGTTACCACCATTCAAAAACTGAATAATTTGATGAAAGGTGAAGACCGCCTGCCTATTTATGACAAGCAGGTCGTGTTTATTTTTGATGAATGCCACCGTTCGCAATTTGGCGAAGCACAGAAGAACTTACGGCGGAAGTTTAAAAAGTTTTATCAGTTTGGCTTTACGGGTACGCCAATTTTTCCCGATGAAATCGATGCCGATGGCAATATCCTTTCCAAAGGCAACGCCTTAGGGGCGCAAACCACCAGCAGCGTGTTTGGGCGGCAGCTGCATTCTTATGTGATTACCGATGCGATTCGTGATGAAAAAGTGTTAAAGTTTAAGGTGGATTACAACGATGTTCGCCCTAAATTTAAAACACTAGAGCAGGAGCAGGACGAACAAAAACTATCAGCAGCGGAAAACCGTCAAGCGTTGTTGCACCCTGAACGTATTCGTGAAATCACCCAATATATTTTGGATAATTTCCGCTTTAAAACGCACCGCTTAAATGCTGCGGGTAAGGGATTTAATGCCATGTTTGCGGTGAGCAGTGTGGAGGCGGCAAAGCTGTATTATGAGTCATTTAAACAATTACAAAAAGACAGCGAGAAACCGCTGAAAGTTGCCACCATTTTTTCTTACACTGCCAATGAGGAGCAGGACGCACAAGGCGATATTGCCGATGAAGGTTTTGAAATAGAGGCAATGAATGCATCTGCTAAAGAATTTTTAAGTGCCGCACTCAAAGATTACAACGTTTATTTTCACACCAATTTTGATTTGAGCAGTAAAGAATTTCAAAACTATTATCGGGATTTATCGAAACGGGTAAAAAAATCAGGAAATTGATTTGCTGATTGTGGTGGGAATGTTCTTAACGGGTTTTGATGCCCCCACGCTGAACACGCTATTTGTGGATAAAAATTTGCGTTATCACGGCTTGATGCAGGCATTTTCTCGCACCAACCGCATTTATGATGCCACTAAATCTTTTGGCAATATCGTAACTTTCCGCGATTTAGAGCAGGCAACCATTAATGCCATTACGCTATTTGGCAATAAAAACACCTATAACGTTATCTTAGAAAAGAGCTACGAAGAATACTTAGAAGGCTACGCCGATCCGCAAACAGGCAAAGCAATGCGTGGCTATATCGAAATTGTGAGCGAACTCAATCAGCGTTTTCCCGACCCCGATACTATTGAAACAGAAGCCGATAAAAAAGCCTTTGCTAAGTTGTTTGGGGAATATTTGCGGGTAGAAAATGTGCTGCAAAATTATGATGAGTTTACGGCGCTAAAAGCCTTTCAGAAGATTGATGCGAGTGATGCCGAAGCATTGGCAGCTTTTCAGACGGCTCATCATTTGAGCGATGACGATTTGCAGCAATTACAATCCACGCCTGTGTTATCTGAACGCCGTGCGCAAGACTTACGTTCCGTTTATAACGATGTGCGCGATTGGCTGCGCCGCCAAAAAGAAAGCGGTCAGCAAGAAAACTCAAAAATAGACTGGAGCGATGTGGTTTTTGAAATTGACTTGCTGAAATCACAAGAAATTGACTTAGATTATATTCTAGGGCTGATTTTTGAACAGCATCAGCAATCTGCCAGCAAAGCCCAAATCACAGAGGAAATCCGCCGTGTGATTCGTTCTAGTTTGGATAATCGCGCGAAAGAAAGCTTGGTGGTGGACTTTATCAATCAAGCCGATTTTGATGAAATTCCCGATAAGCCTGCGATTATTGATGCGTTTTATCAATTTGCCCGCGTGGAGCAAAAACGGGAATTGGACGCACTCATTGCTTCAGAAAATTTAAATCAAGAAGCAGCAAAGCGTTATATTGCGGCTGCACTGAAACGGGAATTTGCCAGCGAAAACGGCACAGATTTAAATGCCATGCTGCCTAAAATAAGCCCGCTTAATCCCAAATATTTAACTTTAAAGCAGACCGTGTTTGAAAAAATTGCGGCGTTTGTGGATAAGTTCAAAGGCGTGGGCGGAGATTTGAGTTAAAAAGCAATTCGTAAGCGTATCAATTCTTCTTCATTCTTTATCTGTATGAAGAAGGATTTTTTATGATTGTGCGGCGCAGCGTTGTTTTGAATTTGTCTTTCTATAGCTAAATGTCTTTAACTCGCATACGGCGTTAGCTTGTTTTGCCGTACTGAGGTTAGCTGTCTATGATTTGTCAGTTTGTATGCAAGCTAACCCCATTCAGCTATAGCAGGGCTCCCGAAAAATGCATACCGTACTTGTAGATAGAATACTGTTTCCAAAGTAGATATGAGTTAACGTTGTATGCATTTTTTGAGAAGCTGGCTATAG
>NZ_LWHB01000065.1 GCF_001889065.1 Suttonella ornithocola | reverse complement strand
TTACATTAAAGCGCGTCAAAGCGCGGCATCAACGAGATGAGTTCTCGCGTATAGTCTTTTTGGGCAGCATCAAAAATCATGTCAGAATTCCCAACTTCCAATAACTGCCCAAAACGCATCACCCCAATTCGGTCGCACATCTGCCGAATCACAGGCAAATCATGACTAATAAACAGCATGGTCAAAGACAATTCGTCTTGTAAATCCTTTAATAAATTCAAAATTTGCGCCTGCACCGACACATCTAAAGCAGAGGTTGGTTCATCGCAAATCAACAAACGTGGACGCGTCGCTAATGCGCGCGCAATAGAAATCCGTTGACGTTGTCCACCAGAAAACTCATGCGGATACTTCTCACCAGCACCTTTTGCTAATCCCACATAATCAATCAAATCGCTAACCACTTTTTCCGCTTCACTGGCGCTCGCTAAGCGATGAAAGCGCATCGGTTCAGCAATAATATCTTTTACCTTCATCCGCGGGTTTAATGAAGAATACGGATTTTGAAACACCATTTGCATTTCTCGCCGATAAGGCAAACGCGCTTTCTCGCTTTTTAACGCTGTCAAATCTCTGCCTTCAAAAATCACTTTACCTGCATCTGGATGATAAAGCCCCGTTAAAATTCGAGCGATTGTCGATTTTCCTGAACCAGATTCGCCGACCAAACCAAAGCTTTCTCCTTTTGCGATCGAAAAGCTCACTTGCTTTACCGCTTGCACATATTTACGCTTGGCGGGAAATAAAGAATGCCGCGTACAAAACCGTAGAGAAATATTTTCTACTTGCAGCATATCGCCTTCATAATCATCATTAGCGGCTTCCATTTGCCCTAGCCAATGTGTACGTAAATCCAACTCCTTTGGCGCGTGATGCGCTTCCTCAATATAAGAAACCAATGGGAAACGCTGAATTTTCTTTTGCGACGGCGGAATCGCTGCAATTAAACTCTTCGTATAATCATGCACCGGACGACGCAGTACCTGCTCTGTTTCGCCAATTTCTACCTTTTCCCCACGATACGTTACCATCACGCGATCGCATACCGATGCCACCACCCCCATATCATGGGTAACCAAAATACAGCCAACATTATTTTCTTGGCATAACTTCCGCAGCAACTGTAAAATCTGGTCTTGAATAGAGACATCTAACGCTGTTGTTGGTTCATCGGCAATAATCATTTTTGGATGCGTTGAAAGCGCCACCGCAATCACCACCCGTTGCCGCATACCGCCAGAAAACTGATGCGGATACTGCTTCATTCTTACTTCTGGTTCATCAATACCCACTGCCGACAACAACTCTATCGCACGCGTACGCGCCTGCACCAAAGACAATCCTAAATGCAGCATCATCGGCTCAATTAACTGATCCTCAATCGTAAACAACGGATTAAGCGAGGTCATTGGGTCTTGAAAAATAAACCCAATATTTTTGCCGCGCAAAACGCGCATCTCTTCTATAGATAATTGCCGAATATCTTTACCATCCAAGAAAATCTCTCCACCCGACACATAACCCGGCGGGGTTAACAAGCCTGCAACAGCATTGCCAATCGTTGATTTTCCTGCACCCGACTCCCCAACAATCCCTAAAATTTCTCCAGGATAGAGCGAAAAAGAAACATCTTTTACCGCATGAAAATCTCCATGTCGGGAAGGATAAGTAATTTGAAGGTGCTTAACATCTAAAAGTGAGGTGGTTGTGTTCATATTTATTTATACAGACTTTTAAGACACGCTTTACCATACCTTAAAAATTCCAGCTTTGCACATTCTTTCACACAATTTGTTATGATAAACCACTTGTTAGAGGAGAAAAACATGACAACAAAAAAACCAACAAACTCATCTCATAAACACAAAATCACCAAACCAAAAGATATTGAAGCAATCAATAGTCCGCCAAGCCAAAAGATTGCAGCACACGAACACGCCACGCGCGTCCAACGCGCACAAGACGGTCGGTTTGCCGCTATTGCTGATATTGCCCATCGAGAAAACCTTTCTGGAAATACCGAAAGCATGGTTAGTCATTTAGACGCCATTCTCAGCGGCGCTTCCCCTGATGACTTACAAGCCTTACAACATATCCTTATCAAACATACCCTAGCTGATGTAGCAAAAACAGGCATCAAAGCCGATGATGAATTAGTTGAAAATTGGCGAGAAGGCGTTTATCCCTATAAAAATCGGATGAGCCGTAAAAACTACGAAAAACAAAAATATCATCTACAAGTTGAGCTGCTCAAACTCCAAAAATGGGTAAAAGAAACTGGACAACGTATTGTTATTCTCTTTGAAGGACGAGATGCGGCAGGCAAAGGCGGCACCATTAAACGCTTTATGGAACACCTTAATCCGCGTGGCGCACGTGTAGTCGCATTAGAAAAACCCACCGAAGAAGAACTCGGACAATGGTATTTCCAACGCTATATCAAACACCTCCCCACCAAAGGCGAAATCGTCTTATTTGATCGCTCATGGTATAACCGCGCAGGCGTCGAGCGCGTCATGGGCTTTTGCACCGACGAACAGTATGAAAACTTCATGCACCAAGTTCCCGAACTAGAGCGCAACCTCATTAAAAGCGGCATTGTGCTGATTAAATTTTGGTTCTCTGTCAGTCAAGACGAACAAAGAAGGCGCTTCAAAGCTAGAGAAGGACACCCATTAAAACAATGGAAGCTCAGTCCAATGGATAAAGCCAGCGTTAATAAATGGGATGAATATACCGCTGCCAAAGAAGCCATGTTTTACCATACCGATATCCCAGAAAGCCCATGGATAGTCGTGAAATCCAATTGCAAAAAACGCGCGCGTTTAAATGCCATGCGCTATGTTTTACAAAAACTAGACTACAAGGAAAAAGACCATGCAGCCATTGGTGCTATTGACCCCCTTCTTGTCGGACGAGCAGGTGCTCTCTACGAAATGGACGAAAACAGCATTAAACAAGCAATAAAACTCAACGAAAAAGGATAAACTCATGTCAAACATCCAAGCCATTGCCTTTGATTTAGACGGTACTCTGATTCACAGTCTTCCAGACCTTGCAGCAAGTGTTAACCAAATGCGTGCGCATTATGGATTAGCGCCACTACCAGAATCGACCATTGAAACCTATATTGGCGATGGCGCACTAGAACTTGTTCATCGCTCACTGACAGGCGATAGAAATGGTCGAGATAATGAACGGGTTGATGAAGCCTTCACCCTGCACCGCGATTACTACTATGACCACCTCACCGTCCATACCACCCTTTATCCCCACGTTGCGCAAACCTTAGAAAAGCTCTATCAAAAAGGGATTCCCTTAGCATTGGTTACCAACAAACCCGAAAAACATGCTAAAAACCTCCTAAACCATTTCAACATTGCTCAATACTTCACCACCATCTATGGCGGCGATACCTTACCCGTTCACAAACCTGACCCTGCTCAAATATTAGCGGCTGCTAAAGACATGAACGTTGAGCCAACAGCGCTACTAATGGTGGGCGATTCTCCAAACGATATCCTATCTGGAAAAGCCGCTGGTGCGAAAACCCTGCTCGTTACTTATGGATATGCCGATATTCCTGCAATGCTCGCAAACCCAAACACAACCCCTGACTATCAAGCCAAACAAATTGATGAACTGCTAAACTATATTTGAAAACATTGATCGTTAACTCATCTGAAATACAGAATATTATTAACCTCTAATTGAAGTGCCAAATGACATTAATAAATATGCCATTTTCTAGATGATTTAGAGATAAATTTTTATGACCGTCGCCTATAATCTTTCAATAAAGCTAACCAAATTTTTTACAAAATCCAAAATAGTTTTTTACGGACGGAGATCTTTGCAAAAAAACATAAAATAGAGGAATTTCAATTTTTTAAATTTTGAAAACATATTAAAATCATAGTGTTAATTTTTCTGCTAGTAGCAAAAATTAGTATAAAACGAAATTTTGCAAAGGTCTCAGACGGTAAATTTCTGTGAATTTCGCTAACAATACGTGCGCGAGACTTCTAAAATAATTATAAAAAGATAGGCTCTAGATAAGGTTTATAAGATGCTCTATTTTTTAAGAAAATGAAACAAGAAAAGGAGGAAAAGCTAAGACGCTTAAAAGCGTTTTACATCCAGCCTAATGCATGCAAGATAACAATTCCTGCTGCCGCGGTAAAACCCGAACCAACGGTCGTTAATGCCAATATATTCGCTGCCGCAACGTGATTTGCGTCCATTGCCCGCGCCATTACATAGCCAGAGGCAGCGGCAGAACTAGCATTCATTAAGAATAAAATTCCCATTGGAATTCCTCGTAAGCCGAAAAGTAAGCCAATCATCACGACAATGAATGGCGCAATAATTAAGCGCGCAAAACTGGCTTTTACTGTCAGCCCACCAGCTGTCCTTAATTCAGATAAAGTAAAAGTTGCCCCCGCGCAAATCAGCGCAAGCGGTAAGGAAATCCCCGCTAATATACGTGCTGTTTTCATCAATACTTGCGGGGGATGTAGCTGTAGGCGCTGTAAAATCAGCGCAAAGACGATAGCGATGATTAGTGGATTACTGAGAATTTTTTTACCAATTTGCGTCAGTTTTCCTCGATTATTTTCTTCTCGGCTTAACGTAATCACCGCTAAGATATTATATAAAATTGTTACCACACCCATATAAACTGCACCGCCTGCCAAGCCAGCATTACCATAGGCATTTTGAATAAAGGCAAGCCCTAAGATTGCCATGTTGCTACGGAATACACCTTGCACAAAAACGCCTTTATCTTTTACCGCTGGAATATAACGATAAGCATAAATTTCAGCACCAATATACAAGACCAATGTGCAGACAATACCAGCAGTTAACAGTCTGGCTTGCTCACCATAGTGAATATCGTTTTCCACTAAGTTGGTAAACAATAATAAAGGCAATCCATAAGTAAAGACCAAGTGTGTTGCTTGTGTGCAGAATTCAACGGTTACTTGCCCACGCCGTCGTAAATAAATCCCCAACATGGGTAATAAAATATTTGGCAGAGTAACAATAATGGCAAACTGCAAACTCGCAAAAAATTCACTCATTCGATAATCCTGCTTTTAAAGCATACAATAATTCGTGTGCAGCTTTTGGCGTGAGATTGTCTGGATCGGTTTCATTCAGCGTATCTAATAAGGATTGAATATTATCAGGCAAGCTTACTGCCATATTATTCGGTGCTGCCGTGCTACTAGCAAATAAATCTGTTTGCCGCATCATCCGATTAGCACGCTCTCGCTCGCTTTCCAATTCTCGCAATTTACTACGTGCTTGATGTAAAACGGCAGGCGGTACGCCGGCTAGTCGCGCCACTTGTAAACCATAGCTTTTGCTCGCTGCACCTTGTTGTACTTGATGCAAAAAGACGATGTTTTCCTTGTCTTCAACAGCGGAAAGATGAATATTGCGTATCGTTTTATGTCGATTAGCCAGTTCAGTCAACTCAAAATAATGGGTTGCAAATAGTGTCAATGATTGATTTTTTGAGGCTAAATGTTCGGCTGCTGCCCACGCCAGCGATAAGCCGTCAAACGTTCCTGTTCCGCGCCCAATTTCATCCATAATCACTAAGCTATATTCATCGGCATTATTGAGGATATTAGCAGTTTCTGTCATTTCCACCATAAAGGTAGAGCGTCCCCCTGCCAAATCATCACTCGCACCAATACGGGTAAAAATGCGATGAATTTTCCCAATCACTGCGGATTTAGCCGGTACATAACTTCCCGCACAAGCCAATAAAGCAATCAAGGCATTTTGGCGCATATATGTGCTTTTACCGCCCATATTAGGACCCGTGAGAATTTGTAAACGCTGTTTATGGGATAAAGTCGCATTATTTGCAATAAACGGTTGCTCGCTATGGATTTCCACCACGGGATGCCGCCCTTCTTGGATATGAAGCTGCGGTGTGTCGCTAAAACTCGGGCGACAATATTGCTGCTTAGCCGCTAATTCTGCAAATGCCGCTAACACATCTATTTCTGCTAAGGCTTGCGCTAATTGATAAAGCGCTTCTCGATGCTCGTCAAGCTGCACTAATAAAGCCTCATAAGCCTGTTTTTCCAAAGCTAGCGCTTGTTCTTTCGCGTGTAAGACGCGGTCTTCTAAGTCTTTTAGCTCTGCGGTAATATATCGTTCGCTATTTTTAAGCGTCTGACGACGTGTCCAAGTCACGGGGGCGTGTTCACTTTGGCTACGCGGGATATCAATATAATACCCATGTACGCGGTTGTAACCGATTTTTAAATTAGCAATTCCGCTTTGTTCACGCTCGCGCATTTCCATTTCCGCTAAAATGCTTTCGCTATGTTCAGCAAGATGCGTAAGTTCATCAAGCGCTGGCAAATAGCCTGTTTGAAAAACACCACCATCTTTTAACGTTAATGGTGGCGCTTCCACCAACGCATTCGTTAATAATTCGCTGTTTTCCGTATGCGCTGTTAGAGGCACATGATGATGCTGTAGTAATAGGCTATCTGCTAAAACCGTTTGTAAAGTACTGGCAATTTCCGGAAGCAGAGACAAGGTATCGCGTAATTGCCCTAACTCTCGTGGTCGGGCACTTTTAAGCGCTATACGCGTCGTGATACGTTCAATGTCTGCACTCTGACGCAATAAATCTCGCAAATGACTTCTATTGGTTAGGGTTAATAAAGCCTTGACCGCATCTAAGCGTGCTTCAATTGCTTGATGATTGGTTAAAGGCTGATTGATCCAACGTTTAAATGTTCGTGTTCCCGCAGCACTACGACAGCAGTTTAAACTACCAATCAAACTCCGTTTTGCTTCTCCCGAAAGCGTATATTCTATTTCTAAATTGCGCCGAGTCGCGGCGTCTAATAAAAGATATTCCGTTGATTGCTGTTTTCTAGGCGCAGATAACGGAGGAAGCTGTTGCTTATGCGTGTCATAAAGATATTGCAATAAACACCCTGCCGCTCGTAGCGCTGGATCGGTTTCTGCAATGCCAAAACTATCTGCACTTTGAATTTGATAATGGTTATAAATCAAATGTAGCGCGCTATCAGCATCGAAGTACCAGTCAGGCTGACGCCGAGGGCGAACATGATGAGGGGGATTGGGCATTCGATGACTTTCCGCAATCAAAATCTCTGCTGGACGTAAACGTTCTAGTTCTGCCTGTAAGGTTTCTTCTGATAAAGCCGTACTTAAATGAAAATCCCCACGCGTAATATCCGCATAAGCTAAAAAATATTGATTTTTTTCCTGATAAATCGCGAGCAAAATATTATCGCGACTTTCATCTAATAAGGCTTCATCTGTTAGCGTACCCGGCGTAATAATGCGCGTAACCGCACGCTCAACCGGTCCTTTACTTTGTGCTGGATCGCCAATCTGTTCGCATATCACCGCAGAAACGCCTAGCTTAACCAATTTAGCTAAATATGTTTCTAGCGCATGAACGGGAACGCCCGCCATCGGAATCGGCTCACCTGCACTTTTCCCGCGTACCGTTAACGAAATGCCTAATAATTCACTGGCTTTTTTCGCATCATCATAAAAAAGCTCATAAAAATCCCCCATACGATAGAGTAATAAAATATCGGGAAAATCTTTTTTAATGCCGAGATATTGTTGCATCATCGGCGTGTGTTCGGCAGTCATAAAGTAAATAAATTGATAAGAAGCGAATTATTGTAGCGAGTAATATCAGAGAATTAAATCTTGACTGAAAAGCAAAATTCAAAACTTTTTATCGAAAATATAGATTAGCGACTTTTAAATAAAGAACAAAATACACATAGGTTTTATACATTTATGTATAAAATGAAAAATGCTATAAAAATTGGTCATCTTAATTTTGGTTTAGCCTGATAAGGTAACAATATGATTTCAAATCACTTAGGAGAAAAAATAAAAACCTTAAATATTGCTTTACTCATGGCTTGCGCATCGCCGGGCAATACCGCAGCTGAAGACGCTCAAGCACGCGATAGTAATTATGCTAATCCTGCAGCAACAGAAGAAACCATTGCAAAAGGCGCAGTCACCGTTCAAAAAGATACCGCTTCACCAGTTGTTTTACCTGGTAATAATGATAGCGGTGTTAGTCAAGGCGTTGCAGAGCAAGTTGGTACAATAAAAGTTCAGCAAACTGTCAATAGCGCAAACCCTTACTAAGAAGCGCTATTGAATGTTAAATAAACAGCTCAGTTTTTCACTGGGCTTTTTTATGGGCTAAACGACAGATATAGTCAAATCAACTAAAAAACAGGACGTTTTATAAACATTACCTTACCGCTAGAAGTAGCTAGGTAGGGTTTATAGAAAGTTCCGTTTTTAGCTGATTTGGCTATAGTTGTAATTTTCGGTATGATAACTCGCTTTACACAAGGAGCATCATAATGAAAAAACTATGGACATTACTATTTGCCACCATCGCTATTCCAAGTTTTGCAGCTGAACCCATCAAAGTTGGATATATTAGTTTTACCGCACATTCTCCTAATTTTATTGCGAAAGAACGCGGCTATTTTGAAAAACAAGGCTTAGATGCGGAGTTGGTTCGCTTTCAATCGGCACAACAAATGGCTGTTGCGATTGCTTCTGGGGATTTGGATTATGGCGTTACCGCGATTACGGGTGGACTATTAAATTTAGCTGCTAGAGGCGATGCCATTCGGATTTTTGGTGGCGCTTTGCAAGAAGCTGATGATGTTCCCGGACAAGTGATTATCGCTTCTAATGCCGCTTATGAAAAAGGCTTAAAAACGCCTAAAGACTTAAGCGGTAAACGTTGGGCGGTAACCACAGCAGGTTCATCTTTTAGCTATATGGGCAGCAAGATTGCGAAAGCTGCAGGTGTTGAGCCTAAATCTTTGCAAATGGTGCCGCTTAATGCCGTTCCAACCATTATTTCTGCACTATCCACAGGTCAAGTCGATGCTTGGGCAATTCAGCCGAATATTGCTAATCGCTTAATCGCTGAAGGCAAAGTAAAAGGCATCGGAAAAGTGGCAGAGTATTTACCCAATTATCAAGTAACCGTCCTTTTTACTTCCACCAAAAACGTTCAAGAACATCCCGAGCAAGTCAACGCTTTTAAAAAAGCCTTTGCACAAGGGATTGCAGATTATAACGCGGCATTAGTCGATAAAACTGCCGATAAAAAAGAAACCCAAGCCGTCATTGATATGGTGCATAAATATGTTTACAGCGACGAAGCGCCAGAAAAAGCGGCTAAATTGATTGCTAGCGATGATATGCGCCTATCGCCGGGAGCAGCGCTCAATACCAAAGATGCGCTCAAACAAATTGATTGGTTTAAAGCACAAAAAATTATTCCTGCAAACTTGGAAGGTGCGACGATTATCACGCCGGATGCAGGCGAGGCAGCAAAGTGAAACTCAGCATTCAAGGACTCTCCCACTACTACCAATCTCGCGCAATTTTAGAAGATATCAATTTTGAAGTCGAAGCGGGAGAAATTGTCTGCATTATCGGACCGTCTGGTTGTGGAAAATCAACATTATTAAGAATGTTAGGGGGATTAGAGCGCCCTAGTGAAGGGCAAGTCTTGATAGGCGGAAAAGCCCCTGAAGGGACGCTTAATCCGCTCACCTATATTTTTCAAGACTTTGCCTTGCTGCCTTGGCGCACGGTTGCGGGTAATATTGCGCTAGCTTTGGAAGCTTATCACTTATCCAAAGCCGAAAAACAGGAACGAATAGCAGAAGTTCTATTGCGCACGCGTTTATCAGAATTTACGCGTGCATGGCCGCGACAATTATCAGGCGGAATGAAACAGCGGGTAGTGATTGCTCGCGCCTTAGCGGTTCGCCCCGCCATTTTGCTCATGGATGAGCCATTATCAGCACTAGATAGTCAAACAAAAGAATTATTGTTAGATGACTTTATCGCGCTTTGGCAAAGCACGCCGTTTTCCGCTGTCTATGTTACTCATAACCTCAATGAAGCCGTGCGCTTAGGGCATAAAATTATTGTGCTTAGTCGCCGTCCGGGACGGATTCACAAAATCGTTACCGTTGATACTCCGCTTGGCGAACGCAGTGCACATGACGCACAGCTACAAGCCATTGAAAAAAATTTATGGCATGTCATGCGTCGAGAAGCGCAAGCGGCAGATAGAGAGTTATTATGAGTAATAGCTGTTTATCAATAATTTATTCTCTCTCTAATAAACGATTATGACTGAAAATCTTACTCCTGTTCCTTTACGCAGCCGTCCTTTTCACCGCCATATCCCTCGTTGGGTATCGCCTGTGGTGTTTACGGCAATCATTCTGATTTGGCAAATGGCAAGCAGCTTTGGCTGGGTTAATCCGTTAGCACTCGCTTCCCCTGCGGAAATTTGGGCGCAACTCGTTGAGCTCTATCAAAGTGGTGGATTAGCGCAACATATGGGAGCGAGCGTTGAGCGTTTAGCGATTGGTTGGAGTTTAGGCACGATATTTGGCGTGGTGACGGGAGTGTCAATTGGGCTTTGGACTTACGCACGCGCAGGATTATTACCGCTGGTATCTGCTTTATTTCCCGTGCCTAAAATTGCCTTATTGCCGTTATTTGTGGTGTGGTTTGGTATTGGTGAGGGGTCTAAAATTGCGACCATTCTTTTTGGCGTGTATTTTCCGACCATAATTGCCACTTACGCCGCCGTTGATAGTGTTGACCGCAATCTCATTCGCATGGGGCAAAGTTTTGGTTTATCGCCTACTGCGTTGATTAGTAAAATTATTTTACCCGGTGCGTTACCCGGCATTTTAGCGGGATGTCGCATTTCTTATTCGATTGGCATTACCATGGTGGTAGCAGCCGAGATGATTGGTGCGCAAACGGGTATTGGAACGTATATTTTGAATGCAGGCGCGCTCTTTAGAATTGACCAACTATTAGCAGGTGTGGTACTTCTGTCTTTATTAGGCATTGGCGGTGCTTGGTTGATTGGATTGGTTGAAAAGTTTGCGTTGCGTTGGCGTGAATAAGTTTTAAACCGCTTGCGAAAAAAGATGCTCAAGAACTTATATAATAAGTGCTTAACCCAAAGGAGGACAATATGGAACTCACTTTCACCAATGGAGAACCTCAAGCATTAGGCACGATTTTTTGTGTTGGACGCAATTATGCCGCGCATATTGAAGAATTAGGCAATCAGCGTCCTGAAGAACCGTTGATTTTTACTAAACCTGCTACTGCATTAAATACGAGCGATACGATTGTTCTTCCTAGTTTCTCTCAAGACATTCATTATGAAACGGAAATTGTTGTCTTAATTGGAAAAGGCGGAAAAAATATTGCCGCTGAAGATACCGAACAACATATTGGCGGTTGGGGCATTGGACTAGATTTAACGGCGAGAGACAAACAAACGCAGCTTAAAAATCAAGGAGCATCTTGGGAATTAGCAAAAGGCTTTGATGGCGCGGCTTGTGTTTCTGAATTTCTAGATGCAGATGCCTTTAAGCTTGATGAAGCGATTCTTTTTTCTTTAACAGTCAATGATGAAACTCGTCAACAAGGCAATAGCCAAATGATGCTCTTTCCAATCGCCGAACAAATTGCGTTTTTAAGCCAATATTTCACCCTACGCCGTGGCGATATTTTATTTACTGGCACGCCAAAAGGCGTTGGCAAACTTCATCCAAATGATGAGTTGAACTTAGTGCTTGGCAATCAACAAATTTGCAAACACTACAGGGTAGCCACCCATGAATAAAGAAATTTTATTGGCTGCTGTTAGTCAGCATTACCTTTTTGCGCCATTAAATACACAACAAAAACAAGATTTACTCGCTCATAGTCGCGTGCAATCCTTTGCACAAGGAGCAATTGTTTTTCAAAAAAATAGTCCAGCAAAAGCTTTTTATTTTGTCCTTGAAGGCGGGGTCAGGCTCTATTTCTCTGCGCCTGATGGCAAAGAAAAAACGGTTCGCATTTTTGAGGCGGGAGATAGCTTTGCAGAAGCCTTAATGTTTATGCAACGCACTAGCTATCCTGCCAATGCAATGACGATTGCTCCCTCTCAGCTGTTAGCCGTAGATAGTGCTTATTATCGCGAAATGATTGTCAATAATAGCGCATTAGCTACTGCTTTATTGGGACATTGTTGCGAGCATATTCATCAGTTAAGTCGCCAAATAGAAATGCTAAGCGTTTTAGATGCGCGCAGCCGATTTATTGAATATATAGTCAAATCAGCTAAAAAACAGAATGTTATCTACCGCCAGAATGGCTAGATAAGGGCTATAGGATGTTTTGTTTTTTAGCTGATCGCACTATATTCGCCAGTTAATTCCTGAAAAAGCAAAAGCGCCGATAACTTTGCAACTCACAATGACCAAAAAAGATTTAGCACAATTTTTAGCTATCCGACCTGAAACCCTTTCTCGGCTAATTCGTCAGCTAGAAAGTGAAGCACTGATTTCATGGCAACAAGAAGCCTTAGAAATTTTATCCATTGAAGCTTTGAGTGCAGAGTAATATGCGATTTTAAAGCAACGTAACAGTAGGTGGTAAAAAAACCAGTCCGCACCCTTTTTGCCAACTTACAGAGGCTTTTTCTTCTATCATTTCGTTGCGTGCTGCTAAAGCACAGTAAGGTGATAAGACGCTATCATTCAGCGTCCACTTTAATCCTGAATTACTTAACTTTTCTAAAGGTGTTAATGCAAAAATACTCACTTTACTATGAAGCGCTGCTTGCCAAGACAGTTGGATTTGATCTTTTCCAAAAAAAATCAGTGCATTTTTTTGCCAAAGAAAGCAACGCCGTCCAAA
>NZ_LWHB01000064.1 GCF_001889065.1 Suttonella ornithocola | reverse complement strand
AACGTACTTGCTCTTTATAATTTTTAAAGGATTTTCTGTGTAAGCTATACACATAATGGCTTACGCAGAAAATATATTTTGAGACCTTTGCAAAAAAACATAAAATAGAGAAATTTCAATTTTTTAAATTTTGAAAACATATTAAAATCACGGTGTTAATCTTTCTACTAGTAGCAAAAATTAATATAAAACGGAATTTTGCAAAAGTTTCATATTGCGTTTAACAATAACATCTAATATAATATTTAGTAGTATTTTGAAAAGCATATTGTACTATAACTCAATAGTTTCACAATAATAAAATATTAAATTCCAATATATTGGATTGATATTTTTCACAGGAATTACTCAATATACTTTTCAAACCACTACTTAATATTTTTTAACAGATTGTAAGTTTATATTAGGCGATTTATGAAATCACTTCTCTTTTTATTATCTTTTCTATTATTTAGTTCTTTTTCTCATGCAGAATCTGAAAAAACGTATAAAGTTGCAACAGATCCTACCTATCCTCCCTTTGAATTTATTGATGAAAAAGGCGAGATTATTGGATTGGATATTGATATTTTAAAAGCTATCGCAAAAAACCAAAACTTTAAACTAACGTTCTATCACAAAGACTGGAGCATTATATTTAATGAATTAACCGATAAAAGAGCTGATATTATAATTAATGGTTTTGCTTCAACCGACCTTGAACCTAATATCGCTAATATTAGTAACCCATATCTTACATCTTTAGACTGTATAAGTTATTTAGATGATAAAAATCTATCTGACTGGCAAAAACATACCATTGCTGTTTCTGAAGATGAAATTTTAGCCAAAAGTCTACAAGAAGAAGTTAAAAATCTTGTTTTAGTTAAAACACCGTTTATGGCATTAAAAGAAGTTATTCTAGGAAATGCGAATTGGGCTGCTGCAGACTGTAATCTATTAAAATATTATTTAAATAGCCCTACTATTAAAAACAGAGGATATAATTTTAAAATTAAGACTATAGAGAATAATACTAATAAAAATGTAAGTCTTGTTATTGCCTTAAATAAAGATGACGAAGAGTTATTAAATAAAATCAATACTGGCTTAGAAAATATTAAAAAAAATGGAGAACTAGAAACACTTCTTAAAAAGTGGAAAATAAATTAATTATAAGAATAAACCGCAGAGACTTTTTAAACAGCATTGCAGTAACCACTGGAATAATGGTTATGCCATGGAAGACGGCACAAGCGCAATCAGAAAATGCTTATTACCCCCCTGCACTAACAGGTTTAAGAGGTAACCATCAAGGCAGTAATATTGCTGCTCATACATTCGCATTAGATGCTAAACCATTCTCTTTTGATGATTTAATTCCTAAAGAAAACTATGATTTAATTATTGTTGGCGCTGGTATTAGCGGACTATCGGCAGCTTGGTTATATCGTGAAAAATATCCTAACGCTAAAATTTTGATTCTCGATAATCATGATGATTTTGGCGGACATGCAAAGAGAAATGAGTTTGGTAATGGAGAAACTTTTCAGCTATCTAATGGCGGCAGTGAATCTTTAGAAAGTCCACATTATCATTTTAATGATAACGTTAATTCTTTATTGAAAAAAATTGGGATAGATTACGATAAATTTTATCAATACTATGACCAAAATATCTATCCTTCGATGGGTATGCAATCCGGCGTTTTCTTAGATAAGAAAAACTGGGGAGAAACAAAAATTTTAAAAGGTGATATCTTTGAAGATGGCGCTGATTTTATTCCCACTATCCAAAACTTACCCCTTTCAGATTCAGATAAACAATCCCTTTCCAACATTTTTCAAGGAGAGGAAAACTATCTTCCAGAGGTTGAAGGAGATGAGGCGATAGAAGCTTATCTGAGCAAAATAAGCTATGAAAAATATTTGAGAGAAAACGTTGGTTTATCAGAAGCAGCAGCAAAATTATTTAGAGGAATTACGATTGATGAATGGGGCTATCCTTACGATTTATATAGCGCTTGGGATGCTTGTAAAGATGATTATCCGGGATTTGGTGGTCTTGCTTGGAGTGAAGACGACGAACCTGAAGAGGAAGAAGACCCTTATATCTTTATTTATCCCGATGGCAACGCCACTATTGCAAGACTCTTAGTTAAACACCTTATTCCCGAAGTTAGCGCTGCAAAGGCAAATCAAGAAGAGATTGTTACTGCCGTTTTTGATTATCAGCAACTGGATAAAGCTGAACATCCTGTTAGGATAAGACTAAATAGCACAGCTGTAAACATTAAAAATACAGATGATGGCGTTAACGTTGGCTATGTTAGCCACAACAAACAAAGAAATCTCATCCATGCAAAAAAAGTTATTTTAGCTTGTAATAACGGTATTATTCCTGCTATTTGCCCTGAAACATCATTAGAACAAAAAAACGCTTTGCATCAAAATGTCAAAACAGCTTTATTGTATGCCAAAGTTTTCGTCAAAAACTGGGAGCCTTTTATCAAATTAGGGACGGATTACGTTTATGCGCCAACAGCGCCTTATAGCCTAATCCGCTTAAATTACCCTATCAATATTGGCAACTATAAGACGCAAACTGACCCAACCAAACCTATGGTTATTCATATGGTAAAATCTGTTGTACCCTATGCAAGCGGACAATCATTAAGAGGTGCTGACAGACTTGGGAGACGCCAGCTGATTTATCAATCTTATGCAGAGTTAGAAGCTGAATTATTGGCACAGCTTAATGAATTTTATGCTTTAGCTGATGCTAAACCAGAAATACTCGCTGTTACCATTAACCGATGGGCGCATGGTTATAGTTACGAGAAAAAACATCTCTGGGATGACTATGATCAAATTGATCAAATTATTGATACTGCCCGACAGCCGATTGGTAATATTCATATTGCAAATTCAGATTCTGCATGGACAGCTTATATCGAAGCAGCGATTAACGAAGCCTATCGTACGATAGAAGAAATTGGTTAAACATATTCTCTTAATCAATGTCTGATATCCCGAAATTTTGGCGTAAACGCACCCTGCTTTCTTATTTACTTTTACCGCTTTCATGGCTATATTTTTTCATTACCAAAATAAGATATCGCCATAGAAAAATTGGAACAATTGATGGTATATCCGTCATTATAGTCGGCAATTTAACGGTTGGTGGTAATGGTAAAACGCCTGTGGTCATTGCTTTAGCTAAAGCAATGACCAATCACCAAATAAAAGTAGGAATAATCAGTCGAGGTTATGGCGGAAAGCTAATATCAGAACAATTATTAACCACTGAAAGCTCCGCTGACATCGTTGGGGATGAACCTCTACTTATCTTTCAAGAAACAGGCGTACCTGTAGCAGTCGGGCGTAACCGATTAGCCGCTTTACGGTTAGTAAAAAAACACCATCCAGATATTCAATGGATAATTAGCGATGATGGACTACAACATTATCGCTTACCTAGATTAAAAGAATGGATTGTTATTGCACCTGATTTAGTTTTTGGTAACGAATTGCTCTTACCTGCTGGACCATTAAGAGAGTCCATAAAAAGACTTAATACCGCAGATGCTATCATTTTTACTGGAAATCCAACACAATATCTTCCTACAAAAGTTCCTCAATATACCTTAACGATGAAAACTTCTGGTTTTGTAAATCTAGAAGGAAAGACAGTGGAACTAGAACCCCCTTTTTATGCCTTAACAGCTATTGCACGTCCAGAACGTTTCTTTCAAACCCTAACAAGACTTGGATATACGCCAACGGCTTATCAAAGCTTTCCAGACCACGCCCCTCTTCCCTCAACTGTTGCTCAATTTGCGGTTAATGGTAGCATCGTCATGACAATGAAAGACGCTGTAAAAATTACGTCTTGGCCAACTGAACTAAAATCAAAAGTCGTAATTCTTCGCTACGAAACAACATTACTGCCCGAACTATTAGACAATATCCTTAACTCATCATTTAAAGATAACAGTGGTCCCAAAAAATGCATACGCCAGAAAAAATAATGTATTTTTTATTTTGATTACATCTTGCTATAGCTGAATGGGTTTAGCTTGCATACAAACTGACGAACCACAAACAGCTAACCTCAGTACGGCAAAACGAACTAACGCTCTGTATGCGAGTTAAAGACATTTAGCTATATGAGACCTTTGCAAAATTCCGTTTTACCCTAATTTTTGCTACTAGTAGAAAAATTAACACCATGATTTTAATATATTTTCAAAATTTGAAAAATTGAAATTTCTCTATTTTATGTTTTTTATATTTCTAGTGAATTTAATTATCATGTTTTTTATCGTAAATAATCGAATACTAATGTAATTTTATAGAAAATAATAGCTTCACGTACGCTAGCACGCATTATAATAATTCCCTCGCTATCAAAGGAGTAATCTATATGTCTCTCACTGGTCGTCATATTTTGAGCATTGATCCATTCACCCGAGAAGATTTAGAGCAATTATTAACTATTGCTCAACGCTTAGAGCCTGTTGCTCGTAGAAAATATCGTTGTGATGTTTTAAATGGTGCAATGCTAGCCAATCTATTTTTTGAAGCGAGTACACGAACAAGAATGAGTTTTCATACCGCCTTTGCGCGACTAGGGGGAAACATTGTTGATACAACTGGATTTACCTTTTCATCCATTTCAAAAGGTGAATCTTTAGAAGATACCGCTCGCGTTATTGCTGGCTATGCAGATACCATTGTCATGCGTCATCCTGATCAAGGCTCTGTTGCTCAATTTGCAGCTCCTATCAATACTCCTGTAATTAACGCAGGGGACGGCACTGGTGAACATCCTTCTCAAGCACTCTTAGATTACTATACCATTAGTGCGGAGTTCTCTCGATTAGGCAAAACCATTGACGGAATGACCATTGCTATGTGTGGTGATCTCAAGCATGGGCGCACCATTCATTCACTATGCAAATTACTTTCTCTATTTAACAATATTACCTTTAAATTTGTTGCACCAGATAATTTGCGTATTCCTCATTCGCTGATTGAACACCTCAAAGAAAAAGGACACAAAGTTCAAGAATGCAATCACATTGCAGATGGACTACCTAATAGTGATGTTATTTATGCAACTCGTATTCAGCGTGAACGAATTGAGAATGGTGAACAATTAGAGGGATACGGAGAGCAATATCGCATCAATGCTAGAGCCATAGAAAACTATGCCAATCCAGAAGTTATTATCATGCACCCTCTTCCGCGAGATTCACGAGAAGGTGCTTATGACCTTTCAACTGATTTAGATAAACTTCCACAATTGGCTATTTTCCGCCAAACTGATAATGGTGTTACTATGAGAATGGCGTTATTTGCTGCGGTATTAGGCGTTGCCGATGAACTTGAAAGCCATTATCATCATCGCTTAGGATATCGCCCCCATTGTCTATCTGATAACGATGCACCCTTTTACACTTTTTCCTAGGAAACGAATATGTATATGATTACTGCAATTATTAAACCCTTTAAGCTTGATGATGTTAGAGAAGGACTATCAGAAATCGGCGTAAATGGTATTACAGTGACCGAAGTAAAAGGATTCGGTAGACAAAAAGGTCATACCGAGTTGTATCGAGGGGCAGAGTACGTTGTAGATTTTCTTCCAAAATTAAAACTAGAAATTGCTGTTACTGATGAGCAGTGTGATGAAGTGGTGAAAACCATTCAACAAACGACCAGCTCAGGCAAAATCGGAGATGGAAAAATCTTCGTTTCTCCACTGAGTCAAGTTATCCGGATTCGGACAGGAGAATTGGACGACGAAGCTTTATAAACCATTCCATCAAATAATCGTTCGAAAGCAGGCTAAGCTAGCAATACTAATTGATAAAAACAGTCCCTATTAGCAAGCGTTAGTCTGCTTAAGGATAAAACAATAAAGCGATATAGCTAAATCTCTTTAACTCGCATACAGTGTTGGTTTGTCTTGTGCTGTACTGATGTGCTCTGTTTCGCCAGCTTGTATTATGCAAGCTAAATTCATCCAGCTATATATAGTCAAATCAGCTAAAAAACAGAACGTTATCTACCGCCAGAATGGCTAGATAAGGGCTATAGGATGTTTTGTTTTTTAGCTGATCGCACTATAGTTTCTTCAGCAGTTTACAAAAACAATTCTTGGTGCAATATTGGTGTAATTACCGCACTTCTTTCTTGAATTTTTCATTCGGAATAATGGGGGGCTCATATATTTCCCAACCAACACAAAAAAGAAAAGCCCCTAAAAATACTTATTTTCAGGGGCTTTATGAATTCGATTGGTAGGCATAATTGGACTCGAACCAACGACCCCCACCATGTCAAGGTGGTACTCTAACCAACTGAGCTATATGCCTATTGAGGCGCGAATTATAGCGAGTCTGATTTTTTTCGCAAGCGATTTATACCATTAACTTACTACTTATTTATTTATAAAAATAATTTTTATCAATTCTTGATAGAAAACACTCTATCTTAGGACGCTACAATTCGTCGCAACCACCTTACCGGCATTGATAACTTGCACGATTTCAGGATAACTTTGATTTCTTCCATTTGGATGACGCGCCTGCAAACTTTGCATACCATTACTATAAATACTTTGGAGCGCATTAGAGCTATTTTCCTGATAAGCCAATGCAAGTGACTGTCCCTTATGCAAAAGTATGATTTGCTCTAAAGGAAAAACTTGAACCGCTAAATTACCTTGGTCACAACGATATTGGACATTAACCGTTGTTGCAGTATTCGTAGCATAAGTAGATGCGGGTTGTGCTGATACTGCTGGTGCATATTGCGTATTGCCACCACGAATTAAATTAAAGCGCACATCATAATAACGAGGCGTTTTATTATAGGCAGCGTTTTTTCTATCATTTACGATACGCAGCTCATACTCCCCTGTTTGCGGTAAAACTTGTTGATTACCAAAGCGCATACCAATATCAGGACGGAAAATTGCAAAGACCATTGCTTTAGAGCGGTTGCTAATAATATGAATGCTATCCCCTGCATTTCCACTGAAATGATAGACATCCATTCCTAACCCTCTTACACTTCCTCTCAAGCGGGCTTGTCCATTGTTATCTAATAAAATCCGCTTAACTGGCATATTATTTCTTACTTGTGCTGCTTTAGGAGGCATTACAGCAGTTCCTTCTGGAATGACTTGTAGCTCATTAAGACGTCTAGGCTGAACAGCCACATTATTAGGACCGACTACTGCTTGCTGTGCGCCAGTATTTGAAGGAATTTGATAAGTTACTTGCTGCGCGCTCGCCACGCCCACAATAGTAGCGACTAAAAGAGAAAAATAAGAGCGTTTCATAGTCTTTCCTTGTAACATAGATGAATAACGCTTAATGTAACATAAAATAGTTTTATCGTGCAGATTCTCTATGGACTTAAAGTTATGACGCAATATGCCCAAACGCTGATAAAAGAAACAACTGCTGACTATCAAGAAAAAGGCAGTAAATTCTTGGCTTATGCTTTTCCTTGCCAGACCATAGAAACCTTTAATAAGCGATTAGAAGTCTTACAAGTAGAACACCCCAAAGCACGTCATCATTGCTATGCTTATCGCTTTGGAGAAACTGGGGAAGAATACCGCGCAAATGATGATGGTGAACCTTCCGGAACAGCGGGTTTACCCATTTATAATCAACTACAATCTTTTGAAGTTTCTGACTGTGGGCTAATTGTCGTAAGATACTTTGGCGGAACCCTATTAGGGGCCTCTGGACTCATTAGAGCGTATAAAACAGCAGCACAATCTGCTTTGTCAGTAGCAACATTTTGTCCCATTGTCCCTAAAACTACCTTAACTGTTACCTTAAGCTATCCACAAGTTAATCGTTTAATGCGGTTTGTTGAGCAATATCAAATGACTATCTTATCGCAAGAAATGGCGATGAATTGTCGTTATCAACTAGAGATAGAACGCGATAAACAATCAGAAATCATTGCAGCCCTTGCTCAGCAAGATATTCACTTGGAAGACGAATGAAAAAAATAGACTATATCCAGCCATTTCTCCCGAAAAAACTCTCTCCCTTAGAAACAGCAAGTGCATACGCCCCTGCCAATATTGCGTTATCAAAATACTGGGGTAAACGCGATATTGAGCTCAACTTACCGGCTAACGGTAGTCTATCCATCTCATTAGGGACATTGGGAACGCATACGCAAATTACCCTTTCAGATAAAGATAGCCTAATGCTTAATGGAGAAAATATTCAGCCCAATACCCCTTTTTTCCAAAAAACATTTGCTTTTATTGATCTATTTAGACAACAACAAAATTTTCCAATCGCTATCACCACTAAAAACACCATCCCAACTGCTGCTGGATTGGCTTCTAGCGCCTCAGGCTATGCAGCACTAACCCTAGCTCTGAACCAATTTTTGCAACTCAATCTATCACCATTTATCCTATCTACCTTCGCGCGCATCGGTAGCGGTAGTGCTTCGCGCTCACTTTGGCATGGTTTCGTCAAATGGCAAAAAGGTGATAAAACAGACGGTAGTGATAGTGCTGGCATACCAATAGATAGTCAATGGCAAACCTTACGAATTGCGCTAATAGAAATTGATACCCGCGCCAAATCAACAACCAGCACCAATGGCATGACCCATACCGCTAACACTAGCCCACTCTATCCCGCTTGGATAAATACCGCTGAAAAAGATCTACAAACCATTGAAAATGCCATCAAGAACCAAAATTTTCAAACGCTTGGACAAACCGCCGAAGGCAATGCACTCGCCATGCATGCCACTATGCTTGCAGCTCGCCCAGCACTATCTTATTTCCAACCAACTACACAAGAGACTATTCAAGAAATTTGGAAAAATCGTGCAGAAGGACTGAACCATTACTTCACCATGGATGCAGGTCCCAATATAAAAATCCTCTATCAAATACAAGATGAAACCGATATTCTTAACTGCTACCCCAACGCCAAAATCGTTAATCCATTTCTAACATAAAAACTATAAAAACTCTGTCTTAACCGTAAAAACAGATAGAATGACACATCATTTATCGAATGCTTGAAAATATGCTCCGTTTCTTTAGAAAAACGCTAATCAGTCTCTTTATTCTCATTAGCTTTATTCCGCTCAGTATTATCTGCCTCATCCGCCCTCGACATCCCAATAATGCATGGATTGCGATTAAAGCTTATTCTAGTTTTGGAAAGCAAATCTTAGGATTAGATATCACTATTCGAGGCGCAGAAAATCTCCCTGAAAAATGTATCTACGTTGTTAATCATCAAAGTAATATCGATATCTTTTCCGTATGCTATGCAGTTCCAAAGCGCACCGTAACCTTAGGAAAAAAAAGCATTCTTTATATGCCAATATTTGGACAAATCTACTGGTTAAGTGGGAATTTATTTATCGTTCGTGGC
Organism: Suttonella ornithocola; assembly: GCF_001889065.1. Classification (GTDB taxonomy): domain Bacteria; phylum Pseudomonadota; class Gammaproteobacteria; order Cardiobacteriales; family Cardiobacteriaceae; genus Suttonella_A; species Suttonella_A ornithocola. Next base: position 23,756 of record NZ_LWHB01000064.1, on the reverse strand, counting down.
AATGCCCGCAAATCTGCAAAAGCGCTTAAAGTGATTGAGCGTAAAATTCATGAAAAACAGCTTTCTATTTGGATTTTTCCGGAGGGAACGCGCAACTTTGCTCGCGGTCTTTTGCCATTTAAAACGGGAGCCTTTCGATTGGCAGCCAAAGCTGGGGTGGCAATTGTCCCTGTTTGTGTCAATAATTACTACTCTCGCTTTGATTTAAATCAAAAAGATAATGGAGAGGTCATTGTAGAATTTCAAAAACCGATTATCTTTGAAGGACGCGTGACACAGCAAGCTATCCGAGAGATGACAGAAACTGTCCATCAACAAATGGAGCAAAGAATAGAAATGCTTACCCAAGAAGCTCGTCTACCACAAAACAAATAATTACAATCTGCGTTTATCTCTTTTTTCATTGCATTTTTTTATTAAACGTGTAAGGTATTTTTCTCTCCGCTCTGCGGTATTTTTAAAGCTTTGGCAAAGGAAGAATGAATGCAAATCGGTATTCCAAAAGAGTCATTTAGTGGTGAAGCGCGAGTTGCTGCTACGCCTAAAACGGTAAAAGAGTTAATCAAATTAGGATTTGAAGTCTGCGTTGCAGAAGGCGCTGGACTGACAGCACAATTTGATGATGAGGCTTACAAAGCAGCTGGGGCAGCCATAGTGCCGCTTTCAGAAATTTATGCTTGCCCAATGATTTATCAAATCAATCCACCGACAGAAGACGAGCTCGCACAAATTAAAGACGGAACCACGCTAGTCAGCTTTATCTGGCCAAGACAAGACCAAGCATTGGTCGATAAATTGGCAAAACGAAAAATCACCGTGCTCGCGATGGATATGGTGCCGAGAATTTCCCGCGCACAATCGATGGATGCCTTATCCTCTATGGCAAACATTAGTGGCTATCGCGCTGTCATTGAGGCAGCAAATGCTTTTGGTCGCTTTTTTACTGGACAAATTACTGCTGCGGGTAAAGTGCCACCTGCGCAAGTATTAGTCATTGGCGCTGGAGTGGCTGGGCTAGCGGCGATTGGCGCGGCAAAATCACTAGGCGCAATCGTTCGCGCTTTCGATACGCGTGAAGAAGTTGCTGAACAAATTGAATCCATGGGCGGGGAGTTTCTACGCTTAGATTTCAAAGAAAAAGACGATGGCGGTGTGAATACTGGCTATGCCAAAGTCATGAGTAAAGAATTTATCGAAGCAGAAATGAAACTTTTTGCCGAGCAAGCCAAACAAGTCGATATTATCATTACCACAGCAGCCATTCCGGGTAAACCTGCCCCTAAGCTCATTACCAAAGAAATGGTTGAGAGCATGAAGCGTGGTAGCGTAATTATCGATTTAGCAGCGGCAACGGGCGGAAACTGCGAATGCACCGTAGCTGGAGAAAAAATCGTTACCGATAACGGCGTAACCATTATTGGCTATACCGACCTAGCTAACCGCTTAGCCGGACAATCCTCACAACTATACGCCACCAACCTCGTTAACCTCACCAAACTCCTTTCCCCGAAAAAAGACGGAAACATTGATATTAACTTTGAAGATAGCATTATTCGCAATATGACGGTGGTCAAAGACGGTGAACTAACCTTCCCACCTCCTGAAATCTCGGTAACTGCTACACCAAAAGCCACACCAAACGCTACGCCAGCGGAAAAAACCTCAACAGCTGATAATAAACCCAAATCAGGATGTAAAAAACTAATAATTATTAGCGCAATTAGTGGCTTTTTATTTCCCTTTTTGTCTAAAGCACCGCCAGAATTTCTAAGCCATTTCATGGTATTTGCACTTGCGTGCGTGATTGGCTATTACGTCGTTTGGAACGTAACACATGCGCTACACACACCGCTGATGTCGGTTACTAACGCCATTTCTGGCATTATCATTGTCGGTGCACTACTACAAATCGGGCACGGTAGCGCTATCGCCAGCTTTCTAGCCTTTATCGCTATTCTACTGGTAAGCATCAATATCTTTGGCGGCTTTGCGGTAACGCGCCGTATGCTTTCCATGTTCCGCAAAGACTAAGGAGAAAAACATGACAGGATCTCAAACACTGGCTTACATCGTCGCCGCGATTTTATTCATCTTTAGTCTAGCAAGACTATCCAAACAAGAAACCGCCAAACGCGGGAACGAACTCGGCATTACTGGAATGGTGCTAGCACTTATTGCCACGCTTTTTTATGCCGATGATGTTCATAGTCGTGGTTGGATAATTTTAGCCATGCTCATTGGTGCGGTTATCGGCTTATGGCGTGCCAAAAAAGTAGAAATGACTGGCATGCCACAGCTGATTGCTTTGCTACATAGCTTTGTCGGCTTAGCCGCCGTTTTTGTCGGCTATAACAGCTTTATCCTAGGCAATAGCGCGCATACCGTAGAAATCATGCAAATCAGCAATGCGAATGCAACCTTGCTTGCCATGGCCGAAACAACCGCACACGGCGCATTACATACCATCCACCTAGCTGAAGTCTTTCTAGGCGTCTTTATTGGTGCAGTTACCTTCACAGGTTCCTTAGTCGCATGGGGAAAATTAGAAGGCAAAGTCAAATCTGCTGCATTAGTCCTACCGCATAAACACAAATGGAATATTGCTGCCGTTGCACTCTCTTTCATCTTTATGCTGATATTCATTGCCAAAGATGGCTCTATGTTCCTACTTATCCTAATGACGCTCATTGCCTTTGCCTTTGGCTGGCATCTCGTCATGAGTATTGGTGGTGCGGATATGCCTGTTGTCGTCTCCATGCTCAATAGCTATTCAGGTTGGGCGGCAGCAGCAGCTGGTTTCATGCTCAATAACGACTTACTCATCGTTACGGGTGCATTAGTCGGCTCTAGCGGTGCTATTCTTTCTTACATCATGTGTAAAGCTATGAACCGCTCTTTCCTTTCCGTCATTCTGGGTGGCTTTGGGAATACCGCTAGCAGCAGCGAAGAAGAAATGGGCGAATATCGCGAATGGACAACCGAAGAGGTTGCAGAAGCGCTAAAAGAAGCTGATAGCATTATCATTAACCCTGGATACGGCATGGCGGTTGCGCAAGCCCAATACCCTGTAGCAGAAATTACCAAGCTATTACGCGAAAAAGGCAAAACTGTCCGCTTCGGTATCCATCCAGTTGCAGGACGCTTACCAGGGCATATGAACGTCTTACTCGCAGAAGCCAAAGTGCCTTATGACATCGTATTAGAAATGGATGAAATCAACGAAGATTTTCCAGATACCGATTTAGTCTTAGTCATCGGTGCCAACGATACCGTCAATCCTGCCGCGCAAACTGACCCCAACAGTCCAATCGCTGGTATGCCAGTTCTTGAAGTATGGAAAGCCCGACAAGTCGTCGTCTTTAAACGCTCAATGAACGCTGGCTATGCAGGCGTTCAAAACCCGCTATTCTTCAACGAAAACACCCATATGTGTTTTGGTGATGCCAAAGCCACCATAGACACCATACTGGTAGACCTCCGCAAAAACTAATTGACCCAAGTCAATGCCGCCTACGGGCGGCAAATTTATACTACAGCGATACAAACATTAGGGGAAAACCATGAAAACACTCATCCGCGTCCTCCTTAGTCTTTACCTAAGTGTTTCTTTAATCGCCACTGCAGCACCCACCTACCAATACCAACTTCAAAGCACAGATGGTAGAACCCTTACCCAAGCCGATTTTCCCAACCAATATCAGCTCATTGCTTTTGGGTTTACCCATTGCCCAGACGTCTGCCCAACCACCTTATACGACTTCAAACAAGTGCTTGCCAAAATAGCGCATCCTGAGCGACTCCAAATGCTCTTTATCACCATCGACCCTGACCGCGATAACCTAGATTTACTTTCCAAATACATTGGATACTTTGACAAACGCATCTTAGGCTTAAGAGGAAATCGCGCAGCCACTGACCAAGCCGTTGAAAACTTTAACGCTAGTTATGGCTATCAAATAGACGGTAAAAAAGTTGCCCCTGAGAATCTCCCAGAAAAAGGCAATTACACCGTTTATCACTCTACCCTTATCTACCTACTCAATCGCAAAGGCAAACTCATAGACGTCTTTGACTACCAATCTGGCGCGGAAAATCTCCGGAAAGGCGTTGAAGCCGCTATCAAAGAAGACCAAAAAGACTAATCATGCGTGCCTTACTTATCCTTCTTAGCCTTTTTACTACCCTTAGCTTTGCTGCCGATTCCCTTTACTCCCCAACCAAAAACGCCTTTATCAGTGGCAAAGCCATTCCTAACATCGCCGTTGTCGATATCGAACAAGGCAAGCAAATTGATACCCTATCTATTCCCATTCCCGCACGAATATTTGCCTCTGCCACCGATGCACCCTACCTTGCCTTTAGCGATAAAGTTGATCACGCGCTTTATACCATTGAACTAACGACGCGGAAAATTACTCGCCACCCGATGCCTAGCGCAGTTTATCGTCTACTCTTCTTTCCTAACAGCCAAAAACTTGGCATCGTGTTAGAAAAAAACATCGCCGTTTTAAACTACCAAACGGGAAAACTCACCGTTATCGACAAACCCTTTCAAAACCTCTATACCCGATTTAATACCATCTTCAGCATCTACAGCCAAACCGTATGGGTCATGCAAGAAAATACTCCCTTAATTTATCGCTATCGACTAGATAAACCCGAAGAAGGTTGGCAAACCATTGATATCGGCGAAACCAGAGGACTCGGCAGCGGCGCGCCGAGCTTTGAAGACAAAGTCATTGCCTTTAACACCTACTATGCAGGCGAAGGCATGATTTACTTCAACGATACGGGTAAACTCATCCGCACCGGTGACATGTATAACTCGCGCCCGCTTAACGAGCGCATGGTTGAACCCTACATTGATAACGGCACTCGCCACGTCATCTTTGGCGACAAACGCGGACAACTTAAAATCTACGACCTAAACCACAGCGAACAGCCGATTGATTACAACATTGGCTTTCCGCCTCGCCAATTCAAAACCGGTTGGCTCGACCAATATCTGATTGTTGGTGGCGATCAAGCCTTAGGTATCTATCCCTTTGCTAACCTTGAGGATAATATCGTTTTCCGCTTTGGCTACGAACAAAACATTGCGGATATGTGGGTCAGTGGCGATAGCAAAGTTCTTCTATTTGGCACAGAACGCTCGCGCACTTTTCATCGCTACGATCTTCAAAAGCGCCAATCCCTCCCCGATATCGAACTAAAAGGCATCGCTCAGATTGGACTCATTCGTATGAATACCGCCAACACCGTTTGCTACTAACTTTTCGCATACTATAGCAGGGTTCCCGAAAAAAGCATACACTGCTTATGGATAATGCACTGTTTTCAAATTAGATATTAAGTTAACGTTGTATGCATTTTTTGGGAAGTTGGCTATAAAGTCACCAAAAATTTAGACAGAGACCTTTGCAAAATTCCATTTCACACGAATTTTTTACCACTAGCAGAAAAATTAATACTATGATTTTAATATACTTTTAGAATTTAAAAAATTGAAATTTCTCTATTTTTAGGGGTTTGCAAAGGTCTCAGACAATAAAAAAGACCAGCAAAATTACTGGTCAAAAATTACTGCAACTGAATTGGGGGAGTGTTGCAGTAAAGGTTTATTATTAGAACCAACCTACCAATAAAGTAATCACAAAGGCGACTACAGCAAATCCATATAACGATAACCGTGTACGATTTCCCACATGAATATGCATATCATGCAAAATATAATAAAACCGATGCACGCCATGCCAAAGTAAAGTAAAAATAATGCCGGCTAATATCAAAAAGATAAATTTATTTGCGACCCACTCATGAAGATTAAAATAAAACTCCTCAGGTGTTCCTAACCAACGTAAAGGCAACGCAATACAAATAACCGCAATAATACTGGCTAAACTCAGCGCAGCAATGGTTCCACCTGCTGAAAAGATGCCCCAATAAAGTGGTTTGAGATGTTTATGTTGACTCATTTCTGACTCCTAAGCCACTAAAATGGTAAAAATAATAAGAACAATCAAAATACCAGCAAACGTGCCCCAAGCACCTTTAATCAAAATACTGGCAGGAACAAACTTTGTTCCTCTTTGAATTGGCATCGCTTTTGGAATCGCTTCAAACCACGTTTTACTATTATAAAGCGAAGCAATAATCGCAATTAAGTTAATCAGAATAATCAATGGATTGGTTTGAAAATGAATCCAACTCATCCAACTATCAAATGACCCTGCTAATGCTGCAATTCCCCAAAACAGATTTAATGCAGCCAATGCAGTTGTCACACTGGTAAGCTCACGTAGCATATAAAGTTTAAAAAACGTATTTTGGGTATACCAATTATCAGGTTGGCGATGATGATAAGGCTTTCTCATTTTATCCCTCTTTGCTTATAAGATTTTTTGCCCAAACAGGAACAGCTTTTGCTTTCGCTTGCTGAATAGCGCCTGCGGGATCAACATGTTTTGGACAAACTTCTGAACAATAACCAACAAATGTACACGGCCAAATACCATTTTCATCATTCATACGCTTCAAACGCGCTTTCTCACCATGGTCACGATTATCTAAATTATAGCGATGCGCTAGAGCCGTTGCCGCTGGGCCTAAAAACTCCGCATTTATTCCTACCTGTGGACAAGCCTGATAACAAAGCAAGCAGTTAATACACATGGTGTATTGTTTGAACTTCGCTAATTCTGCTGGCGTTTGGATATATTCGCCTTCGCTAAGTGATTTTTCCGCTTCAGAATTAGGACGCACAATATAAGGCTTCACACTATCTAATTTTTCAATAAATGGATTGATGTCCACCACTAAATCTTTCTCGATAGGCATTTGGTCTAATGCGCCAATCGTAATTTTTCCAACCGCTTCATATTCGCGCACAAAAGTCGAGCAGGCAAGCTTAGGTTCCCCATTAACCACCATTCCACAGCTACCACAGACCTCCATTCGGCATGACCAACGGTAGGCGAGCTCTGGTTCAAAATCATCTTTAATCAATTGTAAAGCATCAAGAATAGACATATCTGGCGTCCATTCAATCGTGAAAGGTTGTGGCCAAGGCGCTTCATCAACACCCGGACGATAACGCATGACTTCTAAAGTAATTGTTTTGCTCATGATTTTCTCCACTGCCTTAATGGGCTTTTTCGCCTGCTGCACCGTAAACCCGTTGCGCAGGTTGGGATTTTGTAATTTTAACGCTGCTATACTCAATTTTCGGCGGTTCACCAACGCGATAATACGCCAAAGTATGTTTCAGGAAATTTTCATCATCCCTATCTGGATAATCTAAGCGTTGGTGAGAACCTCGAGACTCCGTGCGAGCGTCAGCGGAATAAATCATCGCTTCAGCCACATCAATCAAATACCCTAGCTCAATCGTGGTCAACCAATCTGTATTAAACGTATCACTATGATCGGTTACCTTGACATTCTTATAACGTTGCTTTAATTGCTCAATCGCTTGCCGTGCTCTCTCACAGTTTTCCTTACTACGATAAATGCCAATTTCCGCTTCCATCATTTCGCCCAAAGCATTGCGAATATCAGCAGGTTTTTCTGTTCCATCTGTTCGATTAAGCAAATCTAAATACGGCTGATAAGCAGCTTTCGCTAACTGCTCAAAATGCTGCGTATCTGTTGCATACTCAACAGACTGCGCATATTTCAGCGCATCTTCACCTGCTACCTTGCCAAAGACTGAAAGTTCTGCCAAAGAATTAGAACCCAAACGGTTTGCACCGTGAATACCAACAGAAGAACATTCACCCACGGCATATAGCCCTGTCATTTGAGTCGCACAACGTCCATCTGTTTCAATACCGCCCATCGTATAATGTGCTGTTGGGCGGACTGGAATTGGCTCATAAACAGGATCAACCCCAACAAATTTTTTAGCTAATGAACGAATAAATGGTAAACGTTCATTGATATAATCTTCTCCTAAATGTCGTAAATCTAGATTAACGACTGCGCCGCGTGGAGAATCAACTGTCCGCCCAGCTTTCCACTCGTGATAAAACGCCTGACTTAATCGGTCACGAGGACCTAACTCCATATATTTATTTTTAGGTTCGCCAACAGGTGTTTCTGGTCCTAAGCCATAATCTTGTAAATAACGATAACCATCTTTATTGGTTAAAATCCCTCCTTCACCACGACAACCTTCCGTCATCAAAATACCACTACCCGGTAGCCCTGTTGGGTGATATTGCACAAATTCCATATCCCGAAGCGGTACACCATGGCGATAAGCCAGCGCCATTCCATCACCGGTTACAATTCCACCATTCGTGTTATAGCGGAAGACACGCCCTGCACCGCCTGTTGCAATAATCACTGCTTTTGCTTGGATTGCTCGCACAATACCGTTTTGCACATCATACGCTAGCACGCCATGCAGCTTCCCGTCTTCAACAATCAAATCTAGCGCAAAATGCTCATCAAATCGCTGAATACTAGGAAACTGAATAGATGTTTGGAACAGTGTATGAAGAATATGAAAACCCGTTTTGTCCGCCGCAAACCACGTGCGTGGAATCTTCATGCCGCCAAAACGGCGCACATTCACATGACCATCTTCCCTGCGCGACCACGGACACCCCCAATGCTCTAGCTGAACCATCTCCTCTGTACAATGCGCCACAAAATATTCCACAACATCTTGTTCACACAGCCAATCTCCGCCAGAAACCGTATCATTAAAATGATTATCCAAAGAATCATCCTCTCTAATAACCCCGGCTGCGCCACCTTCAGCTGCAACCGTATGAGAACGCATTGGATATACCTTCGAAATCAGTGCTATTTTTGCATTGGGATTACTACGAGCAATTTCAATAGCTGCGCGCAAACCTGCTCCCCCAGCGCCGATAATGGCGACATCAGTTTGTAGATATTCCATATTTGCCTCTTTTTTATTGATGATAGTGTGATTATATCAAAAAGATATTAAAAAAATAGAGGTATTTTTTAAAAAAATATTTATTATCTTATACTTATATAGAACAATTAGTGTCCCATTTAAAGTGAAATTATTCTGATAAAATATAACTTTTTACAAGGATAATAATGAAAATAAATAAGAAAGTAATCGGATTACTTGCAGGAGTCATGTTATCTACCGTAGTGAATGCTCAAAGCTATCAACAACCCATCAATGATAGTATCCATTGGCAAGGAAACGATAAATTACGATTTAGAACCAGTATCTATACCGTACATTATCATCCAAGTAATGAACATAACAATCATCAAAAACTTATCAATGCAGAATATATTCGAAAGAATAACTGGTTGTTTGGATTGGCTTTATTTCACAATTCTTTTAACCAACCTTCTCAATACCTCTATATCGGAAAAGATTGGCGATTCTGGGAACCCTATCCCGAGCTTTATTTACGCGCTACCTTAACCGCAGGATTATTACACGGCTATACGGGAAAATATAAAAATAAAATTCCTTTTAATAAATATGGTATTGCACCCGCAATCTTACCAATTCTTGCAATAGACTATAAATCGGTATTTATAGAAGCAAACTTCTTCGCAACCGCTGGTATGATGACAACTATCGGTTTTACCTACTCACTGGACAAATAACATGAAAAAAATTCGTAAATCTAGCAAATTAGACAATGTACTCTATGATATTCGTGGACCTGTGCTAGCTGAAGCGAATCGTCTAGAGCGTCAAGGTAACAAAATCATCAAACTAAACATTGGCAATCCTGCCCCCTTTGGCTTTGATACCCCAAGTGAAATCCGAGAAGATATCATTGCCAATCTAAATAATGCACAGGGCTATAGCGAATCAAAAGGTATTTTCTCTGCGAGAAAAGCCGTTGTTCATGAAACTCAAAGATTAGGTATCAAAGGCGTGACTGTTGATAACGTTATCATTGGTAATGGTGTTTCAGAACTCATCGTTATGGCAATGCAAGCATTGCTCAACGACGGCGACGAAGTATTGGTTCCGATGCCAGACTATCCGCTGTGGACAGCCGCTGTAAACTTAAGTGGTGGACACGCCATTCACTATCGCTGCAATGAAGACGACCATTGGCAACCCGATTTAGACGACATCAGAGAAAAAATCAGTCAAAATACTAAAGCAATCGTCATTATTAATCCCAATAATCCTACAGGTGCTGTTTACAGTCGAGAATGTCTTTTAGAACTCGTTAAAATTGCCGAAGAAAACGGCTTAATCATTTACTCTGACGAAATATATGACAAAATTGTTTATGATGATGCTATTCATATTCCAACAGCTACATTAGTCAATGACAGTCTTTGCGTAACCTTTAACGGTCTTTCCAAAGCTTATCGTGCTGCTGGATTCCGGGCAGGTTGGATGATTCTTTCAGGTAATCTAAAAGCGGCTAGTGGTTATATTGAAGGACTTGAAATGCTTTCTTCAATGCGGTTATGCGCAAACGTTATCGCTCAACATGGTATTCAAACAGCTCTAGGCGGTTATCAAAGCATTAATGACTTAGTCAAACCTGGCGGGAGATTATATGAGCAACGCGATCAAATGTATGAAAGCATCAATACAATCCCGGGATTATCAATGATGAAGCCACAAGGGGCACTATATGGTTTTGTAAAAGTAGATACAGAACGATTTAATATTACTAACGATGAACAGTTTATCTTAGACCTACTACGCTCTGAGCATATCTTATTTGTTCACGGTAGAGCATTTAATTGGGCAGAGCCAGACCATTTTAGAGTCGTCTTCCTGCAATATCGTAGAGACATCCGAGAAGCCTGCGAAAAAATGGCAAACTTCTTGAGTACTTATCATCAAAAATAATAAAAAGTATTTTTTATGCTTGACGGATTTCAAAATCCCGGTTAGAATGCGCGCCTCTTAAGGCATTCCCCGATAGCTCAGTCGGTAGAGCAAGTGACTGTTAATCACTGGGTCGGCGGTTCGAGCCCGTCTCGGGGAGCCATTTCAAAACATACATATACATTATATTCCCCGATAGCTCAGTCGGTAGAGCAAGTGACTGTTAATCACTGGGTCGGCGGTTCGAGCCCGTCTCGGGGAGCCATATAAGAGACCTCGCTAATAATGTGAGGTATTTTTTTATAAAAACTATAAATATAGTAGAAGTCCCGGAAAATATATACAGAGACCTTTGCAAAAAAACATAAAATAGAGAAATTTCAATTCTTTAAATTTTGAAAACATATTAAAATCACAGTGTTAATTTTTCTACTAGTAGCAAAAATTAGTATAAAACGGAATTTTGCAAAGGTCTAATACAGTACTTGAGGATAGAGTACTATTTTCAAAGTGAATATTGAGTTAACATTGTATGCATTTTTTGAGAAGTTGGCTATAGCGATTTATTTTTTCTATCTACGCTTTATTTTTTCTATCTAGATTAAAATAGATAAAACCAATTTCTAGTAATTAAATATACACTCATTATTATTGAAACCGTAATTACCATTGGGCGTATCAATTTATTTCCCTTACTGACCACTATTCCACTAGCAATTCTCGCGCCAATAAGCTGTCCTACTGCCATAGAAAATCCTGCCAACCATACAATTTTTCCACCAATCAAAAAAACGATTAAAGAAATCACATTGGTAGTCGCGTTATAAAGCTTTGCTTCAATCGTTGCATTTTGTAAGGTATATCCTTGCAAAGCAATTAATGCTAATAGAAAAAAGCTACCAGTTCCCGGTCCTAAAAAACCATCATAAAAACCGATAGGTGCTAAGCAACCAAGAATAAAAGGCTTCACTGCCATCCGTGCTTCGGTTTCCACTTCTCCAAGTGCTGGCATTAAAATAAAAACACCAGCCACCATAATCAGCAAAATCGGAATAAATAATGCTAACCAATGGGTCGGTAATAGCTGAACCGCTCCTGTCCCAATAGCCGCACCAATTGCACAAGCCATAATATTAGGTAATAAGCAACAAAATTGAAGATGCCCTCTTCTAATAAAATACCAACTTGCAGACACTGTTCCGAAACTACCCTGCAATTTATTCGTGGCTAGTGCTGCATCTGGCGGCAATCCAGCAATTAAGAGAGAAGGAATCGTAATCATCCCGCCTCCGCCAGCTAATGTATCAATAAAGCCCGCAGTCATGCCAACAACTAGTAATAAAATAAAAACGACAACTAATGGTAAATGAAAGCTAATCTCACTCATTATTGTTCATCCAACTGTCTAGCCGTTTAATCAATGTATCTAACCCTTGTCTTTTTAAGCTTGAAAAGATTTGCGCACTAAAAGGAGCATTCCAATTCACAATTTCACTTTTAACTGCCTGCAAACCATTTGAAGCCGCGCCTTTACTTAGCTTATCAGCCTTTGTTAAGAGAATATGTGCGGGCAACTGTCTTTCAGCACAACACTCTAATAAACGAATATCTAAATCCTTCATAGGATGTCTAATATCCATTAACAAAACCACTCCTTTCAATGGCTCTCGTGTTAATAGATAATCCCCTAAAAAATTCTCCCAATGCGCCCGAATATTTTCTGGCACTTTGGCATAACCATATCCTGGTAAATCGACTAAATAACAATCATCCTCAGCTAAACTAAAATAATTAATTAACTGAGTCCGACCAGGTGTTTTAGAAACACGCGCCAATGACTTTTGCGCTGTTAATGTATTTAATGCGCTAGATTTTCCCGCATTAGAACGTCCCGCAAAAGCAATTTCAACCTGACTATTTATTGGAAATTGTTTTGCACTATTGGCAGAGAAGGCAAATTTTGCCTGTTGGTAACGATTAAGCATATAATAGATAAATACTGTAGAAACTGTTTGCAAATTATAGCCGAAAGCAGACCATTCAGGTTCATCATGGAGCAAAATATGAAAAAAACCCTCATCACACTATTACTTATGAGCTGCTATGCCATTGTCCACGCAGAAGCAGATATTAAAGCGGGCGAAGAAAAAGCTAATACCGTTTGTATGGCTTGTCATGGACAAAATGGCTACTCTGCCAACCCGGAGTGGCCTAATCTCGCTGGACAGGGTGAAAAATATATCATTAAAGAATTAAATGACTTTAAAAATGGATTACGCAAAAATCCAGTAATGGCACCGCAAGCCATGATGCTTAGTGATGAGGATATCGCTAATGTTGCAGCCTTCTATGCTTCACAAAAACCAGCACCAGCTTCTACTCAAGGTGTAGGCGAAGATCCGATTGCCGTCTTAGAGCTTGGTAAAGCATTATATCGCGGAGGAGATATGGAAAATCATATTCCTGCTTGTGCTGCTTGCCATGGTCCAAGTGGTATGGGAATTGAACCAGCCGCGTTTCCTTTACTGTCTGGACAACACGCTCCTTATACACGCTTGCAACTTCAACATTTCCAAAATGCCGCATTAGCAGATGTTCAAGCAACAGATGGACAAATTCCAGAAGATCAGCAACGCGCTAATGACCCTAATTCAATGATGAGAGATGTTGCTGCAAAACTAACGCCACAGCAAATTGAAGCGGTTTCTCTATATATTCAAGGATTAAATTAATTGTCTTCTTGGTGGCATCAACCATTAGATGCTTTGACGCCTGAACAATGGGAAGCATTATGTGATGGCTGTGGTTTATGCTGTTTAAATAAAATGGAAGATATAGATACGGGAGAAGTTTATTTCTCTCGTGTTGCTTGTCGCCTACTAGACATTGAGTCTGCAAGCTGTCAAGACTACCCCAATCGCCAAAAGAAAGTCTCTGATTGTTTAAATTTAAGAGATATTCCACGCGAAGATTACCGTTGGCTCCCGCCAAGTTGCGCTTATCGTTTACGCTATGAAAACAAACCGTTACCGCCATGGCACCATTTAGAAACAGGTGACAAACAAACCGTTCATCGTTGTGGGCGCAGCGTTTGCCACTTTGCCTTAAGCGAAAGAGACGGATATGCTATTGATGATTATTTACTCTTTAGACTTGAAGATGCTTTAGGAGATGGAAATATAGAATGACTCAAGAAATGTTGATTATTATAGTACGAATAATTGCAATTATTTTAATTCTTATTATTGCTTGGACAATCATAAGAATTATTCAGCGCACACATTTAAAACAAGAAAAAAAATCTACTCAAATACATAACGACCATTCTTCCTTAGATGAATCTCAAATACAAAAAACCTCACGGTTAAATCCCGGTTTTTTTGGTAAAAACCTATCTATTCCTTCTGCTGAGGAACTACCCAATGCTCCTCAAGCAGATTTACCTATTGCCATTATGGCACGCTATGGTTGCTATTTTAGTGGAGAAGATATACAAAATTTGGTTAAAACCTTTGGTTTGCAGCGCGCACCTAGTGGCGTTTTTGAAATGGTTAACAAAAATGGGCGTGATATTCTATTCACCGTATTGAATATACACCAGCCAGGTATCTTTGCAGAAAATCTAGATGAAATGGATGCAATAGAAGGAATTTTGTTGGTTTTACAATTACCTAATGGTGATGATGCGGTCGAATCTTATGAAACTTTTTCTGCCATTTCAAAAGAAATGGCTGAGCTATTAGATGGAAGATTATGTGATTTCCGGCGCCGCCCAATGGGACCTAAAGATTTAATGCAATATCGTAAAGCTGCTGAAGATTTTCAAATACAATTTGACGAATGGCTCGCAACTCATCAACGCCGATAATGAAAGACATTGACACCCTCCGAAATCTTATTCGACAACATGATTATGCCTATTATGTTTTAGATAATCCTATTATTTCTGATGCTGAATATGATGCCCTTATGCGCCAGCTCATCGCATTAGAATCAAAAAGTCATTTACCGATTCCTGCTGATTCACCGACTCAAAGAGTCAGTGGGAAAGCTGATAGTGCTTTTCCACCAGTTACGCATCATATTCCCATGCTGTCCTTAGACAATGTATTTTCTAGCGAAGAATTTTCAGAGTTTTACCATCGCTTACAGTTAAGACTTGATAAAGACCATATTCCTTTATCGGCAGAACCTAAATTTGATGGTTTGGCGATTAGTTTACGCTATGAAAATGGCATATTAACAAAAGCTGCTACGCGAGGCGATGGCTCAACAGGCGAAGATGTTACTGCGAATGTCCGGACTATTAAAGCCATTCCTCTACGATTAATAGGCGATAATCTCCCAAAAATAATAGAAATTCGCGGTGAAATTTATATGCCCAAAAAAGCTTTTGAGACATTAAATGCTACTGCTGAACAAATCGGAGAAAAACGCTTTGCGAACCCTAGAAATGCTGCTGCAGGTAGTTTGCGTCAGTTAGACCCTGCTATTACTGCTCAACGCAAACTCGCCTTTTTTGCTTATGGTTATGGAAGTTTAGAAAATTTTGAACTTCCCTCCACCTATAGCGAATTACTTAGCCAATTTCAAACTTGGGGATTACCAGTTTGCCATTTACAAACAACTGTGCAATCTTTAGAAGCAGCACAGGACTACATGAATTCATTAAATACAGAACGCCCGGCTCTTCCTTATGAAATTGATGGTGTTGTTTATAAAGTTGATAGCTTTTCTGACCAAATGAAAGCCGGATTTGTTTCAAGAGCACCACGCTGGGCAATTGCGTGGAAATTCCCAGCCATTGAAAAAACAACCACTGTTGAAGCAATTGATGTACAAGTTGGACGAACGGGCGCTGTTACACCTGTTGCAAGACTTAAACCCGTCGAAGTAGGCGGCGTAACAGTTACCAACGCCACTCTACATAATGCAGATGAAGTGGCTAGAAAAGATGTTCGCGTTGGGGATACCGTTTTTATTCGAAGAGCCGGAGACGTTATTCCAGAAATTGTTAAAGTCGTATTAGAGAAAAGACCTTTTAATAGTACGCCTTTTATTATGCCTTCACATTGCCCTATTTGTGGTTCAGAAGTTATTAGACCAGAGGGCGAAGCAGTTGCGCGCTGTTCAGGAGGATTACACTGCCAAGCACAGCGCGTACAATCCTTAATCCATTTTGCCTCACGAAAAGCAATGGATATTCAAGGTCTAGGCGACAAACTTATAGAACAAGTCGTTAAAAATGGACAAGTTACCACTCCAGCAGATTTATTTATGCTTGCCTATTCAGACTGGGCTAACCTTCCTAGAATGGCGGAAAAATCTGCTCGAAATATTATCAATGCCCTAGAAAACGCCAAAAAAACTACTCTTGCTCGCTTTATTTATGCTTTGGGTATTCGAGAAGTTGGAACTGTTAGTGCAAATTTATTAGCAAATCATTTCGGAACATTAGATGCGCTTATTCAAGCAGATGAGCAAAGTTTACAAGAAATAGAGGGTATCGGTCCTGTTATGGCGCAATATATTGCACATTTTTTTTCAGACCAAGAAAATTTATCAGTTATCCATCAATTAGAATCTGTAGGAATCTATTGGTCTGAAGTTCAGCAAAAAACATTTTCTAATGGAATACTAGAAGGAAAAACTGTCGTCATTACTGGAACTTTACTAACACTTTCACGAGAACAAGCCAAAGAACACTTAGAATCCTTAGGCGCAAAAGTAACTAATAGTGTTTCTAGTAAAACAGACTATGTTTTAGCAGGAGAAAAAGCTGGCAGTAAAAAAGAAAAAGCAGAAAAACTTGGTATTACTATTATAGATGAACCACAACTATTGCAGTGGCTAGTCTGAAAATACTTAATTACCTCCATGCTGCGCCGATATTTTTTTCTATAGCGGACTTATATTTTAACTATAGTCAAAGGCTAATAAAAGAGTCACAGAAATTAGATCGCTATTCCAGTAATAGTACGTGTGCTTACTTTATTCATCTATCTTAACGCTGTAACTATTCTAGTAGCCTTTCACTATAATCATTACTTCTATGCTCAAACGCTTTCTAAGAATAAGATTATCCAACAAGCAAAGACTTCTACTGTTAAAAAATATACAGCAAAGTCTTCCATTGTCATTGATGCCGAAACATCAGCGACACCAGCTGAAAGGAGTATTTTAAGAACCATACGAAAAATGGCTCAATCAGGCGAAATTATTCGAGGTGGCTGTTGGGATTATCTAAATATTGCTTGGAATAGAGCAGGCTATCCTCACACAAGAAGACAGAATATCTTTACTGGTTCCTATCCTAATGGTCCTTTTGCTGATACCAATTTTATCCAAGTAGGTGACTGGCTATACCATATTGACCATAGTTATCATGATATTGAGCATAGCGGCTTGTTTATTGTTTGGATAAATCAAGAGAAAAAAAGAAGCCTTGATGTTTAGCTATGCTGGAGAACAACGCGCCGAACCTGCTCGATATCGAGTGTACAAAATAGATCAGGTATATCAAATCATTCGTGCTAAATAGCTTTCTAAATAAGCATATTAGTCTTTTTTTCCTGAATATTGTGGAAACGTTTCGATTTGCTGCAAAATTGCCCATCGCATTATCTTAGTCATATCCGTATCAGAATAATTTAATAAATTAAGATAAAAATCCTTTTGATATAAGCAGTCACGTTCGCTCGCAAATTGCGTTTGCTCTAAATGATATTTTCTGTCTAGTTTTTGTAATAAAGAATTATATCTTCGTTTAGCTGTTCTTTTTTCTAAATAGCCCAGCCGATTTTTTATATCAAAACTGGTAAAAACCATAATCATCGCATCACGAATATACGGCGCATTTTTTTGCATAAAAGTAACATCTTCTTGACTGGTTTGATGACTATTAGGTGAGCTAATATAAAAACAAAGTTCATTACTTCCTTGTTCGGCTAACAAACTCACTTCATCATAACGATAGCGAATATAGCGCATTACTGCATCTGTTGAAGCGTATGGAACCGCATATATCCATGCTAAACGTAATTCTTCTATGGCTTTTTCTAAAGATCGCTGCACAACTTCAACATCATCTATTCCTTCAGTTTCTACGCTATTACGCAATTGCTCATAAATGGGGCGTCGATAGGTTTGCATGACAGTGACTAACGGCAAATTATGCAAATAATGTCGAACCCGAACTTCATTCCGCCACTTTACCAATAAAGGAATACAGATAATCAATGTGATTGTTAAAATAGGAACCGTCCAACGCAAAAAAACTTTTTCTGTAGGACGATTTTCATTATCTAGATCAAGGTGATGATAACGAAGTTGCCAAATTAGATGTGCAATCGCAAAAGCGAGTAAAGGAAATAAAAATAATAAAGAGAGTCCAAAAGCCATTATTCTTCTATCGAATTTAAAAGTTCAACTTCTGCTTGCTCAACTACCCCGCCTTCAAAGCTTTTAACACGTACTATACATTCATCAAAACTAACTTCCGTTCCAGGTTTAGGAAAATTGCCTAGTATTTCTACAATAAGTCCTGAAAGGGTATTCGGACCATCTAAGGGAAGTTTTAATCCTAATTCTCTATTGAGTACACGCAAGCTAATTCCACCATTAACATCAAATATACCCGGTGTTTTTTCAACAATTTCGGGCGCTTCTTCCTCGCCCTCTTCTGCAATATCACCCACAATATGAGTAAGAATATCTTCTAAAGTAATTAAGCCTTGAATATCACCATACTCATCAACCACTAAACCACTACGCTGCTTTTGCTGACGAAAATTGATTAACTGCTGGCGTAATGGCGTATTTTCTGGGACAAAAACACAAGGTCTTAATACTTCAATTAAAGCTTCCTTATTTAAACGCTTATCTCGGTATAAAGTAATCACATCTCGTAAATGAAGCATCCCCTCTACTTGATCAATATTATCTCGATAAGCCAATAAACGACCATGACGAGAAGCGGTAATTTGCTCAACCAACTCATCCCAGTCATCATTTAAATCAACGCCCTCTAATTCATTTCTAGGAACCATGACTTCATCTACAGAAACATCTTCCAATTCTAAAACGCCAATTAACATATCTTGACGTTCCTGCGAAACAGACTGAGGAGAGGAAGAAAGAACTATTGTCTTAAGTTCTTCATTCGTAAGCACATCTCTATCGCTACTATTTGCTCCCAAACCAAAAGGTTTAAAAATCAAAGCAACCAATTTATTCAGTAACCAAACTAACGGCGATAACAACCAAAGACAAGCGCTTAAAACCCTAGAAGCCGGCAAGGCAGTTTTTTCTGGAAACAGTGCCGCAAACGTTTTTGGCGCAATCTCAGAAAACAACAAGACTAAAACTGTTAAAACTACGGTTGCAACCAATACTCCCATATCACCAAACCATCGAATACCGATGATTGTGCCTAGAGAGGTTGCTAAAATATTAACAAAATTATTGCCTAATAAAATAGTCGCTAACAATCGCTCTGTATTTTTTAATAAGCTTTCGGCACGTTTTGCTGCTAAATTACCCTCATCAGAAAGATGTTTTAATTTATAGCGATTAAGCGACATCATCGCTGTTTCAGAAGCAGAAAAAAAAGCTGAACAAGCCAAACAAAACACCAGCACACTCACTAAAAGCCAATCTGGTAATTCCGACACAGTTATTTATCCTTACTTAATAAAAAATTGCAAGACAATATTACTAATAACATAGCCCATCATCAATAAAGCGTAAGCGGCAAATGCCCAGTACACAATAATTAAACCTCGATAATGGCGTCCATAATAAAGAAATAATGTCCATCCATAGACAGCTGCTGAAAGCATCGTTAATACGGTTTTATGCCAGAGATGTTGCGCAAATAGGTTTTCCACAAACATCCAACCACTCATTAAAGCCGCAAGTAATAACAAAAATCCTAACAAAAGATATAAAACAGATATTCTTTCCAAATTTGCTAAAGAAGCCAAATTGGTATTTTTTAATCGTTTATTTTTTAATCGTTGAAACAAATACATAAATAATACATTATGAATCAAGGCAATTGTTAACACAGTCCAAGCTGCCATAGAAAGCAGAATATGCCAAATCATTCCACCTTGAAGATTACTTAAAAACGGTTTTCGACTCACAAAAACAGCTGCTAATACCACCAATGAGGCATTAACAATACTAATAATAACGCCACCAAGCGCCATTTGCTTTTTCCAAAGCCAGAAAAAAGACAAAACTGCCACAGACCAAGCAAATGCCGAAACCACATTAAAAATAGAAAAATTTAATGTATTACCGATTGTCGTAATCAATAAAAAAGCATGAAGCTGACAAGCTGCAAACAAAAATGCCAACGCGGTAAAACTACTAGAGTGCGAACGCGTGGCACGATAAAACTGCCAAGCAGTCCCTAAATATAAACAGATAACCAAAAAAGGCAGCAAAAGCTGCATGGCAAATCCTACTAAATATAAAACAAACCGTTATAATACACCAATGTTGCCAAAGACAGTCGTGAATTTCTCAACTGTTTTATGCCTTCTCATTCAGTTAAGGAAAAGTATATGTTTGAAAGTTTAAGTGACCGATTACAAGGAACTATTAAAAAGCTTCGAGGTCAAAGCCGAATTAGCGAAGAAAATATCACCCAAGCCCTCCGAGAAGTGCGCATTGCGTTAATTGAAGCAGATGTTGCCTTACCTGTTGTTAAAGATGTTATTGAAAATATTAAAACTGCAGCAATCGGACAAGAAGTTAGTCAAAAACTTTCGCCTGACCAAGCCTTTATCAAAATTGTACAGGCTGAGCTTACTCGCATCATGGGCGAAGAAAACGATGCATTAAATCTAGCTACTCAGCCACCTGCTGTTATTTTAATGGCTGGTTTACAAGGTTCAGGGAAAACCACTTCTACCGCTAAATTAGCACGCCGACTTATCCTAGATAAAAAGAAAGTCGCCGTTGTTTCTGCAGATATATACCGCCCTGCGGCGATTAAACAATTAGAAACCTTAGCAGAACAAGTTGGTGCAGGTTTTATTGCTTCAAGCGAACAAGAAAAACCAAGAGATATTGCTGCTAGAGCACTTGAACACGCAAAGCTCCAACATTATGATGTTCTCATTGTAGATACCGCTGGACGCCTACATATTGATGAAGCTTTAATGAATGAAATTCAAGCTATTCATCAAGCCGTTAACCCAGTTGAAACCCTATTTGTCGTTGATGCTATGACTGGGCAAGACGCCGCCAATACCGCAAAAGCCTTTCATGACGCGCTTCCACTAACCGGCATAATTCTTTCTAAAATTGACGGGGATGCTAGAGGTGGAGCGGCTTTATCTATTCGTCACATTACAGGCAAACCGATTAAATTCTTAGGTATTGGTGAAAAAACTGACGCCTTAGAAAGCTTCTATCCTGAGCGTGTTGCTTCACGTATTTTAGGAATGGGAGACGTATTAGGCTTAATTGAAGACCTAGAGCATCAGGTTGATCAGAAAAAAGCTGAAAAATTAGCGAAAAAAATGGCAAAAGGTAAAACTTTTGACCTAGATGATTTTCGGGAACAGCTTCATCAAATGCTACAAATTGATATGGAAAAAATGTTAGAGAAAATTCCTGGAATGAGCAAAATTCCACAGGAGCTAAAAAATCAACATTTATCGCCACAAAAAATCAAACGTCAAGAAGCTATTATTCTTTCAATGACCATGGAAGAACGTCGTAATCCCGATATTATCAAAGGTTCGCGCAAACGCCGGATTGCTGCTGGCTGTGGATTAGACGTTCCAGAAGTAAACCGTTTACTTAAGCAATTTAAAGAAATGCAGAAGCAAATGAAAAAATTCCGTGGTGGAAAAATGGGCAAACTTTTACAACGCAATGGTCCTCTTCCAATGGGGCGCCTTCCATTTAAATAAAAATATTAAAAAAGCTGATGATACATTTGTATTATCAGCAAATAAAATATATGACTAATCTAACTCGTATCATTTTTTTCTTTACTGCTTGGCTAGTTAGCGCTTGTTCAGCGAATAATACATATACAACTGATGGCTCTTCAAAAGAATCTTCTCAAAACTTAAGCCAACTACTTTCATCTGCCGAATTTCAGTGGCGAAATATTGAACAATGTTATGCAAAATCGACAAACTGGGGAACTTACTGCTTAAAAATTGAGGACGATCAAATCTTAGAAACCAATACAGGAAAAATGCGCTACCTTTATCTGGAAGGCGTCCCACTTTTGGCTTCTAATAATCAAGATACTCCACTTCCTCGCGCCTTCTCACTCATCGTGATGCAACAAAAAAATGACAGATGGGAAATTCAATATTCACCAGAATTACAAACACTAAGCGCACCCGCTCGAATTGCAAAAAGCCAATTTATCGCTTTAGGAGAAAATTATTACGGTTACTTACAGCGATTATTTTTCTCTGATTACAATAATATTTTTCACGAAAAAACTTTGCTGAGTTATCTAGGAAAAAATAATATCCGATATACACTTATAGATACTGGCATGAATGATGTCTATGGTAAAGCATTGGCAGATACCGTTTGTAATAAAACTTCTGAACATTACAACGAAATGGAATGTCGAGATAAAGCAACCATTGTTGGTTCTGCTATCGGTGTTAATCAACATCATTTAACAGAAAGCCCTTTATATCCTCTTCTAGTAGATTGCAAAGGCACTCGACATGGAATGTCTGCAGATTGTCGCTATGGTCTCATTTATATTGGTTCTTTAGATAGATATTTACCAGATCGCACTATTCCTTGGTTACAAACTCAAATCTACTAAAACTGTCGCTTACTATTGAGCTAAAGGTAGCAAAATATTATTATTACTTTATTCTCATGCTTATTAAAGAGTCCAATGTCTGTTCAATTAGAATTTCGCCCTCGCACGGCACATCTTACTAGCGTTCATTTCTCTAATACCAACCTGCAAGAAATTCAACAAACCTTAAAAGAAAAGCTTTCCGCCTCACCCGAAGGATTTTTTTCAGGAATGGGTTTTATCGCCAACCTAGAGGGACTTTCTATTGAGAAAGCAAATTTTAATTGGCTAAAAGAATTAAAAACAATATTTCTAGACAATGGGCTAACACTAATTGCTTTAACTCATCACCCTTATCCAATTAAAACGCTGACGCAATTAGGATTAGCAGATATTCCAATGAAAGAAGCGCGTTCTACTAAAAAAGAAACGCTTGAAGTATCAAATACCATTACTGAACCTAAGTCAACTAATCAAGAACCCTCTTCTCCACTAGCCTCTCTTAGCAAGAATAGTAAGCTAGACACCAAAATCATTCGTGGCAATATTCGCTCTGGACAAAGAGTCTATGCACCTGATACAGATTTAACAATTATCGGAATTGTTGGTGCAGGTGCTGAAGTTATTGCTGATGGCAATATCCATATTTTGGGAAGTTTACGAGGAAGAGCTTTTTCCGGTGCAAAAGGCAATGAGTCAACTTATATTTACGCAAGCGATTTTTCAGCCGAATTAGTTTCTATTGCGGGGAGTTATCAAACTATGGAACAGCTTGATCCTTATAAGGGAGAAAAAAACTGCTTAGTTACGTTAAATGAAGATGACACAATGCTGATTGTTTCTGTCTAGCAAATTAAGTTGATCTATATAGTCAAATCACTTATAATCCAATCTATCCAAAGCAGATATAAAGAACAACTTGTAGTAGAATTATCAAAAACAAACTGAGCATATCCTATGACCTACTGCCGCCAATTCCGACAGAAAATTCTTAACGATATTGCTAATGGAGAAACTTGGCGCGCTGTTGCAAAGCGCTACAAGATCAGCAAATTCACCGTCTATAGCTGGATTAAAAATCCCCATCCTAAAGGCTTTACTGAGCGTAAGCCCTCAAAGATTGATGATGAAGCCTTGCTTAAGGATATT